>JBKBTA010000046.1:0-17549 GCA_046291035.1 Candidatus Brocadia sp.
TACAAAAATATTTTTGCTGAAAATGTCGAAATGTTTTTTGCAAGGTACTAAAGCAACGAAGGCTTTTCATTGCTCGTACAAGTTTTTGTGTATCCTCGCAACCCAATGTCTCATTTCAACCTTGCTTCTGCTACAGCCCAGTCAATATTCTTAAAGAATGCCTCAATATAATCGGCCCTCTTCAGGCCATAATCAAGCATAAAGGCATGTTCAAATACATCCATGATTAATATGGGGTTGCATCCTGCGGGATGAGAGACATCATGTTCGTTTATCCAGAAATTGATGAGTCTCCCACTTGCGCTATCCTGATAGAGGACAGCCCATCCAATGCCCCTCATGGTTCCTACCGCCCTGAAGTCCTTTTCCCATGTTGCACAGTCGCCAAAATCCTCTGCCATTTTTTTTGCAAGCTTTCCTTCTTTGTTAATACCGCCTTTTCCCCCAAGATTCTCAAAATAATATTCATGAAGCCGCATTCCGTTGAATTCCCATCCAAGATGCCTCTTTAATTCGGCAAATTCCGGGGTGGCAGTCTTTCCTTCTTTTAACATCTGCCCAAGGGTGTCGAGTACCTTGTTGGTGTTTGTCACGTAACCTTGGTAGAGGGTAAAGTGGTTTTTTAAAAGCGTCTCGCTGAATCCCTCCATCCCGATGAGCTTCGAATAATCCTTTGCTGTGTACGGCATAATTTTTTCCTCCTTTTCTTTTGTTGATGCATGTAAAGGGTTCGGAATACCAAATAACAGTGCAGCCCCTCCTGCACCAGTTATCGTTAAAAATTCACGCCTATTAAGCATGGTTACGTCCTCCTACATAAGCAGTTGATTGGGCACGGACAAACTGTTTGCCCGCGCAACCCTTAATATTGAAGTTCCCGACTTCAAGTTGTTGTAACTAAAATCTTTAGGTTTGAGCAGCGTTCTCAAGGCTCAAGCCTTGAGCTACAAATGATACCTAAAAACCGCATGAATAAAATAAAAATTTCCTATGCAATCAAGTTAGTCCCCCTGATGCAAACACCTATAATGCCCTCAGGAAGGATACCAAATCCTCCTTTTCCTGTTTCGTAAGCCTGAGTTCAAGGATCAAGTTAAAGAATTCCACCGTATCTTCTAACGTCAACAACCTCCCATCATGCAGGTATGGGGGTGAGTCTTTAATGCCACGGAGCGGGAAGGTCTTGATGGGGCCGTCGGCACTGGCCATACGCCCATTGAACATCTGCGGCTTGAAGAAACGCTCAGTCTTAAGATTGTGCATGAGGTTGTCGGTATAATACGGAGGCTGATGGCAGAAGGAACACCTTGCCTTTCCGAAGAACAAATCTTGTCCTCGAATCTCTGCCTCACTCGCTTTTTTTGTGTCCAGCATACCATAAATGTTTAGCTTGGGAGCCGGAGGAAAGTCAAACAATTCCTGTACTTCTGCCATGAAGTGTACCTGGCTTCCGCGTTCAAGGATATTGACACCCTTCTTTGTGGCTATGACCGGATCACCGTCAAAATAAGCGGCACGCTGTTCGAATTCCGTGAAGTCCTCAATGCTTTTCAATGCCCGTTGAGAGCCAAACAACCGCTGAATATTCACCCCGCGGAGAGAAGGGGTATCAATGCGACGGCGGAATTCCTGTGGGCGAATATCTCCAACCAGATGGGTCGCTGCATTGGTATGTCCATTTACGTGGCAGTCGAAACAGGCAACCCCCCTACCCGGTTTTTCCGAACGGCGGTCTTCTGTCTGATTAAATTGCTGCTGTGGAAAAGGCGTCACCAGCAGCCTTAAACCCTCAAGCTGTTTGGGATTCAGTATTCCGTTAAACAGTTCATAATAGTTGGCTATGGTTACCAGGTTACCCTTGGAGACATCGCCTAAATCAGGCCGTGTGGTTAAATATATCGGTGGTGGAAACTCTGGTAAAAAGTGGTCAGGCAAGTCATAATCCAGGTCAAAACGGGTAAGGTCTCGCTTTTCTTGTTTCCTGATCTCGTTAATGTGGAATTTAGGGAAAAGCATGCCACCTTCAGCATGGTTGGGATGAGGAAGTGGCAGAAACCCTTTGGGGAAAAGGCCCTTTTCTCGGATCTCTTCCGGGGTCATTGCTGCCAGGGTTTCCCAGGTTACCTCCTTCGGTAGTTTTACCCGTACACCAGCTTGAACAGGTTTTCCCCGTGACATTGTTACGTCTTTGGCCGGATTGTTGCTTAAGTCATAACGCTCATTAAGCAAGTCCATATGACGCTTCATAACCCCTCTCCTGGAAGCCTTCTTCATACTCATCATTTCTTTGAAAGGCTCAGTTATGGTCACGGGGGCATAACTAGATTTTCCCATTTTCTTCTCCTGTGAGTAGGACAACCCCGATGCAAAAAACATTACAGTAAGCGCCATCAATGACACCCTTCCGTATTTTAGTACTTCGCGTCTCATATCTTATCTCCTTTTCGCTTATCCTGCTTATAAGTGAAGTTGAGGTGTAGTGCAATGTTATGCGATGGACTTTTTTAGTTCTTTCATTTGTTCTGCAAGTAGCTTTAAGTGTTTTTTTTCTTCGTTTACCAGTTGTTCGAACGTCTTTCTTCCGGCTTCGTATTTCGTGTTTTTTGCGGCCTCGGTGTAATAAAGAATGGAGTCCTTTTCCGCCTGGATTCCGATCTTCAGCGCATCGATATCCGTCTTTATTTCCGCTGCAAGCCTTCTGGCTGCTCCTTTTTCCGTAAAGATACCAGTATCGACCAAATATTTTAAATACGAATCCACAGTGTAGTCCTCGCAACCTTGCACGGGACTTATCGGAGAGTTTATTTCACGATAGGCCTGTTGAAAACGGGCCAGATGTTCCTTCTCGTAAGAGGCGAGTTTTGAAAATAATTCTTTTATCTTGCTGTCTTTAGCATTCTTCATGAGGGTTGTATAGAATTCTAATCCCTCTTCCTCAACAATTATAGCAATACTCAGCGCTTCTGCATCATTAAAATTTTCATATTTCATACAGTATTATTCTCCTGACCCGAATGAGTTGAAATATATAGCGTGACATGTACGTCGCTGTCCTGCGAAATGTAGGGGCAGGATAACCCCGCCCCTACACAAAGATTGTGCTAAATTGTTTTTGCCGAAAATATAAGAAACTATCATTTATCCTGAAATTTGAATTTTAACTTGATTGTATAAGAATTTCTATTTCATTTACGCGACTTGTAGAGCGAAGAGACTCTTCGCTCTACATTGGCAAAGTCGTCGAAGGCCTGTAACAATTTAGTTTTTTGAAAAATTCCAGTAATGATGCGGTTATCGTGTACTGTAGTGGCAATTCATGAATTGCCACTACATAAATTACCGATAAGACATTTACAACTCTCCATGTTTTCAAAAAACTAAATTGTTACGAAGACTTATTATGCATTTAATTTTTGCATATATACTTCATGGATATATACCCCTGACCGAGATTGCATCTGCAACCTTCTTAACTGCAATCATCATAGCAGCGGTGCGCATGTTTAATTTCTTTTCCAGGGAAAGGGCATATACCTCTTCGTAGGACCGATCCATGAGATTTTTCAGCCTTGTATTTACCTCACGTTCACACCAGAAATAGCACTGAACGTCCTGCACCCACTCAAAATAGGAGACGATTACACCACCCGCATTAGCCAAAATATCGGGAACCACAGGTATTTTGCGTTCAGCCAATATCTGATCAGCCTCCGTTGTTGTAGGTCCATTGGCACCCTCAACAATCATCTTTGCCCTTATTTTATCAGCATTCTCTTTTGTAATTTGATTTCCCATCGCCGCCGGCACCAGTACGTCGCAGGGCAGTTCCAGCAGTGATGCATTGGTTACGCTTTCAGCATGCGGGAAATGCTCAAACGACCCATTTTTCTTATAATAGTCTATTAGTGCATCATGGCTTAGCCCCTTGGGATTATAGACGCCTCCTTTTGAGCTACTGACGGCAATAATCTTGCAGCCCATTTCGCTAAGGAATTTCCCGACTGTTGATCCAACATTTCCATACCCCTGAATTACCACCTTAAGGCCCTTCAAATTCATCTTCTTTTGTTTAATGGCGTTGGTAACGGTAAAGGCAATACCAAGGCCCGTTGCATCCGTTCTTCCCAGGGAGCCGCCAATATTTACCGGTTTACCCGTTACTATTCCAGGCGTACAATAACCGTTATTCGTGCTGTATGTATCCATCATCCATGCCATAATCTGTTCATTGGTATTTACATCGGGAGCCGGAATATCCTTTTCGATACCGATGATGGGCATAATGGCATAGGTATAGCGACGCGTGAGCCTTTCTAATTCATTTTTTGAAAAGGTCTTTGGATTACAGATAACGCCACCTTTAGCACCTCCAAATGGTACTCCTGCCAGAGAACACTTCCACGTCATTTCCATCGCCAGCGCCTTTAGCTCATCGAGGGTTAGTTCCTGGTGGTATCGAACCCCGCCTTTGTAAGGGCCTCGTGATGCATTGTGTTGTACCCGAAATCCGGTAAATACCCGCAGAAAACCATCGTCCATCCGTACGGGAACGGAAACAGTCAATATACGATCAAAATTTCTCAGTACCTGATGGATGTCCTCGGGAAGCATCATCAGTTTCGATACATTATCGAGTTGCGTCAATGCCGTTTGCCATGCACTATGTATCATTGTATTTTCAGTCATACTATCCTGCCCTTATTAATGCTTCGTACCGGAATAATCCGCAACCCACTTTTCTATGTTGGTATTTTCCAGGTTATAGATGTTCATCAGGGTCAGGGGGGGAAAATAGATGTTAATAGTGACTAATCCCCCCGTATGAGCATTTGACACACGATGAATAGTTGTAAGGTTAATGTAAGACAACTCACCCATATGAAATCTGCGGGTAAAGGTGGGGACGATCATCCCGGTAGGCTGTTTATTGAACAGTTCCTCCGTCATGGTGCCCTGCCGGATGACCGAAACACCAATAGAACCTCCATGATCGTGTATCGGGGTAATCTGCCCTTTCTTAAAGCACAGAACCGTCACCTCACACTTACTGCTGACATGAACGATGTTTCTTTTATATTCCTGGTCTGAAAAACTGATGTACTCCTCAATGGGTAACTGCCTTCCATCTGTTTCCATCACGTATTTTTTTAGTATATCCAGAGTCGGTTTGTCCGGTAAAGACTCCAGTCGATTGATGAATGATCTTAAAGTAATATCCATAAATCAAAATCCCTTTGGTAAATTTGGATAAACAAGAGGCGCGGCATCATATTTTATCTGAACCAGTTCGCCGGTTAATGCCTTCATAAATTCAATGAGGTCATTGACCTCTTGCCCGGTCAAATTCAAGGCGTGAATATCAGGGCTCTTATTCTCACTCCGCCCTCCACCCCCATTGTAAAACTGTACTACCTCAAACAACGTGGGAAAGAATCCGTTGTGCATATAGGGGGCTGTTTCGGTGATATTTCGCAAAGTAGGCGTTTTGAAAGCCCCCTTGTCAGCGTCATTCTTTGTGACGTTATATCGCCCCAAATCTTCTTTTAGCGGGCCATCCGCCGGCACACCAATGTTGTGAAACTTGTTGTCAGTGAAATTCGGGCCATTATGACATTTGATACACTCTGCTTTACCGTTAAATAGTTCCATGCCACGCTTGGCCGATTCACTCATGGCATTCACGTCCCCTTGCATGTATCTGTCAAACGGCGAATTTGCAAACACAATGGTACGTTCGAATGCAGCAATAGCCTTGGCTATGCCGTCAGCGGTCACGCCTGTTCCGAATACTTCCTTAAATGCCTTGACATAATCGGGAATTCCACGCAGCTTTCTTACAACATTATCCAGGGTTTCAAACATTTCGTTGGGATTCTGGATAGGGCCCAGCGCCTGTTCTTCCAGAGTAGCGGCACGGCCATCCCAGAACTGGAATTCATTATAGGCACAATTAATTATGGTGGGAGAATTTCTCCCGCCCTCTTTGGAAGTTGGTCCACCCAGCATTCTGGGTAACCCGTCAGTAAATCCCAGGGCCGGGTTATGACACGTTGCGCAACTAATCCAGTTGTTACCCGACAGTCGGGGATCGAAGTAAAGTTTTTTGCCCAATTCAATCTTCGCCGCGGTTTGTGGATTATCCGCGGGAATTGTTACCGGGGGAAGTGGACCAATAGGGGGAAATGCACGCCCGGCGGCACCTGGTATCGGTGCTGATACTGCCGACGGAATAATGTCGCCGTCAGGCGACTGAGGAACGTCGCTGCCCTGAGCAGACTGTGTTACGAAAAAAGCAAATGCACATCCAAAAATAAAATTTGTAACTTTTATCATATTCATAATTGATAACCTCCTGAAAAAACTGACAAATTTGAATTGTTATTCTTTACCGTATGAGCAAATCCATATCTCGGGTTATTTGATACGTTTTCAGCATATCTTGCCCCAGTTCTTGCCTGGCAAGGACTTTGCTAAGATAGTAATTAATCTGACGAGCCTCGGAATCATTTAATAAATTGGGATCGAAAGATCTCATTAGTTCGATGGTTTGCGCCCATTCAGCCGTTGTCTTTTTGGATGTAAATACACGTTCAAGGGTATGACATTTATGGCATTTTTCCAGAATGATCTTCATGCCTATTTGTATATCCATCTTCATCTCGTCGATCCCCAGGTTTTTGACTAAATACCCCAGGGCCTCCAATGCTTCTTGCTCGGTCATGACAGACGGATCTTTTGCACGTATACGTGACACGTAATCCCGCCAGTCAGGCTCCGTCTTAACATGGGCATAGACCCTTTCCAGTGAATGGCAGGTAGCACATTTTTGCTGGACGACCTTTCGGCCTATGTTCACATTGACCTTTACAAACCTTCCCTTTTCCTGAAGGATAACGTATTGGCTTTTGATCGCAGAAATCATATATAATCCTGCATACAAGGGTATCTGCAGGTAAACGGCAATCGCAAGGGCTATTCCGTAAATCGGCAGGCTTTTATAAAACTTTTTATAGAGTCTTGCGATGCATATCTTGATAACGATCAGCGGGAAAATAGCGATTCCAATATAAGAATGGATGACGGCCTTTGGCGGCAATACAGTAAATTCTTCGAGTTTTTGAAACATTACGACGCTGATAAATAAATAGAGGGCAAAAAAGATATATCCCCATATGCGATGAGCCCATTTGAAGTATTTTTCATGCGTTGTATTGTTCCGTCCCAGCAGGATGACGATATGCGTAGTGGCAACAACACCGACACCAAGTAAACTAAATGCTAATATAGAGTTTGTTGTCGGACTCATGAAATTTTCTTTTTATAGCAAACGATTTTAATTATGCAAAGTTATTATTGCATTTATCGGCCAAAGCTAATGCCTATGGATTCCGCGGTTTTTACCAATCCGTCTTCCGTTGGCACACTTTTCTGGCCTTTTGCAACCTCGCTCAGGGGAACCGATTCGATCCTTTGTCCCTTGAGACAAACCATCTCCCCAAACCGTTTATCGGCGATCAGGTCTATTGCTGCTACACCAAAACGGGTTGAAAGGATACGATCGAAGGCACAGGGAGAACCGCCTCTTTGCAGGTGTCCCAAAACGGTGACGCGCACCTCCATCCCAGGACACTTAATATTAGCCCCGACCTTGCTTCCAATTCCACCAAGACGTTCGGCACTGCCACCCTCCTCCGCGGCGCACAGTATTGAAACATCACCACCTATGGGTTTTGCGCCTTCGGCCACTACCACAATACTCGACCGACTACCGCTATTTTTGCGATCGTCGATCTTCTGACATATTTTCCCCATATCAAACGGGATTTCCGGGATGAGGATCACATCCGCCCCGCCTCCAATCCCGGTTTGTAAGGCTATCCACCCCACGTATCTGCCCATAACCTCAACAACCATTACTCGGTGATGACTTTCCGCTGTGGTGTGTAATCGATCCAATGCCTCTGTAGCTGTTTGTACGGCGGTATTGAATCCAAAAGTAACATCCGTTGCCAGGATATCATTATCGATGGTCTTGGGAACACCAACAATCGGACAACCCATTTTGAATAGTTCATAGGCAATATTGAGCGAACCATCGCCGCCAATGACGATCAGTGCATCTAAACCCAGTGAATGAATGTTTTTTATTACCTCTTGCGAGACGTCTCTCACCTCAGACCTTCCGTTTATTGTTACTTTGTATTTGAAAGGATTCGCCCTGTTGGTGGTACCTAGGATTGTGCCACCAATGGGCAGGATACCCCGTATGTTCCACGGGGTTAATGCCCGTGTTTTACCCGACAAAACAAGTCCGTCAAAACCGTCCTCAATTCCAATCACTTCATAGTTATATTTCACGGCGGCTGACTTCACAATGGCTCGGATGACGGCATTCAGTCCCGGACAATCACCCCCACCTGTTAATATACCAATTCTCTTCATTACACTTCGGCTTCCTTGTATATAATTGAATTTCGCATATAAAAAGGATAAATCATTTTTTATCCCACCCGTTGTCAGGTGGGAAAAAGCGGCTGCATCATCAAATAATCCTGGATTGACTTTTATTCATACGATATAAGAATCAGGGATTTTATGATCTTTTTTTAGGCGCTAATTTTCGTACATACCTGGCCAAGGCTTGTATCTCCTCAGGTTTTAGCTTGTCGCTCCACCGGGGCATCTTGTTCTTGCCGTTGATAATGGAATTTAATATCTCGTCATCTTTTTTTTTGGCCTGCCAATCTGGATCAGCAAGATTGGGCGCTTTCAACTCCCGTCCCCTCTTGGTACCTTTGCCATCCTCACCGTGACAGGTAGCACAGTGGTATTCAAATAATTTTTTTGGGCTAATTTCTTCCTCCTGTCCCCAAACCGCTGAAAAACAGGAATACATACCCAAAAAAGCAAAAAAGAATACAGTATAACTTCCAGCCCTTTCCCAATCGCCCATACCTCAAAGCTCCTTCATAAAAGACGCACTGGCATCTCAAATACAATTTCCTCATTTATACGCAGATGTATAAGAGCTCAAAATAGTACATTGGTGTGGTGCCAGGAGTTGACTCCTGACACCATAAAGAATTCCCTGCATAACTTTATTTCTTCGCGAAACCCCTGATAACAGGCACCAATGCCTTAATCTCTTCCTGGGTCAGTTTTTCTTTAAACGGCATCATCTTCTCTGGTGTGCCATTATTAATTTGCTCGATGATCCGTTCATCGGTTGTCTTTGCCTGCCATTCCGGATCAGCAAACTCACGTGCCCCCAGCCCCAGTCCCAGGTCTGTAGGATGACCGTCCTCTCCATGACAGGTTTTGCAATGGGTCATATAGAGCTTTTTCGCATCGATATCAGCTGCTTTTGAAACGTGCGTTCCTGAAAAATAGGTAACTACACCTACAATGACTGCCAAGGATACTCCCGCAACGATTCCTGTCTTATGCATATCTTTTCCTCCCTAAAAAATGATAGATGTTAAAGACAATCTCTTCCAAATTCGACGCTGATTGGCACAAACGGCCTTTCAGTTTGCGCCTGTTATGAAGATCTCTTATTCTTCATAAGTAACAACACGAATAATGCCCATCGTACCGCCGTTGGTATTCGTAGTACTGTCACAAACAGAAATCACCTTCTTTATATTGCCCTGTTGTAAAAAATCATTCACCGCCTTGTCCAATTCCACAAGTTCATTATGGACGTGAAATATCCTTAGAGGCGAAGTAAAAGTCTTTACTTTTATCATAAAATGGCTCCTTCATGAAAAAACAAGGAAAGCTACTATTTCGTTACCTCCACCTCCTTTGTTCCTTCCCAGATACCATGGAGGTTACAACGGCTAAACGCCCGGAGCGTTCTTTTCCCCTCATGGGGCAAAACAACGGTTAACGTCACTTCCGGCTTGTTAAGTTCTGCAGTAAAATCCACGCGAGATATGTATATATGCCCGCTATAAAGATCAACAAACTGAATGAAATGACCATTTTCCATCACATGTGGTGCTTCTCCCACCTTTATGTTCACCGTAAAGGGTTGTCCAACCTTCACATTACCTGGTATGGTAATTACGGGTACATGTTTCTTTGCGGTCTCTGCTGGACCAGTGGCCAATGTATTTACCTGACAAAACAAACTTGCTTCTGCCATTTTTCACACTCCTTATTGAAAATGTTTTGAAAATTAAATACGCCTCTTATTTAATGGTGTAAATGCAATCTTGATCGCCTTAACAGGGCATACCGGGATGCAGCGCTCACACTCATCACACTTGCGATGCATAATTTCAGCCTTCTCATGTTTCATAATAATGGATTCCAGAGGGCAAACATGCAGGCATTCTTCGCAACCAACACATTCTGCTTTATCCACAAAAATCATAATTTGCGTGCCTTTCAACGGCAGGAATACCACATCCCTGAAGCCTACTGCAAAAGGTTGTGAGATTATTCCGCCTTGACTTCAATCTTCCTCGGTTTTACATGTTCTGCTTTGGGCAAGATGAGAGACAGGACGCCGTCAGACATCTTTGCCTCGATCTTATCCCTATTAATAGCATCCGAAAGAACAAAGTGCCGATGATAATGCCCGATATTATACTCACTATACATTACTTTCTCATCGGCATACCCTTCCTGCGAAACCTCACCATTGATAACTAATTCGTTGTCGTGCATGTCAATGGTAATGTTCTCAGTGCTCACTCCCGGCATATCTATCAAAATGGTGAAGTTGTCAGGAGTCTCATAAATATCAGCCAAAGGAAAGTACCAGTCTCCTTTCCCTGTCACGACACACTTATCAGGAGCAATCTTCTTTTTTTCGATGGATGGGTGTTCTTTTGTTTCCATGACAAATATCTCCTTTTACGTTATGCCTTTTTAATAACAACTTGCTTTGGTTTTGCCTCCGCGGCTTTCGGGAGTTTCACCGTTAAAACGCCATTTTTATAAGAAGCCGCTACCTTTTCCACGTCAACCTTTTCAGGCAACATAATAGATCGTGCAAACGTTCCATAGTTCCTTTCCCGGCGCAAATACGTTATCTTCGCCGCGGTAACGATGGGTTTTCTTTCCCCTTTGATCGTTAATACATCATCGACTACCTGGACATCCAAATCGCTGATCTTGACCCCGGGAAGCTCTGCCCGAACAAAAACATTATCCGCGTTTGTAGATACAATGATCGGCGGAAATTCCACACTTTCGTAACCTTTCATTTGCGGTGCCGAACTTAAAATATCCAGCAAATCACTCATCTCGCGCTGGATGTGGGCAAGACTATCTAAAGGACTTGTTCTATCCCATTTCATAAGAGCCATTAATATTCACCCCCTTTGTTTAAAATACAATCTACTAAAGAATTATGCCTGTACAGAACTGGAAAATAACATACGAGCCGATTCATCCTCATAAATTTTTGCTCCTATACAGGTGGTTTAGATTCTTCCGCAATTATCCAAGATTTTAGACGTCGTGTTCCATACTCCTAGATTAATTTGCCTCTTTAGTTTGTTCAAAACTTTTCGATTTTCAGGAGTATGGAAATCATTTCTCTTGGAACTATACCAGTTTATAAAAATTAGTTTATCGGATGATTTTCCTTCAGGAACAAAAACAATCTTTAATAAAGTAATCTTTAGATCACATGAAGCAATAAAGATGCCAATGGGTGGGAATCACTATTAATTATCGTAATGTATGTTTTTCGAGTAGGCGTCTTTTCCTTGTTTGGTTGCCCATCGTGTTGGTATCAGAATGCAGCTTTAAATCTAAATAAATAGAATTTTGGTCTAAAATTATTGATAAAAATATCCAGTAATCCAACGTTACTGCGTATTTACATTCCTGTAAATATCGGAACTGATTATAACTAAGATATATTTGTGCGGTGTTTTTGAAAATTATCACTTTGGCATAATAATTGATTAAATTGGTGTTAATTCAAATTGCGTTTCTTACCCACGGTGTTTTAAACAGTGTTTGAAAATGAGAGGGGAAAATTTTGAAATTTTTATACATTAACATCAGGCCTTCGGTTACTTTCTCTCTCAATGTAATGCGAACTTTAGTTCGCACTACAACAAACATTGATTTTTCTTATCATTTGATTGGGTCTTTTAGCGGCTTCGCTGGCTTAACCTGAACGATCTCTAACAGAAAAATGCTATCGTCTCCTCAATTCCTGAAACAGGATATTATGGTGCGTGTGCTGTATTCGCTCGTGCCGGTCGCATTCATAGCGGTCTATTTTTTTGGCTGGTATGTCATGAGCGTTATAGCTATTTCAATGATATTTGCCTTCTTGACAGAATGGGTCATGGCTTCTTTGAGAAAGGGGAAAATTAGTTATGCATGTTTTGTTACTGCCGGGATCTATGCCCTTTCTCTCCCGCCGACCACCCCGCTATGGATCGTCGTGGTGGGCATTATTATCGCTATTTTATTTGGAAAAGAGCTGTTTGGGGGGTTTGGGAAAAATGTATTCAATCCCGCTATCGTTGGGCGCGCCTTTGTTTTTGTATGCTTTCCCATCGAACTAACGGGTCGCTTTGTGCCGGTATTCACCGGATTTCCCGGCGGTTTCAGTCATTGGAGCATGGCAGGTCTGGAACAGCCACCACGATTTATTGCTGAGGCTGGGCTGAAAGTTGTTGATGCAATAACCGCTGCAACGCCCATGTGGACGAATCGTGATTATGGTTTTACCAGTTCAATTGTTTCCCTGTTCCTTGGCAATATAGGAACTATTTTTGAGTACGAAGGCCAAAAAATGGTGCTGGCAGCCGGTTCAATGGGCGAAGTTTCCGCGTTGGTCATATTACTGTCGTGCGCTTATTTATTATGGACCAAAACGGCAAATTGGCGTTTGACCCTGTCAACATTGCTGGGGGCACTCACCTCTTCACTCGTTTTCAGGTATCTCTTCGGTATCAAAACGGTTCCCCCGCCACTCTTTACCATGTTTTCCGGTGCGCTCTTTTATGCGGCTGTGTTTATGGTTACCGATCCAATCAGCGCACCCAAAGTTACTTTATCACAATGGATTTATGGTTTCTTTATTGGTACCATGATTGTCGTTTTTCGTTTCAAGGGCATTTTTGCCGGGGGAGCTGCATTTTCCCTCCTGCTCGGTAATATACTCGCCCCTTCCCTTGATTTATGGATTACCCGTATGAAGAGTCCTAAAAAAGAAACCGCACTGGATAGCAAAGGGATTGAATCGCCATGACAAAGACCTCTCCTGCATATATCCTCGGCTTCATGATAATTATTTGTACGGTATTTGGCACGGCCATTTCTTCTGTGCATTATGCGACGCTTGATACGCTCAGGAAAAACGAAAAACTGCATAAAAACAGGAGCTTATGCCGCGCATTTAATCTTATTGTCAAGGAAGCGTCTGCCGATGCCTTCCAAAAGGCAATTGATGACCACCTTAGTCATGAGCAGATAGTCTATCAGGGGCGCGCATGGGATGTATATAAACAAAAGGATACCGGCAACATTGGGTTTATCTTCAGCGGTGCGGGATTCTGGGACCGTATCTCAGGTATCATCGTACTCTCAGCTGACCTGTCGAATATTATGAATATTCAATTTCTCGATCATAAGGAGACACCCGGGTTGGGGGCACGTATTGAAGAAGGCTGGTTTACCGATCAATTCAAAGGCATTTCCATTGCATGGGAACAACCAGTTGATAAACGCATTATTGTTGGACCATCACCGATTCCCGGTGCAAAAAACCGGGTCGATGCTATTACTGGAGCAACGCAGACATCCCTAGCGCTCATGAGGTTTTTAAACAGCGAGCTTGAGGCGTTCAGAAAAGCAATGGAAGAACAAAAAAAAGAAAAAAAGATGCTTGAGATTCCTTCAACGTGGGAATAATTGTTTTTGGTGTGGCGACATGGGTAACTCTTGACACCGCAGAAAATTGATACTGTAAAACTTGAACTCGTGCTGTTAACCGAAATTATACTAAATGTTTCGGTTCAATCGAGGACGGTTGAACCAGCATAGGCCGCCGGAGGCGTTAAATCTACGTTAAGGAATCTCAATACTAAGGGCGGCACGGACAAACTTGTTTGTCCGTGCCTAATTTACCAGTGTTTTTATTAATATAAGGACATTATATGGCTTATACACCCAAACAAGTCTTCTTAAACGGCATCTGGCTGGATAATCCCATCTATCGGCAGGTATTGGGAATCTGTTCTACGCTGGCTGTCACCAATCTGCTGGCAAATACCCTTTTTATGTGCTTTGGATTAATCTTTACCACCACCCTTTCCAACCTCACCATTTCCCTGCTGCGGGATTATATTCCGAAGCGCATACGCATAATTGTGCAGGTACTTATTATCGCCTGCTATGTTATGATGGTTGATATCGTCATCAAGGCGCTCGTCCCCGATATTCATCGCTTTATTGGTCCTTATGTTGGTCTGATCATTACCAATTGCATAATCATGGGAAGGGCAGAGGCCTTTGCCAGTCAGAATAGACCCATGCTTGCACTGTGTGACGGTATAGCGTCAGGGGTGGGATATTCCCTTGTGCTTATCTTTATTGCATCAGTGCGCGAGCCGCTTGGATTTGGAACTATCCTGGGTATGGCATTACCGGCACGCGATGTCTGGTGGCATTCATGGATCATTATGGTCATGCCTCCTGGTGCTTTTTTCATGCTCGGCATGTTTACCTGGTTTGCCCGCAGGTGGCTGGTCAGGGAAGTAAAACGATAGGGAGAATACCATGGACCTACAAAATATGAATTTTTTTGTATCACTTGTCCTCATTTTTACCTCAGCGGCTTTTACCGATAATATCTTGCTGGCCCGGTTTCTGGGGATGTGTTCGTGTCTGGCAATCTCCAAAAAGATTGATACCAGTATTGGTCTAGGCGGTGCAGTGATGTTTGTGACTGCCAGCACAACCGCCTTTAATTTTTTGATGTATAAATATGTCCTTATTCCGCTGGGTATAGAGTATTTGCGCCTGCTAACCTTTATCGTTATTATTGCCGCCTTTGTACAGCTCCTGGAAATGATCATTGAGCGCTTTTCTGAAAAGTTATACTATGCCCTGGGTATTTTTCTGCCGCTTATCACGGTTAATTGTGCAATTCTGGGCATTGCACTTTTTATGTTGAATAAACCCTATACATTCTGGCAGGCCTTTGCCTTTGGCGCGGGCGGGGGTTTTGGCTGGTTTCTTGCAATTACCCTTATTGGCGGTATCCGTGAGAAAATAAAAGAAAACGAGCTTCCCAAAGGTCTTGAGGGTCCTGCCATTACCCTTATTATTATCGGTATCATGTCGCTTGCATTTGTGGGATTTTCAGGAATGCTAAAAATATGATAATAGGCAGCATTCTTTTTTCTATTGGTATCTCAGTCGGGTTTCTTTTGATCACGGGGCTGATTCTCGCATTGCTTCTCATTCTCGCTGAGAAAAAGATCCTCAATTACGGTACGTGCTGTATCGATATCAACGAGGGTGAACGGAAACTGAAAGTCCCTGGTGGAGGGTCCCTATTATCGACACTTGGTGAGAACAACATTTTTATTCCCTCGGCGTGTGGCGGGCGCGGCACCTGTGCATATTGTAAGGTGCAGGTGATGGAAGGCGGGAGCATGATTAGTCCGGTGGAAGAACCTTATCTGGGCCCTGAAGAACGCAAAAACCAAATCCGCCTTTCCTGCCAGGTCAAGGTACGAAAAGATATTAAAATTCGCGTACCGAAAGAATTGTTATCGGTCAGAAAATACAAAGGAAAACTCCTCCATAAACGGCCGCTGACTTATGATATTGTGGAATTGCGTATAGAACTCATTGATCCAAAGACCATTGATTTTATTGCCGGACAGTACGTTCAGCTTGAATCCGAAGAATATAACGGCAGCGACCGGGTTATGCGTGCATACTCTCTGTCCTCTCCACCGTCTGACAAAAATCACATTGAACTGATGATTCGAAAAGTACCCCAGGGCATTTGCACCACCTGGGTATTTGAGCATCTGAAAGAAGGGCAGGAAGTTACCTTCAGCGGGCCATACGGTAAGTTCAATCTTTCGCATACCGATGCAGAGATTATCTTTATTGCAGGCGGAAGCGGCATGGCACCGATCTGGGGCATGCTGAGGGACATGAAGGAAAAGGAAAATACGCGCAAAGCTACCTTCTTTTTCGGAGCCCTTACACAAAGAGACCTGTTTTTTGTTGATGAACTGACCAAACTCCAGCAGGAAGTCTCCTGGTTCAGATTCATTCCGTCGCTTTCCAACGAACCTGCCGGATCGGATTGGAAGGGAGAGCGGGGTCTTATCACCGAGGTTGTCGCAAGATACATGCCTGATTGCTCGAAACATGAAGCCTATCTCTGCGGTTCGCCGGGCATGATTGATGCCTGTATTAAAGTCTTAAAAAAAGCCGGCATGACGGAAGACCGTATTTTTTACGATAAATTTGTATAGGGATATTTATGAAGCTGTCACCGCAAGATCAGAAACTCATCCATAATCTGGGGCCATCCAAATTTTCTAAAGAAGGCTTCCTGGGGACAGATACCCGTTCCATAGAAGAGATCATTTCTGACGATTTATATACGCTGAAAAAAACAGGAGTCTCAAAAGAAGCGCTGGTGCATGCACTGAAAGATGCCTATCAAAAAGCGAAAGAAGCCTTCGGGGCTGAAGTAGAGATAAAAAAGGATGTGAAAGCAGTGTTTTATGAGTCAAGGGGACGCATCCCATCACCGTTTTGCAAGGACGGCCTCTTTGAAAAAGGAGAAGTTGTCGTTATTGATCATACCAACAACCTTTCGCTTATCATTACGAGCCTGGGAATAAATCTTATCGAAAAGCACGATTTTTTCCAGGGCAGGGGATGCAGGTTTAGAATTGATCCTCTCGTTGCGATAAAAATCTTCAAGCTTTCGCCAAATACATAGAATATTTTGCCCTGTATTTATGGCCAATACAAATCTCCCTTTGAACAATTAAGGGGTTTGTAATAACACTACATGATGGCATCACACCAAATATTTCGGTTCAATTGAGGACGATTGAAACAGCAAAGTCGCTGCCAAAGACAGCCTAATTTGATGCTAAGGAATTTCAAAGCTGTGGTTGTAGAGCGACGAGCCTCGTCGCTCTACATTGAGAAATTTCCTACGCCTTTCCCAAGACAGCGCTTGGGAAAGGTGGCGCTAAAGCGCAGTAAATTTCTAAAAAATGGAGGCCATGATGTCTACTCGACAAACAGAGGGCGATGTTAAAGATATTAAACAACAATTGATTGAAATTTCAAATTTAAAGATTAGATACAGATGAAAGGTAAAATAGTTCTCGTGCCTTTTCCCTTTACTGATTTAACCTCAACAAAGCTTAGGCCTGCGCTGGATATTCGTGAGGGAGAAAAGGATGTTGTATTGGCTTTCATCTCTTCAAAAATCCAGAAAGAAGTTTCAGAAGCAGATATCTTGACAAAAAACACACAAGCTTTATCTCTACTTATTTTACTTATTTTCAAATGAAATTTAT
>JBKBTA010000047.1:0-17169 GCA_046291035.1 Candidatus Brocadia sp.
AACTCTTGGTCGTAAAGTAATCGCACTTGGGCTGAAACTCAAAGAACTCGTTATCATCCCTCAACTTGCTGTTCAAAGTTAATAAATTATTTTTGCTAAAAATGTAAAAATATTTTTTATTAGATACTATAACACGCGGTATTTCAGGATTTTTAAAGGATACGACAAATTTATAACGTGGTATTCAAGGGTTGCAGGTGTGGGTTCTACTTCTATATAGGTCAAATGTGCCTTGTGATCAAAACTCAGGATATTCCACAGGATTCCCTTATTATCAGGGAACTCAACTTCTGCTAACCGAACAATATTATCCTTCAGAAATAGTTCTCTCTTCGCCTTTTCATCGATCACGGATGTTTCCTGTTTCTGCGGTGTGATTTCAGGTTGCACCACTCCCATCTGCGTGGTTTCAAGACGATTCTTCTGCAAATCTTCAGCCTCAATCTGCTCACGAGTCTCGCTGGTCCCGGCTGTTTCCTGTCTTTGTGGGGTGACGTCAGGTTGTGACCTGCTCGTCTGCGTCATTTCTTCAAAACCTTTCTGCATGCCTTCGGCCACTGACTTTCCCATTTCCTCCATACCCTTCTTGAGTCCTTCTTCCACGGTCGCACCAAGACCTTATATCATCTCGCCCATAGCGCCCCCAAACATGGATAACATCATTTGGTCAGCATCGAATTTCCATTGTCCATCCTCTCTTACGAAAATAGTCTGCATCTGGACTTCTGATGCTGTTGTTCCTTTATCCGTCTGCATTGCAGTTTCAATGATAACTTTGTTGTCTTCCATCTTAACTTCACCAAAGGTTACTGTGCAGTTGACAGCGGTATCGGTATCTTTAATCTGCAATCTGTCTCCGCTTTCTTTTGTTACATACGACCTTACTGTTTGGATATCCTTTGCATTCATTGCATCCCAGAATCCCTTAGAGACTGCCAAGGGGCTTTCGGTATGTACTGTTTTTTGAATATTGGATTCCGGTACTTCAGCTGGTTTGCTACTGTCTGTAATAGGTAACTGAGATTTAACATCCGTTTCTTCATCAGGTGGTTGGACAATATCAGGAGTTTTTGCAAAGGTACGAAGTCTTACGATTTGCTCATTCAAATTACTGTCAGTAACTTCTAATCCTTCGATTTTTTGCTGAATGGTTTTATTGGATGTCTTTATCTCCTCCATTTCGTTATGGAGTATATTTGCATCATTTACAATAAGGTTAATTTTGTCGGATAAATCGTCAATCCTCTTTTCCAACAACCTGCTATCAATCCTTTGATCTATAGAGGCTGAACAACCGATAAGAAACCGCACTGGGAAACAGATGTACTTTAATACGTATTTGTTTTTGTAAAACTTTAGTCACCCCATACTGCCATAATGTATGCAGTGTTCTCAAAGGGTTTTATAAGGTAATACTGTTTTAAGTTATTATGCAAGCATGATAACACTTTGCGTATTCCTGTCAACAGTTTTGTCTTCTTATGTGCTTAGAATATTGCCGAAGAAAATAGGAGATTGAAAGGCAGTGATGTAGAACATCTATTTTGAATTGACTATAAAGTTCCGTTTACGTAAAATACATTGACAAAAAAGATTTACATGCAGTATTTGCTTTTGCGTAGCAATTTAGTATTTTGAAAAGAATCCAGGAAAAATAAAAGAAAACAACAACGTAACCTACCCCATCAGGGGTGGCCAGTTTGTAAAAATAAAATTCAAATACAAAGAAAGCTCCGTGGGAGCGACCTGTAATATGCCCTTGCCGAAGAACTATGAAATTAAATCAAATGAAGAATATTTGTTTGAATGGACAGCTTTGAAGGTTGGGCGAAGCGAAGCGCACCCAACAAGACCCTTTTGCCGGTAGGTTCACGTCGTTTAACCCATCCTACGGACTGTTTGTGAATATACAAAGAGAAGGACTCTGAGAGTCGAGTGGCAAGAGGGGACATAACATTGGTATCAATGCGGATATCTAGCGTACTTTCCTCCGTGGTATGGTTAGACATTAGGAGCAACAAAATACTATGACTCGATAAACAAAATAGATGCGGAAAAAGTAGCCAACGCATACAATGTAATTGCCTCAATGGAGAATATGGACACGATTAATCCAGAAGAAGTAAAATATAATCTTATTGCAGAGATGTTTTTGGAACCAGTATTAGATGAAATACTACGAACAAGTTGTGCCTGACGTTTGCTTAATAAAAGGCAGGAGAAGTGGTCACCCATTTTTGAAAAAATATTGATCTTCTCACTGAGAAGGTTAAATCAACAAGACAGAGAATAATTAATATTTAAGATGCGATCCAAGACCTTATTCAAGATATTTAAGGAAAAAACGAAAGGAAACATTATGGAAGACATAGAAGAACTCCAGTCTAGTAGGACAGGCACCGCCTGCCAGCAATCAGGTAGCCAATAAGGTTAGGTTAAGCAAAGCGTACTCAACAAGATCAACGTGCAGATAGTTTTATTACGGTTAACACACACCCAACTCGTCAGGATGGCAGGTAGTTATGAAGATGTAACCATCTGAAGCACATCGACAAAGTCCGTACAAAGGCAAGCGAGCAAATCCGGGTCGTAAATAACAGACTTATTCACGAAGGAAACACTACCCCCTGTATCTCCCTTTATTAAGGTTTATTTATACAGCTTTCGTGACAATCCATAGCTACAGGGTGTTTTGAGCGTCATTGAAGACTGGATTTGGCAACATGCCATGAATTCCGCTCAACCCACCCCTGGCCCCGCCCTGGAGGGGAATATTTGTCAGTGGATTCGGCGCAAAAACCGGCACCTTAATCCACCTTATACACACTTTTTGGTAAGGTGGATTAAGCGTGAGTGAATCCCACCTCTTTCTGCAATTACCATAGAAAGGAGTTAAAAATATGCAGAATATAAGTTCACGCCTCATAAAGGCCTTTACATTAACCGTATGTATCACAGCCGTCTCTGGATTTTTTTGGGCAACGCCTCCCATGCAAAACGGCTAAGGAGACTAATGCAAGTGTAGACACTTCCCTGGGCCGTTTCCGTAAGGAAGTAAAGGGTGCAGAGGAATTTCTTAAGAGCGCTAAGGGGGATTTGTTTACTTATTATTGTCGCTGACTATAATTAGTGCAACCATAGAAAAATCTGAAGTCCAGAAAAAAGACATACGGTATGAGCGCTTTAATCAATAAAGTAAGACGTCAGGAAATAGAATCAAATTAAGGCCTTCACTACTTGTTTTTATTTGTCTTTTCTTGATTGCTTTTGTGGAATTTGTAAATCAGAATCTGCAAAAATGGAACCTACGCATCTTTTCAGGACATGTGAAAGACCCCGCATCCATAATGATTCACCATGGGGTTCAATTCTATTTCTGGTATATTTGAATATCAGTTCAATGACGCCATAGTCAGGCATTTTAAAAGTGACTTTTATTAAGTGGAAGAGTAATTTTCAGGTAAATTTATAGCATAAAACTATAACGGATTACATTTAGTTAATTATTGACTTTTGCGGTGAAGCATGGCATAAAATTCAGTCATGGCTGAGATTTCTCGTGTAGTGTTCCGGAATACTATAAACTGAATCCTGCGCAAGCAAATTGCTGCTTCATATTTACCCCGAAGGTAAAGAAATTCCGGGAACTCTATTGGGATAAGCTGAAAGTAGTAATTCATGAAGGTGTTTCCTTGTAAAACCATCCGGGTGCCGGACGACTTGACCAGCGTCACAAGTTATAAACCAGCTGAAGAAGTCAATCCTTCAGAGGTTGGCATGAGTCATGAGGATGTACATGCCATCTGGGCTGGGGTGGAAGACCTTTATCGCAGTGGCATCCATCCGGCCATCTCATTCTGCCTGCGCCGTCAAGGCAAGGTAGTGCTCAAGCGGGCGATTGGACATGCCAGAGGAAATGGTCCTGATGATGCTCCAAACGCAGAAAAAATTCCGGCTACGCCCGACACTCCGATATGCCTTTTTTCCGTCTCTAAGGTGGCCACCGCTATGCTCATCCATGTATTGGACGAGCGCGGTCAGATTCATCTCATGGATCCTGTTAGCCACTACATTCCGGAATTTGTTGCCTCTGGAAAGGGAAACATTACCATCCACCACATCCTTTCACATCGCGGAGGGATTCCCGTCCCACCACGCAATATAGACCCGGAAATAATTTTCAATTATGATGCATTTATTCAGTTGCTGTGTAAGTCCAAACCCGTGTCGCCAGGTGGCCGGCGCACGGCCTATCATGCAATCACGGGAGGTTTCATTCTCGGAGAAATCGTGCGTCGTGTTACCGGAAAAGATATCAGGGAGTTTCTGCGTGAGACAGTGCAGAACCCGCTCGGTTTTCAGTATTTCAACTTTGGAGTGCCACCCGAAGCCGCTGGTCGTGTTGCGGTCAATTATTACACTGGCATACCACTGATATTTCCTTTAACCACAATCACCAGGCGTGCGCTTGGCGCTTCCTGGGAGGACGTGGTGCGTATCTCTAATGACCCACGCTTTCTGCAAGTAATAATTCCGTCTGGCAATTTGTTTGCAACCGCCGATGAGGCTTCGAGGTTTTTCCAATTGCTGCTCAATAAAGGCGAACTGGACGGGGTGCGCATCTTTAACCCACTTACCGTCCAACATGCAATTATGGAAGCAGGCAGGCCAGAAATTGATCGTACGGTAATGATACCCATGCGCTACGGTGCTGGTATGATTCTTGGAAACAAGCCAATCGGTATGTATGGACCTTTTACCCAGCATGCGTACGGTCATCTGGGGTTCAGTAATATCCTCTGCTGGGCTGACCCAGATCGAGATATTGCAGTAGCTCTACTGACCACAGGAAAGGCAATACTGGGACCGCACCTTATACCACTTGCCCGCCTGCTGATGCGCATCTCCCGGCATTGCAAAGGGAGATCGAAACATTCATTGTGCAGAAATTAAAATAGGAGGAAGATTCATAATCATATTTTATTATATAGGTTGGATTTTAAAAGACAAAAACCCAACGACTTTTAAACAATGTCACGATATGGTAATCATGTGGGATGGGCGAAGTGCCAGCACACCCATCAACAAAAAAAAACAATTATTATCCGATGGGTCCGCTTCCCTTGACCCATCCTACATCTTTTTCACTGAAAATGGAGTCGATTTGTCTAAAAATAAACATTTTCATGCTTTTGGCGAGCCTGTATCCCATGGATGTTTCACTTACTTGTAGGTGCAATTCATGAATTGCACCTACAAGATTGAGAATGCCTATACATTAAATTAGGTCTTCGACAATTTTCCGTAACGCTAAGGTAGGAGCCGTCTCCCGACTGCGATTGGCAATGCACAACGGCGAGCACTCTTCTGGTCGCCAACGGGAGTCGGCTCCTACCAAAACTTTGAAATTCACTGAATATCAACCGTCATCTGAGGGCGATACCGTAAAAAAGTCTTTACACGCCTATGCCCCTATATGATAGGTCAAGCGTCCGCACCTGACGTATGATGACAAGTGGGGACGTTTGTCCTACCAATGAGGCGAGCTCAAAAGTCGCTGCCAAATGCGACCCAATTTGATGTTAAGGAATTCCAAACAAATAGTCCCTCCCCTAACCCATCCCATCGAAAGAGGGGATATTTAGCCGCTGAAGTCGTGGAATGAGGTTTTAGAGGGATAGTTATTAATAATATATTGTCAATGATGGTGAACGAAATAAAGAAAAGAGCATGGTATCCAGCCTGGCTGTTTGCAGGCATCATTATTTTGTTCTGGAAACTTGATGATATTGTCGGACTTCACCGGGATGAAGCGATATTTGGCCTCTTCGCGGAAATGATCCTGGATGGTGCGCGGCCTTTATACGGTTTTTTTAACAATTACACATCCCCTGTTCATGCATATTTGCTTGCCGTCGTTATAAAGATTTTTGGGAATTCAATTTGGAGTTTACGGTGTCTGGGTCCGATTTTTACACTCGTAACAATTATTGCGATTTATGATATTGTAAGGCAGTTTTCCCCTGTTCGGGCCCGATGGATAGCATGTTTCCTGATAACTTTTCCCCCGCTTGTTATGCTTTCGCGTCTATGCGGTGAAGTGTTTGTCCTGAACCCATTTCTCTTCTTTGGAACGGTCTGGGTCTACGTCAGACTCTGTCGGAGCCCAAAATGGTATATAAATAAAATCGGCTTTATCCTTGCCGGCTTTTTGATGTCGTTCGGCGTGTGGAACCATGTCATCTTTCTGCCCAGTGCTATAGCCCTTGTTATCTGTTACGCAATATTTATGTGGCCTGGTATTCGACTGTTTTTTATCAACAGTCTCTTCTGTGCTATCGGTTTTTTGGTCGGTTTAACACCTCGATTTATTTCGGTATTGTTTTTTGGAAATATTTTATTTCCCAAAAGGCCTTCGATCCCTCCAGCAACGATCACAACTTCACTCTTAAATCTTTTGTATACGTTTTCAGGTGATGGGCTTTATGCCCGTTTTTCGGGTGGAAGCGTTATTCCATTTGCATGGGGAATGCTGGGGATTTTTGTTGTCGTTCTGGGTACGTTTTATTTCTTACGACATGGCAAAACAGAGAAAAAAATATTCTGGGGAATATGGGTTTTCCTTGTTTTTAACTTTATTGGAATCTGGCAAATTTCACCTTTCGGTTCAATAGGTTCGCGCGTTTGGTTAATTCCGGTATGGTCCATACCGGTCTTGCTAGGGGTATGGATGAAGGAACTTCTATCCTGGAAATGGCGCATTGTTGGTGGAGCCGTTATTTTTTTAAATTTAATATTGCTCGTTGTGAATTACTATATACCAAACAGCCGTTTGCACGGTGTCATCAGCCCTTCCATTTATGTTGGCGGTAAATATGATAATACCTGGGATTATTACGACCATCGCCGAATAGTGGAAAAACTGCTAGAAACTGACAGCGATTATATATGTATATCGAATATAAATGTATTTACATTCTATTATTTAACGCCAAAAGAACAGAGACATCGGATAAAATTGCTCTGGCCTTTAGAATCGGTTAGCAGCGGTAGTACCCCAGAAAAATTAAAACTTTACAATGAGATTATATTGAAAGGCCCAATGCCCAAATCACCCCTTTTTGTTTTCTATGATAATGATAAGGATTATTTGGACACCTTTTCAAGGCAATGGTTTTTCCCTATGACGACAATAGACAACAATATCAGTCTCCCCGGTTTTAAGGTGTTTCGTTTGAAATAGAAAAATTTCCTTCATTTTTCAGGTACAGGATCCTACGGAAAGGATTCTTGTAATAGTTCACCGCAAAGGGTACAGAGAACGCGGAGAAATAAGGATTCCTCCCCTGTCTTCCTCCAGAATAGGGGTAAGCTCCTTTTAAATATCCTGATTATTTTCTATCTGCATCTGCGACCGTTCGACTGAGCTCACAACGAAGTTCTGGAATTCCCAGCGGTGGGCTAAACTGTTACGAATTCCCAGAGGGGGCTTGTGATGTCCCCCTTCCCGCCTCGTTGCGCATTACGATTTTTTCCGCACATTGTTCAAAGAAATCGTATCCTGAACCCGCCTCACCAATAAGATGGATCAGCTTCGCCGCGTCTGTAATTCTCACGCCACCCAAAACAGTGACTCCTCTTTTAAAGAGAGGTTCCGGGTAAACGCTCGCTGTAGGGCCGACTACGATAATCTCACGCGCCAATCTTGCAAGACCAAGGATAGGTTCGAGTGTGTGATTAACAAGCGTAACCCCGGTTATAATCAGGATATTCCCCCTGGGAATTATTTCCCGCAGACGGGCTTCGGGTTCTATGGTAATCAGGTCGCCTTTGCCGATGGCCCTGGGATTTCTCTCAATGACAAAAAGTTTTTTGGTTACTTCCTGGATTCTTTTTATAAACGGTGGAAATGCCCCAACCATAACGACCGTGTCTTCCGCAGAAATCTGCACCAGGTCCAACGCATTCCCATAAGCGGAAGGTTTGTATGGACAATGATTATCTTCGAGCAATATTGCAGAGAGTGCATTTAATGTCGCAGTACCAACAGCCGCTTTCAGGACATTATCATCGAGGGCATACTCCATAAGCTCATCGATAGAAAAATTCAGCAAATCCCCTGCTTGAGGCATCTTTGCATGAGACCGGGGACAACACACCGCTTCTGGTATTTCATGGACCGGGGTATATGACATACCTGCGTGGCCCGTGCTTAATACAACCCCGGTATAAAACACCCCTATCCGCACATCTTTTGGAGTGATATGAAGCCGGTTTATCACCCGCGATGCTCTGATAATCCCGATCAATTCCTTTGTAATGGACTTCCGGTCATGTATATTCTGCACGTAGTATTAACTCCTTTCTAAAAATTCACTGCCATTCCCCTACCGTTATCATGGTTTATATACTATACTACTTTGCTGTATTTATTCAAGGAGAGGCTTTCCGACATCATCCAATTCAATGTGTGGAGATAATTAGTTTGGAAATATGGGTAGTGTATATATAATTATACACAGCGTCATTAATCAGATACGAATCCCCGTTTTCACGAGGACAAGTATGTCATTCCCGCGAAGGCAGGAATCCAGCAAAACCTTGTCCCTGAATGTCTTGATCAGGGAACTGGATTCCGGGTCAAGCCCGGAATGACAGACAGTTGTAAACTTATGTTGCTATAGTATTACCCAGTAAAAACATCTTTTTTTAGTAACTAGTCCATTTGTCCGCTTAAGTAGGCAGTAAGCAGTAGGTAGTTGGCAGTTTGCAATGGAAATGTATCACTCTTTGCCTACTGCCCACTGTGTACTGCCTGTTGCATCTTTTTGGTTGCGGCGTAGCTGCGCTAGGTATAATAACACAGGTCATATTTTTCCCAAAAAACAGACTTTGGGAACAGCAGCCAATTTCAACACTGCGGTTTGTAGAGCGACGAGCCTCGTCACTCTACATTGGGAAAGTCTCTGAAGGCCTAATTTAAGGAGGAAGGTTCATGAAGCCATTAAAATTAAAAGAAAATATTTATTGGGTCGGAGAAATTGACTGGGATTTGAGGAATTTTCATGGCTATTTGACCCAACGGGGTTCAACATATAATGCCTACCTGATACTTGATGAGAAAATTACGTTGATTGATAATGTAAGACCTTACCTTTATGAGAAAATGATAAAGCGGATATCACATCTCACAGACCCTTCCAAAATCCACTATATTATCTCAAACCATGTGGAAATGGACCATTCGGGTAGCCTGCCGCAGCTTATGGAAACGGCGAAAAATGCCACAATTATAACATCCCCTAACGGGCAGAAAGGGTTGATAGCTCATTACAAAAACAAGGATTGGAATTTTAGAGTTGTTAAGACGGACGAGACAATTTCTCTTGGTAATAAAAATATAAAATTTATTCTTACTCCCATGGTTCACTGGCCGGACAATATGGTAAGCTACCTGGTGGAAGATAATATCCTTTTTTCCAATGATGCCTTTGGACAGCATATTGCTTCTTTTGAAAGGTTTGATGATGAATGTTCCCAGGGTATCGTTGTTGAAGAGGCAAAAAAGTATTATGCTAATATTGTTTTACCTTATGCCGGTCTGGTTCAAAAGGCTTTGGATTTGATTTCTCCTCTTCCTATTGACATGATTGCCCCAAGCCATGGGGTTGTCTGGCGTTCGTATGTAAATACCATTGTAAATGAATACAGGAAATGGGCTGCTAATCGTACAGAGAAAACAGGGCTGATCATCTATGATACCATGTGGGGATCCACAGAGAGGATTGCCCATGCGATACAAGAGGCATTTGAATCACATGGGATTTGCATAAAGATGCTTAATCTCAGGAAAAATCATATTTCTGATATCATTGCCGATGTATTGACTGCAAGATTTATTTGTGTGGGTTCTCCTACCTTAAATAGCAATATGCTTCCTACCGTGTCAGGGCTTTTAACGTATTTAAAAGGGTTATCCCCAAAAAACAGGATCGGACTTGCTTTTGGCTCTTACGGCTGGGGAGGACAGGCGGTCAGCCATGTAGAGAACATATTGAAAGAGTGTGGTTTTGAGATGATGGAAACCATAAAGGTTCAGTATGTCCCTGATGAAACAATACTCCAGGGAATCTCTGACAGACTGAAAAAAGAGATAGCTAAATATTTATGAATGCCTTTACCTAGCTCGTACAAGTCGGAAAAGTAGGGTGCGTAGGACGCACCCTACAGGATTGAAATTTCTTAAGATTGAATTAAGAGTGATGAATGTTTGACCTGAATTTCTTTTCTAAATTTATGAGACGATCGGCAAAGAACCGCCTTCTTTCTATTTTATGGGAACAATTTCAGCCCTTCTGTTCAGGGCGCGGCCTTCTTCGGTGTCATTAGAGGCAATAGGTTTTTGAAAGCCAAAACCTACGGTAGAGATACGTGATTCATCAATACCTTTTTCGACTAAATAATCCTTTACCGCCTGGGCCCTTTTTTGGGAGAGGTCTATATTATATTTCATGGAACCGATATTGTCGGTATGTCCCTCTATTCTTATGTGCATATCCGGATTTTTTTGCAAAACATCGACAATGTTGCTGAGATTCGAGTCAAACTCTTCTTTAATATCCCATTTCTTATAATCAAAAGTGACTCCTTTTACCACCCAGCATCCCCTGGAATCAACAATGGCCCCTTTCGGTGTATCCTGACATTCATCATCCTTGTCGTAAACGCCATCACCGTCGCTGTCAATATCACTAACTTGTTTTGGTATGGCTGTCAAAAATATCTTTTTTACAAAATCCGCCATATTTTCACTGGACGCAATCTCATCAGCAGTTACCGAAAAACCACATTTTACCTCGCGTGTAAGTTCTCTGAGTTCTTGTTCTCCTTCGGCAGTATTTCCTACAAAAATGGTATAAAGGCATACCCTGTCCCCGTACATTTCTTTTAAATCCTGTGCCCTCGTCAGGGGACTTCCGATTAACTGTTCACCGTCACTGACAAGAATTACTGCATTTTGACCTCCTGACGTCAGCAACAGGTTCTTTGCATCTTTAATCGCATTACCAGCCGGACTGCAACCCTGGGGAATTGCTGCCTCGTTTAACGCGTTTTCCAAAAGACCACGTGAGTGCTTCTTGAGTTCATAAACAATACATGTTTTGTCTGCGTGCTTAAAAAAACCGTGCCCAAAGGTTACAAGGGCGCTGTTTATATCGATTTCAGGCAGGGTATTGTTCATTCTCATTAAAATATCTTTGGCCACGGTAAATTTGGGATGTCCTTTATTAACGGTGCCGGTATATTCATCTTCCATGGATGCTGATGCATCTAAAATAATTACAAAACTTTCAATTTTTGGTACGTACTTCACATCTTGAGATTCTGCATCTAAATTTTGAGGAACGAACGTTTCGAGTGGCTCGATGGGTTTCTTATGAGGCTTAAGCTGCGCACAACCTGTTATAATGGTAATTAACGCCGTAAGAAACGATGCTAATAGATATGTTTTCCGCATAACGATTCCTCTATAAAATATAAAAAATAATAGGACGAGATGATAGGAAATCGCTTTCCCCATTGAGTGGATAGCCTAACAAAAACGAAGAAGATTGCAAGCTTTTTCATTTTCGGTTGAATGGACCTGCTGTATTTGCAAATTCTTTGTTTCTTGATATTATTCATTTGAATGTATATGATACGTGAGTATATTATAGCATTACTCTGTAAAAACTTCTTTTTTTTGTAAGTTTTTTAGTAACTAGCCCATTTGTCCGCTTAAGTAGGTAGTAGGCAGTAGGTAGTTGGCAGTTTGTAATGGGAATGTATCACTTTTTGCTTACTGCCAACTGTGTTCTGCCTGCTTCATCTTTTTGGTTGCGGCGGAGCTGCGCTATGATATTACCATACAAACACTTCTTTTTCAGCAAGCTTATCTTCATCATTTTCTTTTATTAGATAGCATAAAATGCTCTTTCCTTTTTTAATTACGACGCAGTCTCGTAGAGGAGGGGAAAGAGGCGGTCAATTTGGTTGCAAAAATGATTGATAAAACTTATAAAGAGCAATTAGAAACGTGGGATAAGGCCTACCTCTGGCATCCCTTCACCCAGATGCAGGATTATGTCAAAGAAACACCACTGATCATTGAAGCAGGAAGTGGTGTTTTTCTAAAGGACGTTGACGGTAAAGAATACATCGATGGGATCTCCTCCATGTGGTGTAATTTGCACGGACACCGCAAGAAGGAGATCGACTATGCTATAAAACGGCAACTCGATAAGATTGCGCACACCACACTCCTGGGCCCATCCAATATACCGGCCATCGAACTAGCCAGGAAACTCGCAGAGATCGCACCGAAGGGACTAACGAAGGTCTTTTATTCGGATAACGGATCTACCGCAAATGAGGTTGCACTCAAGATGGCCTTCCAATACTGGCGGCATAAAGGATTGAAAGATAAAACACAATTTGTAGCCTTGCAATATGGTTACCACGGAGATACCATCGGGACCATGAGTGTAGGTGGAATAGAACTATTCCACGGGGCATTCCGCCCCCTGTACTTCAAGACACACTTCGCACCATCACCCTATTGCTACCGCTGTCCACTGGGAAAACAGGCTAAGGATTGTGCTTTTGCTTGTCTTGAGGAATTGGAAAATATTTTAAAAGACCATTCCGACCGCATTGCCGCCATGATTATGGAACCCCTGGTGCAGGGAGCCGGGGGGATGATCACCCATCCAATTGGCTATTTATCAGGGGTACATGCCTTGTGTAAAAAATATCATGTACTCTTCATCTTAGACGAGGTACTTACCGGCTTCGGACGGACAGGTCAAATGTTTGCCTGCTTGCATGAAAATGTCGTTCCTGATATCATGACCCTATCCAAAGGCATCAATGGAGGTTATATGCCACTGGCCGCTACGCTTGCAACAGAAGAGATCTACAATGCCTTTTTGGGTGAATACTCGGAGTTGAAGACCTTTTTCCACGGGCATACCTACACAGGAAATCCTTTAGGATGCGCGGCTGCGCTGGCCAGTCTGGGATTATTTGAGAAGGCACATATACTGGAAAATCTGGAATCCAAGATTAATTATTTAAGAGCCGGACTGAAACGCTTCGAGTTGTTAGAACACGTTGGAGACGTCAGGCAATGCGGGCTTATCGCAGCTATTGAACTGGTGAAGGATAAATCCACGAAAGAGCCATATCCCTGGGAAGAGCGGGTAGGGATCAGGGTATGCCTTGAGGCCAGACAACGCGGCTTGCTTCTGCGACCGCTTGGACATATTCTGGTTCTTATGCCACCATTAATTATCGAAATTAACGAATTGGACAGATTACTCAATATCGTTTACGAATCTATACAAAATGCCGTATGAATTTAAAAATAAAAAGATAACCGTTATGGGGTTTGGCTTGTTTGGCGGTGGGGTAGGTGTTGCCCAATTTCTTGCAAAACAAGGTGCTCATGTTACCGTAACCGACCTGAGAAACGCCACAGAACTTGCTCCATCCGTAAAACAGCTCGAAGGCCTCCCTGTTACATACAGACTCGGAGGACACTGCGACGAAGATTTTATCAATGCGGACATGATTATCGTTAATCCTGCGGTGCCAAAGGAATCAAGATTTCTACGGATCGCAAGAGATAACCACGTTCCATTAGATACGGAAATAAACATTTTTTTCCAATTATGTCCGGCCCCTATTATTGGCATCACCGGCAGCAATGGGAAATCAACAACCACTACCCTTACCGGTAAAATATTGCAACAGACGCAACGCACAACATGGGTCGGCGGGAATATCGGGAAATCACTCCTGTTACACTTTGAAGAAATAAAGCCTTCTGACACCGTAGTCCTCGAGCTTTCCAGTTTTCAGCTTGAAGAACTCCACAACACAAAAAAAAGCCCGGACATCAGTATTGTAACCAATATATCACCCAATCATTTAGACCGGTATTCAAGCATGGGCAACTACATTCAGGCAAAAAAAAGCATCATCTTACACCAAAAAACCGGTAATTATGCTATCCTCAATCACGATGATCCGGAATTGAGAACGTGGAAAAATGAGTGTAAAAGTACTGTTTTGTGGTTTAGTGCAAAAGACACGTTAACCGAAGGCGCCTTTGTGAAAAACGATACTATTGTACTATCTGTGAAGGGGCAGACTATCACAATACCGTGCATATCCAGGATCCAGATACCCGGTGTCCATAATCTTCAAAACATTCTTGCTGCCTCCCTTGCAGCTTATCTGGTCGGCGCCGGCAAACAAAACATCGAGGAGGTCGTAACCGCCTTTTCTGGATTGGAACACCGTTTAGAATTTGTGCGGGAGGTAAACGGTATACGGTATTACAATGATTCTAAGGCCACCACACCGGAGTCGGCTATGGCAGCCATTATGGCATTCCAGACACCCGTAATACTTATTGCCGGCGGATATGATAAAGGCAGTAGTTTTGAGAAATTTGCCGAGGTATGTGCAAGACACCCCAGGGCCGTTGTTCTCATTGGGAAAACGGCAAAGAAAATAAAAGAACTCATCCTGCAGAAAAAGGAGAAAAAAGAAACTCCGTTAATACTCACACCGAACACCTTCCAGGAGGCATTTCAACAGGCAAATGCCCTGGCAAAGGCGGGGGATGTTGTATTACTTTCACCTGCCTGTGCCAGTTATGACATGTTCCTTAACTACGAAGAGCGTGGAAGGCAATTTAAGGACATGGTACACGCCTTATAACCACACTACATCCTGCTGGCTACTGGACGAAAACGCCAATTGTGTAACAAGCGATACAATGACAATAAGACAATAAATTGGTCGTTGTTAAAATTAATGATTGACAAAGACTTATATCTGGCTAATATAATACAACTCTTCCGGATCATGAATAAAAAACTATTTTAGATTATTCCATCTCAAAATTTTTATTGTAAAGTGATAAAATGCTATTACAGATAATGCTTTTTTTTGCAGGGCTTGCGGGACTCTATTTTGGGGCTGAATGGCTTGTCAAAGGGGCATCAAGATTTGCCCGCTCCTTCAATATCAAACCCGTGGTTATAGGGCTTACGATAGTAGCCTTCGGTACTTCAACTCCAGAGCTTGTTACCAGTGTAATAGCCGGTATAAGACACTTAAGCGATATTGCTATGGGGAATATCATCGGAAGCAACATCGCCAATATTGGTCTTATCCTGGGGCTATCAGCACTCGTTCGTCCCCTCAGTGTTGATATGAAACTCCTCTATCGTGAAATGCCGATTATGGTTGGCATCTCTGGACTTTTATACTTTCTGGGATGGGATGGCACTCTCAGCCGTCTGGAAGGCGGTATACTCCTTGGCGGCATATTCGTTTATACCTGCTATGTGTACCGTGTAGCATTAAAGGAACCAAAAACAGTCGAACAGGAATATCTGGAGTTTGAGGAATTTATAGGAGCGGCACGTGACAGTATAAAGAAAGACATTTTGTTGATTATCATTGGACTCGGGGCACTCATAGGTGGGGCGCACTTCCTGGTTCATTCGGCAATTTATATCGCCAGGGTCATAGGGATCAGTGAACTTGTTATCGGGCTTACGGTTATTGCGGTAGGAACGTCTCTCCCTGAACTGGCGACTTCAATGATTGCCGCAATCCGGAAGGAATCAGATATCAGTGTGGGTAATGTGCTGGGTAGCAACATCTTTAACATCCTTTCAGTTCTTGGATTTGCTGCCGTGATTCAACCCTTGCAAGTGAATGCCGCTTCCCTGGTCGTTGATATGCCTGTTATGCTCCTGTTCAGCATATTCCTGATCCCCCTGATTACGTGGAAGTTCGTGCTTACCCGCGGACAGGGATTCCTTTTATTGATTGGGTATGGTATCTATATACTCTGGTTATTTAAGTAATTCCAGACTCGTCCTGGCGACTCTTTCGGGCTTTATCTGCGTCATGCAGCGGTGGTCTTTCGGGCATACCTTCAAATGACAGGCAAGACAGTCTACTTCTGCCCGGATTACCTGTCCTATCTCAGCGGGGGTGTCGGTATAACGCGGGTCATTCGGTCCCATCAAGGTAACAACAGGCCTTTTAAAGGCAACAGCAATATGTCTCGGGCCTGAGTCAACGGTAATTAATAAAGCGCATTTTTTTATCAGTGCCTTAAGGATATCCAGAGATATTACCTGACTTGCTAAATTTATCAGTTTGATGTTAGCCTCACGCTCGATATCCAGGGCCAACTTTGTTTCATTGGGAGCACAAACAATGGCTATATTGCAATCTAATTGCTCACTAATAAGTTCTGCCGTCCTGGCGAAACCTTCTGCCGTCCAGCATTTTGAAGATCCATATGCTGCCCCCGGATTTAACAGGATAAGTGGACGGCCATTGTTCAGATGATAGTTTTCAAAAATTTCAGCTACACGCCGCTGACTTTCCTCAGTAATAAATAATTCTAAGTCTTTCGATCGCACTTCACAGCCAACCGCCGCACACAAACGCAGATAATAGTCTCCCATATAAGTTGGGAGGAACCGCCCCTTTTCAGACAACCGATTTACTCCATCGGTAAGCAGCCATGAACGGGCATCCCTTTTATACCCTATGCGCCGTTTCACGCCACCCAGCCAAAACATGAGCGCAGAGCTAAAAGAATTAGGAAATAGAAACCCAAGGTCGTATCCTTTAGACCGTATTTGCCTTATAAGGGAAACACATAGAGGCATTTTCAGATTTTGATCACCTGCCCCCGTATGTTTTGAATAGGAATTTGAATCTAAAATAATTATTTCGTCAAACCATGGAGCGCCTTCGATAAGTTTCCGGACATAGGATTTGAGGGCTATGGTGATTTCCGCATAGGGAAAATTTTCCCTGATGCAGCGGAAGGCCGGTGTGGCCATAACGACATCGCCCACCCAATTGGGTGAACGAATAATGATTCTGTCTATATTTGTCGGTTTCTTCAATTTGGCTCCGTAGTGGAAAATGAATATCAAAATCTGTTCCTGAGTGTAGCGCGAACTTCATTTCGCAGGACAACGACATAAATGTCGCACTATATGCTCCGGCTCGTTTGGGTTAGGTATAGGAACGTAAGTTGAATTCTACTGAAACGCTTCATAAATTGTCAAGTTGCGTGTCCTT
>JBKBTA010000048.1:0-16993 GCA_046291035.1 Candidatus Brocadia sp.
AGGGGTGGCAGACGAAGTCTGACGGGGTATTCCTTCCCAGAAATACTGATAACTCCAGAGTTTAAACTGCTCTTGTAAAAATGCTTTGGCGTTTTTGTTGATGAAGAAATCAACCTCGCTTTGCTTTTCAAAAACCCTGAAAGATCTCTCTAATTGTTCTTCAGTAATCGCAATGCCTCTCTTTCTTAAAGTCTTTAAAATTTCTTCTATTTTTGTTTTTGTGCCTTTTTCAGAATATTGAACAGCAAAGATAATTGCGCCGTCTTCGCGGACTTTATCTAACTCAAAAACCAGTGAGCGTTTTTCATTAGCTTTCTTGTTTTCTATCTTTGAAGCGTCAAAGTAAAACTTCAAATACCCCGTCCCTTTGGGACACCCCTTTTGTAAAGGGGAATCAACACCCCGTCCGCCTTCGGCGTCCACCCCTCTGTCAGAGGGGAATTCAACCGGCAAACTTCTGAAAATCCGATCGGTTTTGACATAGTAGAGCATCTGCGTTTTCCAGAAGAGAATGACATCCTTTTCATCGGTATAAACCTTTTCGTAGATATTATTATGAAACGGCGTTGAATTGAAATAGATTGAGCCGCTTTCCGTAAAATAACGGCTAAAAAAAGAATAGAGCTTATCAAAAAGTTCATCCCTGAATTTGGGGTGGCTTTTTAAAGCCGCTTCAATATCCTTTTTGAGCATGTCCTCAATCTTACGGTAGTAATTTGATTTTATTCTCATCAAATTAACAAAACCGCCTTTGCCAAAAATCTCAGCGCCAATAAATACATCCTGCAATGCTTTGTAAAATTTTTGTTCTTTGGTCATAGTTAAATCACTTCAATAAATCATCAACGGAAATATTAAGAGCCTTGGCCAGTTTTTGAAGCGAATCAATTGAAAGATTAGCAATACCACCCAATTCTGGCTTAATTGCCATGTTATAAGAAATATCAGCCAATTTGCCCTGTGAAATAATTTTTCAAACGATTTTTAAGATATCTTTTGTGTGTAATCCTTATCTATTTGTAATACAAAACTATTTTGATAATGTAAAGACATTTTTAGGGAGTTTATTTCAAATGCCAGCAATGGAGGGCTGGGGCAAGGACAATTTACCTTTGAATTGAAAAAATTTTTGCGAAGGGGCGATTAAAAAATGTTGAGAAAAATTTTCTGTTTTGCTCTGGTTACTGCTAAGAGGAAGAAGGCCATTCTAAGTATATTTCCGGCCATTTTGGGGTATTGTGTTCACAATTTGTTCACATTTTTAGAAGACGACACACAGGACGAAAACCATAAGTCCTTATGTGACATGGTGGGCGCTAGTGGATTCGAACCACTGATCCCTTGCGTGTGAAGCAAGTGCTCTAGCCGCTGAGCCAAGCGCCCAAAATTTCTCATATTTTATTAAAAAATCATGTTAAATTCCATTGAAAAATTGTTATAAACTCAGGGAAAGCACTATTGGTGAAGACTTATGGTCTCTCTTTTTGCATGATTTCTTCTAAACAAAATACGTAATAATAAAATAGTCATGACAAACGAAAGGGTAAATCCATTTGCCAATGCAATGATTGGGTTTTTTAAATGCACTCCGTAAGCCAGCCATAAACTACATCCAACCAGGAGAAGGGTCAACATGACTGGCGAAACGTCACGTAATTCCCTGGTCTTTATGCCGCGTATTATTTGTGGTATAAACCCTACCGTTGTACAAATTGCGGCAATTGTTCCCATTATAGACCACAGCATAATTCTTTCCTCATAGATTTTCATTCAGACTTGACTAATTTTGTTGGACACAAGGCGCTATATGATAAAATATTACCATATTTTCTTAAAAATTCATTTCTTAATTTAAACATTATAAAGGATAGGTTACCTATGGGAGTTTGGGAAATTATTTTATTTACCATTTCACTCATCATTATGTTCGCGGGAATGGCTGGAATTGTGGTGCCAATAATACCCAGCATACCGCTTATCTGGCTTGGAGCGTTTTTCTATGCAATATTCACCCATTTCGAGAAGATCACATGGATGGTGCTCCTGGTATTTGCACTGCTGACTATTTTTTCTATTATACTTGAAAATCTCGGAAACGTGTACGGCGCAAAGAAATTTGGCGCTACCAGATGGGGACTCGTTGGCTCAGTGGTAGGCACAGGGCTCGGATTTTACATGGGTGGCCCCATAGGTTTGATATTAGGCCCTATTGTCGGCACCGTTATCTTCGAAATTATTGGTGGAAAGGGTTACAAGGGGGCATTGAAGTCTGGCCTGGGAAATTTTGTGGGCTTTCTGGGAGGTTCGGTAATAAAAATACTGACGGGCCTGGCCATGATTTCTATTTTTATCTGGAAGGTATTTGGATAAGAAAAGATTACTGAGATTAGACACCGAATAAAAGTCGTATTCGTTGCAGAGACATGCACTTATCGCCTGAGGCGAACTCTTTTCTCCCACAAGATATGATGCAATTTATACCTCTGTGTTCATTTATTATTTACCCACCCCTCCCGAAAGGGGAATAAATGAAATCCCTCTCGGGAGGGGCAGGGGTGGGTTCTCCATTGGATAATTTTAACATTGGTAAATCGGGTTAAGGTACAGCTCGAAGAGAAGGCAAAGCTCAACCCTCCCATTCCCTGTTTGTCCCGGCAGGGCAGACAGGCCGCCTTTCCACAAACCCGCATTAAAAAAATGAAAATTCCTTGTATGGATTCCCACTTTTAAGTTTTTGATTCTTCTTCCAATTTAATATCATAAACATCGAGGATTGTACCCTTGGCCTTCTCCAAATTTCCCAACGATATCTCATAATCAATAATCGCCCTCGCCTCTTCAAACTCAGCAAGGGCAAGATTTTCCTGTGCGCGCAAAACTTCCAAACTTGTGGTCCTACCTACGACAAATTTCTTTTCCTCATTTTCCAATCTTTTTTCAGCCAGCTCTCTGGCCTTCTTTGTGGCATTGACCCTCTCAATGTTTGTCATCACCTGCCGGGCAGCCCCTCTTACCTCCACAACGATATCCAGCTCCTTTTTTCTGACATTAATCCAGGCCTGTCGTTCATTGAGTTTGGATTTATTATATGCGCTCCTTGCTGATCTATTCCCTATCGGAACCTCTAGCGTAAGGGTAAAAAATTCTCCCTGAAAATCCTCGGAAAATGTGGAATCATTAGCGCCTGATACTTCATCCCCAAGTCCCGTGTAACGCATACCTCCCGTTAAATTCAAAGCTGGATACAATTCATTCTTTCGTCTCCGGGTTTGCATGCCTGCATTTTCAGTCGCCAGTTGTAGTTCGGTCAATTCGGGACGTTTTTCCATGGCTATTTTAATCGTATCCTTTACTTCCACCTTTTTCGGTTCGAAGACGGGCTTATCTGTAGGAACAATGGTAGCTTCGGAGATAATCTCGTTATCAGCAAGATTCATAATTCTTTTGAGTTCATCCTCTTGATCTTTAATTGCATTTTCTGCAGAAATTACTGCCTCAACCCTCGATGCCACACCGGATTCAGCATCGATAATCTCAACAGGTGCAAGGGTGCCAACTTCTACCTGTATCTTGTTCTTCCTCAATAAATCCTCTGCACGTTCCAGAGATTTTTTTGCTACCTTTAAATTCTCCATTGCCCTTACATAATTCCAATATGCTTCCTGAACGGAATTGGACACCTCTATTGCCCTGCTTTTAAATTGAGCCAGAGAGATCTTTTTATTGTTTCTTGCAATATAGATGGGGCTTCTATTATAAAACCAGCCTCCGCCCTTCAATAACGGCTGTGTAATCTTTGCCTCGATGAAATTTGTATAGGACGGATTTAACAGTCGAAAAGGATTTGGATCTACAAATTCCCTGAAGATATTGTATTCCAACGATGCCGTTGCACCGGTGGGAAGCAACGACTGAATTATTGCATCTGCCGTCTTTCCCTCATCAACAAACGGACTAATTGCAGTTGTTTCCAGACCACCAACTAGCCTGCTATTAATAGGTACTTCATCATTTTCGATTTTGCCTTCTAATTTCAATAAAGGATCAAACCTTGCCTTTTCTATCGTAATATCATAATCAGTTGACTTTACATTCAACTTTGATAGCTCGATATCAAAATTATTGCGCAAGGCATAAATAATGCTGTCTTTCAGGCTCAGGCTGATGAACTTTAGATTCGAGTCTATCTCTATGCCTGCAGGTGGTGGTGTTGGTGTCGGTAACTGTGCCTTAGATGTCTTTCCGCTACCGAAGGAACCATCCGCACTCCATAAAACAAGAAATAAGGCAATAGATAATGTCAAAAGTTTTCTTTTGTATATCGGTCTCATCCTGGTAAGCTTTTTCGGGTTTTAAAATTTAAAGCTAAGGAAAGTCAAAGTTATGCTGGTAGGAGCCAACTCCCGTTGGCGACCGAGAAGAGCGTTCGTCGTTGTGTATTGCCAATCGCCGTCAGGAGACGGCTCCTACCTTTGCATTCCGAGAAAGTAGCCGAAGGCCTAATTTATGTCAAATGATTTCATGAAACGATGTACAGGGTTAATGCCCTTTGATCAGGGCTAAGGCCTCTGCGCGGGTAGCAGGGTTGTCACGAAAAATGCCTCGCACCACAGAGGTTTTGACCCTGGTGCCTGGCTTTTTAATACCCCGCATCGTCATACAGAGATGTTCGGCCTCGATGATAGCAAGTACTCCTTTGGGATGTAATGCCTTCATGATTGATTCTGCAATGTCTGTGGTGAGTCTTTCCTGGACCTGCAGACGCTTTGCCTCTATTTCAACAACTCTTGCAAGTTTACTGATCCCGGTCACCCGGTTTCCTTGCGGGATATAGGCCACGTGCGCGACTCCGCTAAAAGGGAGGAGATGATGCTCGCAGATTGAATAAAAAGGAATATCCTTTAAGAGCACGATTTCATCATACTTTTCAGATTTTAATACCTTGATTTCCTTGTGCGAATCTTGCCCGATACCCGCAAAGATCTCTTCACACATATCGGCAACCCTTTCCGGCGTTTCTAAAAGGCCTTCACGTTTAGGATCGTCTCCGATGCCTTCGATAAATAGACGGACGGATTCTATAATCTTTTTTCTGTCCACCAAAATAAAAACTCCCGTATAGGATTACACGTTTCTTTGCATTTCAAAATATGCTAAACATTTTAAAAACCAAAGTCAATGGCAAATAAATATAAGGCCATAATACTTGTAAATCCGGGAATAATCTGCAGTTACCTGGAGCGATGTAGCCACAACCACATAAGAAGTTGCGAGTTTAAAGGTAAAAAATTACCCCCTTGATTTATCGGATACAGTAAAGTTATAGTAACAATTTAGTTTTTTAAAAAACTAAATTGTTACAAGCTATATTTTATATTCTGCAGACAATGGTTTTTTTCTGTTTTCGTAACTATTAATCAAATCGCAATCGGGTATTTTTCCTTACTTCAGGAAAGGGGTTAGATTGATGATGCCAAAGAATTTGTTGTATGGAATGTTACTAGGAATTATTTTGTTATCCAACTGTGGCTGTGTGGCTGCCCTGCTCGTAGGTGGTGGTGCCGGTGCCGGAACAGTCGCTTATTTAAAGGGTGAGTTGAAATCAACGGAAGAAGCATCGATTGGCCAGGTTTGGCAGGCGGCACACAAAGCCATGAAAGATTTGGAATTTGTCGTAACGAGCGAAGAAAAAAACGACCTTTCTGCAAAGCTGATTGCGCATGGATCAGATGACACGAAGATCGAGATTAACCTCGAAAGCGTGTCGGCAAGATTGACTACCGTGAGAATACGTGTCGGTGTTTTTGGAGACGAAGCACTCTCCCGCCTTACCTTAGAGCGGATAAAGAAGTACCTCTGAGTTTTGCATGACATGCAAAAATTTCAGAAATCTATAATTTCCCCACCTTGACATTTTGGGAAAAAATAGATGATTAGTTCATAAGAAATAACAACTTGCTTGATCCCCAATGCCCAACGCCTTTCGAAGGTCATCTCCTGCTTTCAATCCACGGCCTTACCTGCCGGAGACGTTCATCGAGATACCTAATGAATCGGAAAAGACGTAATGGCAAGGCACGCCTTGCCACTACAGAAAATATTTTTGCTGAAAATGTCAAAATGTTTTTTTATAAGAGACTCCATGCCGACTTCGCTCAGCGTATCGCCGTCCATTACCTCGCCATCCCATTGAGGAATAACATCACTATTGATCGACTCATTGCCAACGTCCTGACAATCTCTGGCAAAATCTCTGAAGGCTATTTTCGTTTCCTCTGCCCGCTCTGTTCTGATTTTCACACAATTTAATACTAGCGAAACCCAACCTGATTTAATGAAAAGGCAGTATGGATTACACATTTTTATCGCACTCCAACCTCTTCTTCAGTTCATCAAGCTTGTTGAGGGCATCGAGGGGTGACATCCTGGAGATATCGAGCTTCTTGATCTCTCCGATTACTACCTCTTCTTTTGATGCAAAGAGCTTTAACTGTTTCGGTTGTTTTTTATCTTGCTCCGTTTTGAGTGGTGCAAATTTTGGTTTACCGTTTACATCCAGTGTCGCAATTTCAAGGTTATTGAGGATAATACGGGCCCGCTGGATAACCTCCTTCGGGATTCCTGCAAGGCGTGCAACGTGTATCCCGTAGCTTTTGTCTGTTCCACCTTCCACAATTTTCCGCAAAAAAATAATTTCGTCTCCCCACTCTCTGACGGCAATATTAAAATTCTTGATTCCTGGAAAAAGTAGGGCCAACTCGGTGAGTTCATGATAGTGGGTAGCAAAAAGTGTTCGGGCACGGATGTGCTGATAGATATATTCGGTAATCGCCCACGCAATACTTACGCCATCAAAGGTGCTTGTACCCCGCCCCACCTCGTCCAATATAATCAGACTGCGTTCCGTGGCGTTATTAAGGATGTTTGCCGTCTCGTTCATTTCTACCATAAAGGTGCTTTGTCCCCTTGAAAGCTCATCCGATGCACCTACCCTCGTGAAGATCCTGTCTGCCGTCCCAATGACCGCTTCTTTTGCGGGGATAAAACTCCCCATCTGTGCCATGAGAACCAGGAGCGCTACCTGGCGGATATAGGTGCTTTTCCCAGCCATATTCGGGCCGGTAATTATCATGATTTTATCTTGAGTTCCATCCAAATAGATATCATTGGGAACGAAGCTTTCGCTTCCAAGCCTCCGATCCAGCACGGGGTGACGTCCATCTAGTATTTTTAATTCCAGATCATCCGTAATCTCCGGCATGATATATCGATTTTCTGCGGCAAGGTTGGCAAGGGTTGACAGCACGTCAATCAACGCAATAGCCTCAGATGTCCTTTGAAGCCGTGCCGTATACGCTCCGACCTGTTCGCGTATCTGGATAAACAGGTCGTATTCTAGATCTCTTGCTCGTTCATCGGCTGTCAGCACCTTTGTCTCATAATCCTTGAGTTCGGGGGTAATAAAGCGTTCTGCGTTCTTAAGGGTCTGCTTACGAATATAGGATTGCGGAATATTATCCTTGTGGACGTTGGTCACCTCAATATAATATCCAAAAACCTTATTGTAACCTACCTTGAGGGAATTAATTCCGGTCCGCGCTATCTCTTCTGCCTGAAAATTGGCAATCCAGCTCTTTCCATTTTTGCTGATGTATCTCAATTCATCAAGAGATGCATCATAACCCTCCCTGATAAGTCCCCCTTCTTTAATCGTGGGAGGCGGATCGGGGACGATAGCTGTACCAATCAAGACCCGCACTTCATCAAGAACGTCCAATTGCTGTTCTACAGATACCAAAATATCCGTGATGCAAAATGCCAGCTTCTCTTTCAGGGCTGGCAGTTTTGAAAGAGATTGTTTTAGACTGACAAGGTCACGGGCATTGGCTCGACCGCAACTTACCTTGGTAGAAATCCGTTCAATATCATAGATATTACTTAAAATATCACGCAGCTCTCGCCGTAATGCTGAATTTTCGAATAATTCCTTCACACCAAGCTGGCGATATTTGATATCGGCAGATGTCCGCAGCGGACTGATGACCCATTCCCTGAGCAATCGGGCGCCCATTGGCGTCTTTGTCTGGTCTATCACACCCAGCAACGAGCCCTCCCGATCACGGGTCCTTATTGTCTGTGTCAGTTCCAGACTCTGCTGCGTGGCCTTATCTATGAGCACCCTGTTATCCATCTGATATTTTTGAATTCTAATGATATGTTTGAGCGACGTCTTTTGCGTCTCTTTAAGATACTGGATCACGGCACCTGCAGCCCCCAGGGCCGGCCCGACATCTTCACAACCAAACCCCTCGAGGGATGTCGTTCCAAAGTGTTCTGTCAATGCCCGATAAGCGGTATCTCTTGAAAATTCCCAATCGGGCCTGGAGGTAATCATTACTTCACATTCTGCGCGGATTCTCTCCATAAAGGCAGTGTTATTCCTTATGGTCTCTTCAGGCAGCAACAATTCCGATGGGTTCAGTCTCGCAAATTCGTCAAAGAGTCTTTCCTTCCGAACATCTTCGACCTCAAACCGGCCTGTTGACAAATCTACCCATGATAATCCCAGCAGGTCCTTTGCCTCTAATACCGCCATTAAGTAATTATTGCTTTTATCTTCGAGCAGGGAATCCTCGGTAACGGTTCCGGGGGTAATAATCCTGGTAACGCCACGATCCACAATTCCCTTGGCCTCATCGGGATCTTGTAATTGATCACAGATAGCTACCTTGTGTCCTGCCTTAATCAATCTTCGGATATATGATTCGGCGGTATGGTGCGGTACACCAGCCATAGGTACCGCACTTTCACCTTTGGAACGGGAGGTGAGGGTAATCCCCAGCACCTTTGATGCAAGCTTTGCATCCTCAAAGAATAATTCATAAAAATCACCCATACGGAAAAAAAGCAAGGCGTCTTTATGCTGCTTTTTTATCTCATTGTATTGACGCATCATGGGTGTTTCAGTAATCATATGAAAAGCAACCTCGATTGTGTAATGTAATATTTTCCTTATGTTCCCGGGTCTGAAATGTTTGGCAACTATTTAGCTTTTTGAAAATCTTGCAAATATTTCAGGGTCAGGTTCATCCGGGAAAAAATACAGATGTGAATGACATGAACAGTCCGATGAACCAAATCCTTTTACGGGTACCACAGCATTTTTTATATTTCCAATTTTATGACTCAGCATGCACTCCTTATCCTTTTTGCCGGCATATGTATAGACGGAAACTATCTGCCCATGCCGCAGCAGATAATCAATATGCCAGTGAATCCTCTTTTTTTGCCGCAGGTGCCTTTCAATCCGGCGTTTCAGATTGCCCTGCGCACTCCCCACATAAACGTAAAAACCGGCTGGAAAATGAAAGGTTCCCAGGCATCCGATCCTTATATGAGACCTTTGAAGCAATTGAACAACGAGACAATATACACCTGTGTTTGAAGCAAAATCCATTCTCATCCAGTATAAAAGATTCTTTTATAAATGAAAAGCCAATATTTTTACTGCCTGCCATAGGGCCAAAAACTGCCTCCAAAATCGATTATCCTTGACAATGATCGGGTTCTATGTTACGATTTTTTCTATTATTTAAGTTATAATTTGTTGTGAGGTATTATGTTATGATTCCTGAACATTTAAAATACACACCAACTCACGAATGGTTTTTTTGGGACAATAAATCAATCACCGTCGGTCTTACAAAATTTATTATTGACGAACTTGATGACCTCTTGTTCTTAGACCTCCCAAAGATAGGAGACGAAATCCTATCAGGTATCTCATTTGGAGAAATAGAGTCATTGGAGAAGCTATTGGATATTACATCGCCCATGTCTGGCGAAGTTATTGCAGTAAATGAACGCCTTTACGAGAATCTATCCATTTTAAACAACGATCCTTACGAACAAGGTTGGTTAATAAAGTTTGTAACAGCCGAAACACATATCCTTAATGAATTGTTGAATGCCGGGGAATATACAAGACACATAAGTAAACTACAAGCCACCACACCGGAAAAACAACGAAGACGACACGCCAAGACCATGAAAGGGAAGCGAAGGAAATAGCCTCATTCTATGAATTCCTATGACTAACCGCAGACTCATTATATTAACTGAAGGAAGACTTGATGTCTTTAGTGCAAAGACGGCCATTAACGTTATTCGCTATCGTAAGGAAGACGTGGTTGCACTCATAGACCGGGTGAACGCCGGGAAAGATCTTGAGTCAATTATCGGCATCGGGAAAGGAATTCCCATTGTCAGTACTGTTGCGGAAGCATTACATCTAAAACCCACTGCCCTTCTTATTGGCATTGCGCCACCGGGCGGCATGCTGCCAACCGAATGGCGCAAGCACATTACGGACGCCTTAAAAAACAAGCTCCATATCATTAGCGGCCTCCATTGCCATTTAAACGACGACCCTGAATTTAGTAAACTGGCACATGACTACCAGCGGGAAATCTGGGATGTCCGTAAGCCCCCTGAAGATATTCCCCTTGGCACAGGAAAGGCAAAAGAGACAAAGACATTACGAATCCTTACCGTAGGTTCAGACTGTAACATAGGGAAGATGGTAGCTTCTATTGAAATCACAAATGCCGCGAAGAAACGGGGCATTCATGCCTGTTTCGTAGCCACAGGGCAGACAGGAATTATGATCGATGGCAGCGGAATCGCCGTAGATCATGTCATTTCCGATTTCATTTCTGGGGCGGCGGAAAAGCTCGTCCTCGATCGGGCTCGCCATCAACTCTTAAGCATCGAAGGACAAGGCACCATTGTACATCCGGCATATTCGGGCGTTACCCTGGGCCTATTACACGGTTCTGCCCCACAGGGTCTTATTTTATGCCATCAGCCTACCCGAAAGACACTCCGTCATTTCGACAATTTCCCTATTTTACCACTTCCTTATCTGATTGAACTTTACGAAAAACTGGCACAGCCCGTGCACCCCTGCAAGGTAATTGGTATCTCACTCAACTGCTTTGACATGTCTGACTATGACGCCTTACAAGAAATAGAAAAAGTAGAGAAGGAAACGAAACTCCCCGCCACAGATCCCATTAAGTTTGGTGTGGACAAATTTATCGATGGCATCCGCCCTCTCTTACCATGAATCTCTCCTTTCTTCCCTTAGATTTGAAACTGAAGCACACCTTCCAGATTGCCAGAGAAACCCGTACTGTTCAAAATAATGTTGTCGCCCTGTTACAAGGCGAAGACGGAATTATCGGATACGGAGAAGCTGCACCCACCAGTTTTTTTGGAGAAGATGTAACGAGCGTTACGAAGACACTTGTTCAGTCTCGCGACTTACTCAAAAACACCGATCCCTTCCAAATGGAAGACATTATCCTCCACCTCAAAAACAAATTTCCCCGGGATGCCGCTGCACGCGCGGCAATTGACATTGCCCTCCATGATATGATCGGGAAAAAACTCAAAGTACCGCTATATAAGTTGTTGGGCTTAAATCGGCATGCGGCAAAGACAACGTCATTCACCATAGGAATTGACACCCTGGAAAAGATGTGCAAAAAGGTAGAGGAGGCAAAGGATTTTCCTGTACTCAAAATAAAGGTGGGTTTTCAGAACGACATTGAGATATTGAAGGAGATATGCAAAATCACAAAGGCCATCTTCCGCGTTGATGCCAATACAGGCTGGACGCTGGACGATGCAATACAGAAATTGAACCTCATGGAAGAACTCGGTGTTGAACTTGTAGAACAGCCTTTTCCGGTCGGCAGCATTGAATCGCTGAAGAAAGTCAGACGTCACACAAAAATCCCTATCTTCGTTGACGAAGATATAAAAGATTCAAAAGACATCCCTGCATTTTCTGATGCAGTGGACGGGATCAACATTAAACTGATGAAGTGTGGTGGAATTCGTGAGGCCATCAGGATGATTTACACCGCCCGCGCCCATAATCTTAAAATAATGATCGGCTGCAATATTGAGAGTTCTCTATCGATCACAGCGGCAGCCCACCTGATGTCATTGGTTGATTATGTCGATCTTGATGGAAATCTGCTTGTTACCAACGATCCTTACATCGGGGTAACAGTTGATAAGGGAAGGCTAACATTGCCAGAGGGTAACGGATTAGGAGTAGGGGCACGTGGCAGTGTGCCCTTACCGTCACTGTAGGTGACACGGTTTCGTCGTGAGCGCTCAGCGAACGACAAATTCGTTTGACCGTGTTTACCTATTATACTAAGGAATTTTCATTTTATTTAAGCGATTTGCAGAGCGAAGAGACTCTTCGCTCTACAGTTAGAAAGTCGCCGAAGGACGGATTACAGCCGTTCACCATAGTTGAGAGAGCATAATATCGTTTAAAAAGCAGGCAATGCAAATGAAACCGCTTACACAAGAAATACTGGCTCGTGCCAGAGAGGTACACGACTACGTTATCAGGATGCGGAGGGATTTCCATAAACATCCGGAAACTGGTTTTGCTTAATTTCGCACCTCCGGTTTTATTGCTGTGTAATTCACACGACTGGGACTTCACGTACAAACAGATATTGCAAAAACGGGTGTTGTTGGTACCCTGCACGTTGATGAGGCAACGAGTTCTGTTGCATTTCGGGCTGATATGGATGCATTGCCCATACAGGAGGAAAACAACCTTGAATTTAAATCCCAAAACGAGGGGGTATCCCATGCCTGTGGCCACGATGCTACTATGGCAATGCTCCTGGGAGCCGCAAGCCTTATGGTACAGTTAAAGGACAAACTCAAACGACAGGTAAAATTTATCTTTCAACCCAGCGAAGAACAACATCCGGGTGGTGCAAAACTCATGATAGAACAGGGCGTCTTGCACAATGTAGATGAAATCTATGGATTGCATATCGAACCGAATATCCCATCCGGTACCTTTGGAGTACGGGCCGGCGCCACGATGGCTGCTACCGACCGCATTGTTATTACCATTATAGGAAAAGGAGGACATGCCTCCACCCCTCACCTGTGTGTGGATCCTATCGTTATCGCTGCTGAGGTAATACTGGCAATTCAGACGATTATCTCTCGAAAGGTAAATCCCCTGTCTCCATGTGTAGTTTCTTTATGTCAGATTTCTGGTGGTACAACCTTTAACGTCATTCCGGATAAAGTTAAGATTATTGGTACAGTAAGAACCCTTGCCAAGGAATTGAGATATAAGATGCCGATACTACTGGAGGAGACTATCAGAGGAATTACGTCGCTCAATAATGCAACATATCAATTCGAGTATCTCAAGGGTCACCCTCCGCTTAATAATCCACAACCGCAGGTGGATTTCATACAGAACAAAATAATCGAACTATTCGGCAGCAAATCGGTAGAGCATATAGACCCGAAGATGGGTGGTGAGGACTTTTCTTATTACCTGGAAAAAATAAAAGGGGCCTATGTTTTTCTGGGATCGGGAAACATGGAAAAGGGTGCCAGTCAACCATTACACAGCGCTCGATTCTTCCTGGACGAAGACGTGCTTTACATGGGTCCTGCCCTGTTTACCTCTATTGCCTGCAGCCCATAATCTTTCTGTGCAAATCAAATGAACCCAATCATCATCCTGTCCATTTCTATCGCTTGCTTCCTTCTGGCAGGTCGTTTCTACGCCCGATTCCTGTCTAAGAGAATGGGGATCGATCCGAAACGGATTACGCCAGCGGTCGAAATAGATGACGGACGCGACTATGTCCCCACCGCAACACCCATTGTATTTGCACACCATTTTGCAGCCATTGCCGGCGCCGGCCCTATTATCGGTCCGGTTATGGCGCTGATCTATGGGTGGGGACCTGCCTGGCTGTGGGTCCTGATGGGCGGGATATTCTTTGGGGCGGTACATGACTTTTCAGCCTTGTTTGTCAGCATGCGGGAGGGTGGTAAATCCATTGCAGAAGTTGCCAGGAAATCCCTGGGAACTGCCGGATTTATCATGGTTATCTCATTTACCATCGTGATGCTGATCCTCGTTAACGCCACCTTTCTTAACGCATCGGCAACTGCCCTGACGTCCGTAATCGACAGTACACAGATCGGTCTGAACAACAATCGAATCTTCTTCCGCTGGGCAGATGACGTGGGAAGCAAAGTCATCGTTGGCGGGATCGCCTCTATGTCTGTTATCATCATAACCCTCTTTGCCCCACTTATCGGGTATCTTTATATCAGGAGGCACGTCTCCGTTGCGAAGTGCTCGGCCTTTGCAATCCTCATCTGTGTTGTATCGGTCGTCGTAGGGTTTTTTGTGCCAGTTTCTTTGGATCCGTTACTCTGGATGGTCCTGATTTCCATTTACACCATTGTTGCAGCGGGCGTCCCCGTTTGGTTATTTCTTCAATCAAGGGATTTTATCAATGTCCACTTGCTCTACGTCGGACTGGGATTGCTTTTTATCGGTATCTTTGCATCGGGCATCAGAGGCGCTGAGGCGCACTTTCCCGTCAATAATATTCGGGAAGGTATTTCCCACGTCGGTTTTCTCTGGCCCGGGCTCTTTATAACGATTGCATGCGGTGCTATCTCCGGCTTCCATGCCCTCTGTGCCGGCGGGACGACTTCCAAACAAATCAAATCCGAGACAGCAGTCCACAAGATAGGATATTACGGCATGTTGCTGGAGTGTTTTTTTGCCGTATGCGTAATCAGCACAGTCATTGTGGGCATTGATATGCACCAATACAAACAACTCGTTTTACCGGCCGAGGGTTTGAAGTTTCAAAGCAACCCCATATTGGCCTTTGCCCTGGCCTTTGGCCGTACCCTGCATTCCGGGTTAGGAATACCGCTATCCTTTGGCATCCTCTTCGGAATGTTGCTTCTGGAAGGGTTTATCGTTACCTCACTTGACACGGCTGTGAGGTTAAATCGCTATCTCTTTGAGGAACTCTGGCGGGTCATCTTCAGACATCCTCCAAAAATTTTAAGCCATTATTGGGTCAACTCCGGTCTGGCGGCAGGATTGATGTTTGGACTCGCATACAAAAATACGGTAAATAATATCTGGTCGATATTTGGGGCGACCAACCAACTCCTGGCCGCTTTGACCTTAATCATCGTGTCCTTCTGGCTGCTTTCCAAAAAAAGGAGCGTCTGGTTTACTGCGATTCCAGCCGTATTCATGATCATTACCACCGTGGCCATGCTGGCAATCCTGCTTGTTACCCGGTTTATTCCCCACGGTAATACCGCACTCATCATTGCTGATCTTATACTGCTTGGACTTTCTGCGGGAATTATCACAATAGCGATCAGGACACTCTATAATTATAAAACCGCTATTCCTCTGCGTGTCCCTCTCGTAGGCAATATCGAAAAGTGAACAAACCATGTAACATGGACAAACCGGAACCACACAATCAACTCGGATATTTATATCGAGTACCCATTTAGCCCTTGCGACTGTAATTCCTTCAATCTTTGCATACGGCTTTGTTTTCTTTGCACCGCCTCTGCCCAGCGTTTTTTCCCAATGTCCGTAATGGGTGTAAATGACGCAAGGGGGATAGGCTTGCCATTACCATCCACTTTAACACAGGTAGAAAAAGCTGTGCAGGTATGGTGAACGATATTGTTTATCGGGTTTTCGGCAAGGACCTTTACACCAACTTCCATAGAAGACCTGCCCACATAATTCAGGGAAGTTGCAAGGGTAAGTACATTTCCCACATAAATGGGGTGGTAAAAATCAAGGGCGTCCAGGGATGCCGTACGATAGTACCTTTTGCAAATTTCATCGCCATGATGGCCATAATCTCGTCGAGTATGAGCAAAAGTTTTCCCCCATACATGAGGTTGCCATAAATAGCGTCTTCCGGGAAGACCAGCCGATAAACACGAAGGCTTAGCTGCCCAACATCTTCCAGATTTGTATCTAATACCCTTTGCCTTCTTTGGGCTATCCGCGCTAACCTTCTTTCCCGTAGTTCCTTAGCATACTGATACATTTTCATTTCATTCTCGTCGACCGGTTCGATGTGCTGTTCTATAGGTACTGGTTTGCCCTGAACATCACAGGAAACGAAAGACATCCTTGCGCGGGTACAGAGTTTTTCTTCTTCATTTAACGACCCACAAAATACCACGGCCTCCACCTCCAGGGAGGTATTCCCGATATACTCGACCACGGCCCTGACGGTAACCACATCACCGATCCGAACGGGTTGGAGAAAGAATAAATCCTCGATAGAGGCCAGGAGCAGTGGCCTTTTGGTTAACCGTAAAGCAGCCAGGTTTCCAGCCGTAACGATCCAATTCATCATCCAGCCTCCATACAAAGTGCCGGCGGGGTTCGCTTGTTGAGGAAAGACATGATGCAGCATTTCTACCATGGTTGAATGAATACCGGGCATAGAAGGAAATTCCCTGGTTCGATAGTTATAAACTAACCCCAGCCTTAAGGCTGGGGTTAGTTTATTCTAACTCCTGATCCCTGACGACTGTTTTCTATCAATCACTCACCCACCTGATGCCTGCGTGACGCATTACTCCCTGATTTTACCCTCACCTTTTCCGGCCCATGCATGGTGCTTACTCCGCTGTAGTCTACGTCCTCCAGTTTATAGTAGAATGTGCCTTTGCCAGGTGTATCCACATAGCGGTAACTGGCTCCGGATACGGCATTGCCCTGGGCTGGTATGAGGGTGTCGTTGATCTTTTTGTATTCGCCATCCCTGGATTTTGCGCGGTAGAGGTTGAAACCGGCATTGTCGACCTCCGTTGCTGTTTTCCATTTCAGAGTCACACTGCCGTTGTCGTTTGCCTTTGCCTTGAAGTAAACCAGCTCAATCGCCGTTGGCGGCTCTGTGGGTGATGGTTGTGGCGTTGGACTCGGTGATGGACTTGGCATTGGCGTCGGCACATACGTTGCCGTTGGTTCTACCGTTGGCGTAGGTGACGGCTCCGGTGTCGGCGTTATCTCAGGTGTCGGCGAAGGTGTTGGCGATGGACTTGGCGTCGGCGTTGCCCCTGAGAG
>JBKBTA010000049.1:0-16933 GCA_046291035.1 Candidatus Brocadia sp.
GAATAATTTTGAAGATCCTTGAATATCAATCACTTATGTTTTTAAATGCGTAACTTAGGTAAACGATCATCATCGGTCTTCCATGACCATTTCAGAAACGGTCTTTCCTTTAACTTCAACGGGATGTCTGCTTCCAGGTGGCAATTATTTTCTCCCTTTCGGTAATTGCGATCTTTTCACCTTTCTTGATTTCTCGAAGATAATGGCTCAATCTATTTTTTAATTCTTTTATGCCAACAGTAATCATGGATACATTATTAATATTATTAATATGAAGTAGCTACCCTTACAATATTAATTAAATGCAAATAAGTTTTCTTGACATCTCAAATCCTAGTTGATATGTTATGAAATCTTTTTAATATGGCGAAACGTTGTGCACTATTTAAGTTATCCCTCCAATTCAATGCGGGAAAAGGTGTTCGTAAGGTGTTCGTAAAAAAAGAAAATAAAGGCCTTCATGGTGGTTTTAACCTTTTGGATACTTATACATTAAAGTTATGCAATATTATAGAAGAGATTTCCACTGACGATTCACCCGAAATTTTTCAATTTCAGTTCCCAGACCAAAAGATAGAGCATATTATTGTAAATCTCTGTCCCACCGAACCATGGGCATTACCTAATTGGGTGATCCTGAAACACAAAACTCCAGAGTTTCTTACCATGCTCAAAGAGATAAAAACCCGCTTCTTTTCGGATGCAAGGTTTTCCATTGCCATAAATGAAGAAGAAGGCAGAGTCGTTGAGGATGCGAAGGGTTTCGCATCCACTGAAGATTGGATGCGCGTTTTTCCACTATATGCGAAATATCCACAAGACGATCATGTCTTATTGACGAAGGTCATTCTAGGTGTGGATGTTAATTTCGGTCAGGATACAAAATCGCTCGGTATATTGATACTCGACGCCCAAACAGTTTCGGCCATTTATGAAGGTTGTATCCTGGGAAAGAACGTGAATTCGCGCTTTGTGGTCCTTTCAGGTACTGGTTTAAAAGCGAATGAAATTATCAATGTTCAATTGGGGACGTCTGTTGAAAAGATACTGAAAAATAAGGTCAAAGAAGCAGGCAAGTACCGTGTGTTTATCAACGGCCCGCTGCGTGGAAAAGAAATAACGGATTTTTCGCAGAAGATAGACTGGTCGATTAATAACCTGGTGATTTTAGAGGAAAAGAACCGGAAGATCATGTTTCCAATGATCAAGTCGGATGAATTGGTATTTACCACAAACCTGCTCGGAGAATTAAGGCGTTGCATCTACTGTAATTATTGCGATGATATCTGTCCGGTAGATTTAGAGCCGGCACTCTATTATCACAGTTATATAAGAGGAGAAAAGCATAAGGCGCGCCTTTATAATCTGGGGAAATGTATTGAATGTGGCTTGTGCAGTTTTATCTGCCCATCGAAGTTAGAACTCTTACAGATTATCAAAGAGTGCAAGGTGCTGGATAAACAAAAATGAAAAAAATCCTTAAGCCTATAGAACCCATTCTAGACAAGGGTCTCGACACCGTAGAATCTTTTATTCATACCCATCCCAAGATAAATTTTCTCTTTGGCGCACTTTTTGATGCATTTGACGGACTTCTCCGGAGTCCTAAGAAAACAACGCATACGCAACCCTTTATCCGGAACAATTACGATGTGAAACGGTTTATGGGTGCGGTGCTGGTTGCATTGGTGGTCGGATGGGTATTACCGGCCATCTATTTTTACGGTTGGCAATGCGTTGTGTCCAAACTACTTGTTTCTTTTATAATAGGTATATTTGTTGTGGATGTGATCTGGGCTATCATTGCCCGTGAGGAACATATCAGTGAAGGTGGATTCGTTACATGTTTGTTCATCCCTGCTATCCTGCCTCCACAGGCACCACTCTGGTTGATAGGTTTGGGGGCGGCGCTGGCTATTATTTTCAGAAATATCATGGGTGGAGTTGGAAATAATCTTGTAAATCCGGCACTCTTCAGCCGTTTGTTTTTAACCATCTGTTTTCCAGCGCTCCTGGTTACCGGCTATCAAACACCATTTGTGGGTATGCCAGACCTTCATACCTTTCGCTATGGGCTGGATGCCGTTACCCATGCTACTCCGCTTACGGCGTTCAAGACCAGCGGGGAAACTACGTCGTATCTTTCTTTGTTATTAGGTACGGCAAATGGTTCTTTGGGTGAAACGTGTCGGTTGGCACTGATACTATCCGGTTTGTGGTTGATCAAAATGAGGGTCGCTAATTGGAGGATACCTGCGTCCTATTTGGGCAGTGTGCTTATCTTTTCGGTATTCTTCTCATTAATTTTGGGCAAGACGGTTGCTCCACCTCTCTTTCAACTCCTGTGCGGTGGATTGATCCTGGGGGCGTTTTTTATGGCCACTGATCCCATAACGGCAACCTACAGTCAGACTGCAAAATGGGTCTTTGGCGCCGGGTGCGGATTTATTACCGTGCTGATACGAAACTTTACCGCGTTGCCTGAAGGGGTGATGTATTCCATCTTGCTCATGAATCTCTTGGCCGTACCGATTCAGTCATTGATGGTGAAGATACGGTATCGTGTATGAGAATAATTTTTCATACATGGAATTTCAAACCTTCCGCGATGGCCTTACACACCCTCACGGGAGGGGTTGGGAAAAGTCCCATCCCTGGGATTCATGGATGGGGTTTATCTTATTATAAAAAGTCACCAAAGGCCTATTATACAAGGAAATTCAAAGTTGTGCTGGTAGGAGCCGACTCTCGTTGGAGACCGGGCGCATGGATGCCGTTGTGTATTGCCAATCGCCGTCAGGAGACGGCTCCTACCTTTGCATCCCGAGAAAGTAGCCGAAGGCCTAATTAATTCTCATCTGAGGTTAGTTTATGCCAAAGATAAAATCAGAGGCATTTATTGAAAAGTTCAGGAAGTGGCAAATAGAAGTCACAAAGTATATTAAATGAATGACCATTTTACCCATCGCGGATGAAGAATTATCAAAATCTGTGTCATCCGTGAAATCTGTGGTTTCTTAAAAAGACATGGAAGAACTTAAAAAAATTATACTCCGGATCGTTTCAATTCTCCTGATTACCTTTCTGCCCAGTGCAGGGCTCCTGATGGTGTATTTTTATACGGCCCCAAAAATTGCCGAATACTATGATGTAAAGGAGAAAAGGGCCGTATTGGATATTTTTAACATACCTTACCGCGTTAATGAAAACAGGATATTAGGTCTTCATTTTAAGAGCTACGACAAAAAGGATATCAAAGAGGTTTTTGGGAAAAATATAACAGTTGAAGAACCAACATCGGTATCGTGGGATATTCAACCGACCGGTACTCAAACGGTAGATGAGAAACCGAAGGGTAAGAAAAGAATATTCAAATATGTAAAAGATGGGAAGCTGCAGGGGATTGGATTTGTAGAATCCAAGATGGGTTACGGTTACAATAAATCGAGTATTATGTCTCTTTTTATTTGTGTTGAGCCCGACCTGGAAACCTTGAAAGGTATTGAGGTGCTGGACCATAGTGAAACACCCGGTTTGGGTGGAAGGATTACCGAAGACCAGTTTAAGAAGCAATTTGTTGGTAAGAAATTGAGACCTAAGATACTGGTGGTCAAGGGAAGGAAGGCTGAAGGTGCCAATGAGGTGGATGCGATTACTGGCGCTACGAACACCAGTAGGGGGATAGAGGCTTTTCTTAACGATGCCATGAAAGAATTTTGGGAAGGGCAAGGGGATATCAAATGGTAGGGTTAAAGCGAAACATACGAAAGATCTCTAAGTATTTTATGAGGGATAACCTCATCCTGACAGCCGGTGCAGGACTTGGGTTCTGCTCCTCCCTGGCAGTAACGAATAAACTGGAAAACTCCCTGACGATGGGAATTGGTGTAACGCTGGTAGCAACTGGTAGCTTTTGCATGGTCTACCCTTTCAAACGGCTTATATCCACAGCCGGGACGCATCATAAGATTTCCCTTTTGATGATCATTGTATCCGTCTTTGTGGCCATCTTTGGGTTTTTTGCACAGGCCTTTGTCCCTGAGATTGCGGCCAATATAAAGGCATACATCGACCTTATTACAACGAATTGCATTGTACTTGCCGTTATCTCCGAGGGGTTGACTGTTGACTTCTGGGATGCTCAAAAGAAGATATTGAAGGCCTGCCTTGGATATTTCATAGCCCTGATCTTACTTGCATTTTTACGTGAACCTCTGGGTTTTGGAACGATTATGGGCTTTCCTGTGCTTTCGGATACGTTCCCGAGGGTTGTCCTTATGGTTACACCTGTGGGAGGATTCTTTGCACTGGCTGCCTTCAGGCTCTTGTTGCGTCCTTTTCTCATAAAGGCAGGGATTGTATACCAAGAGGACTCTTCTTGCGAATGCGCATCTGCTACAAATGGAGGCGTTCCCATTGTTGCGTCCCGTCCCAAACAGGGAATCTCCAGAGGGTCCTGGATTGCTATAGGGTTGGGTGTCTGCCTGTTTATTAGCCTTATTATCCATATACAAACGATTCCAACACTTCATCAGCATTTTCTCATTCTTTTCCCCGTCCTGCTCAATGCCCTTTTTTTTGATGGGATTGTGCTCAGCAAACTTTTAGGGATATGTCCTTTAATAAATAAGTCACGTCAAATAGACGCGGCGTGGAAGATGGGGATTGCCGTGATTATTGTAATAACATTGTCCACGGCATTGAACTGGTTGGTATATCGGCATATTCTGGTCAGGTGCAGTGACTTCCTATACAAATATTTATCTCTCTCTATCCGTCTGGAAAATATCTTCTACCTGACAGTCTTCATTGTTACCATCGCTGTATTTGTACAAACATTAAGCGTCTTATTAAGAAAATTTGCAAAGAATGTATACGAACAGATGGGCCAGTTCCTGGAACTCATCACGGTAAATTGCATTGTTCTTGCCAGTGCCACGTTCACGATTCCCACAGGGGCAAAGTTTCTGGTCACAACCGTAACGGCGTTTGGATACGGGCTTCACTGGATGATGGTCGTTGTGTGGTTAGCCTTGTTAAGACGTCAGCGTCTCTACGTCCCAACCACGGCATGGGATGAAGATACCATTGCTATTTTGTTACTGGGTATAATGGCCGCAATCTTCACTGGTATTGGCATGATTCATATTATTTAAGTTTGGAGTAAAACAATGACCATCCCACTTATACTTGGCGCAGGCATCATTGCATTGTTGGTTTTGCTGCTCAGTACATTTAGCGAGATCGCATACCAATTATTTGGCCGCGGTGAAAAACGCAGGCTTACGGTATTGAGTGACGATGAGTATAAGAAGGAATTCGATATTGAGGGGGGGGAAAGGCTCCTTTCTTTGCTTCAAAACAGGGGATTTAATATTCCTGCCGCCTGTGGGGGTATGGCTACCTGTGGCCAATGCAAGGTAAAACTTCTCACCGATGTTGGGACTTATACGGCAGCAGAAACTCCCCATTTTGACATGCGTACAAGAGAGGCATCCAGGAAATTTTTAGAACAAGGGATTGGAGACGGTTATGTGCGATTAGCCTGTCAGGTCAGGGTTGAAAAGGATGTGAGTCTGTATCTGCCCAAAGATACGTTACATGTTAAAAAATATACCGCACGGGTAATTAAGAAAAGACTGCTTACCAGCGATAAGATGGAGGTGTGGCTCAAGCCATCGAAACCTATTCAATATAAGCCCGGCCAATATATCCAATTAGCAATTCCTGAGGATTTTGTGGAAGAGCATTATAAAAAGTATGGGGACTTTATTAAGGCGGCATGCAAGAACCTGGGAAAAGAATTTATTCCGTATGTGCCGGGTACGACGCTGTACAGGGGATATTCACTGGCCTCTACGGAGCCGGAACTTTTAAAACTCATTGTTCGAATGGCCCCAGTGGATCCGACCATGTCCATTGAAAAGGGTGGTCCTCCCTGCATCGGCCCGAGTTGTGTGCATAACTATATCCTGGAGAAAAGCCTGTGGAATTTTTTCCGCGGTGAAAAGATTCGTTTTACTGGTCCTTATGGTCATTTTACCCTGAAGGAAGAACCGCACACCGCTGTCTTTGTGGCTGGCGGGGCAGGTTTGGCGCCCATTATGGCACTCTTAGAACAATGGTTTCAGGAAGGCAGGCAGGATAAGGCGATATTTTTCCTGGGTGAGAGACGATTCCAGGATATTCCCATGGTTTATTTACCCAGGTGGTTAAACTGGCAACGAAAGAACCCCCAATATAAATTTGTGCCAGTGCTTTCAGGCGCGTTTCGCGGCGACAATCCTGCCGAGTTGAATGAAGTGGACAAAAAATGCCTCCACTGCGTTTCTCTGGAAGGCAAACAGATTATCAAAGAACAAGGGCTTGTAGATGAGACTGGCAATCAATGGAAAGGTGAGGTCGGGTTTATAGGACCTCTCTTAAGAAAATATCTCTCGCCCGATCCAAACATTGTATTCTATCTCTGTGGTCCATCACCGATGACCGTTACCGTTATTGACGCAGCAGCAAACCAATTAAGCTTGAAGAAGGAAAATGCCCTGTTTGATGACTTTACCGGCACATTGACTCCCTCCGTAGACCTGATCTATCAAAAGCTCGAAATCAAAGAAAAGATTTATCGCTTAAACATACCCAATGCCGATAAACTCATCGAAAAGATCAGCCAAATCCTCATCATCCAATTGATATTGAAAGACAAGATTGAAGAAAGTTACCGTTTCCTTGGCCAGGTGAGGGATGCGCTGGGGAAGTCGGCGCAAGAATTGGAATCGATGCTTCTTTCATATAAAAGTTAATGCCCGAAACAAGTCTTTTAGTTTTTCAAAGATTTTGATTTACTTGCGTGGCTGTCCAAAAAGTTCCAAAAAAACGATTTTCGATTATTCAAAATGATTTTTCATGAGATACACAATTTTAGTCATTTTATTTTCCATTTCTTTTGCAACTGCCCCTAAGATGTCTGCACAAGATTTTTTCCCCATTACAGACTTCAGTAAGGAAGAGTTAGCTAAGGGCGAGCCTGTGGGCTGGAAGACCCACAAAGGTATTTGCAGGGAGATTAAGAACAGGATTATGCCAAAAATAGTGGAAACAGAAGGCAAAAAGATGCTTCATGTAAATGCCCATGATAACGGCTCGATCCTCTTTAAGCCTGTAGGGCTTAATCCCAAAGAATACCCCTTTTTGAGCTGGAACTGGAAGATATCCAACATCCTGCCAAAAAGCCGGGAAAAAGAAGTCGGAGGCGATGATTACCCGGCTGCTGTGTGTATAGTCTATGGTAAGACGTTCCTCTCCATACCATTTTGGTACAGGATATTAATCTATGTTTATGGAAATAACGTGCCTGTGGGGGAACGATTTGAAAATCCCTGTGAGGTCAAGGCGAGGATGATCGTCGTGCAGAGTGGAGAAAAAGATGTCGGTAAGTGGCTTGGTTACAAGGTAAACCATTACCAGGATTATGTCAAGGAGTTTGGAGAGGAACCACCCAGGATTATCTATGTGGGAATTCAGACCAACGCCGACCGTACACATGAAAAGGTTGAGGCATGGTACTCGGATATTTTCCTGAATAGATACTAATGTCAGTCGGCTAGATAAAGATGTGGCGCAGGGTATTTGTTACCCATTCCTTCCTTGCTTTCACCACACATCCCTAACCAATAACCATCTGGCGGCTTATGGTTGTTATCTTTGCCTCTCTGACTGGATGGATAACAATTGATACGGTTTGATAACAGAAAAAAATGCCCTATGATTTTGTCTCTTTCGCACCGGGTGGTAAACTGTTACAAATCTTCAAATTCAAAGAATCCAGTCTCATCGAGAAAGGTTTTCTTTTTTATCTTAGTCTTTTTACCCATGATTTCTTAATCCTTTTAAAAGATTTTGCAATTAGCAAGCAATCTTTATAATAAAAGTGCCTTCATGGTTTGAATAATTTTGAATAACATGAACATCGCATTGGTCATGAGCGGATTAATGTGGGTTATGCCGCCTGAATGCGGTATTTTAGTATTGTAGTCATGAAATTTATGTTGCAAGTGTACAATGAAATACGCTATTTTGTCAATAAGGATGTATTGTTCAAATATAGCTAGCAGTTAGCGGATGGCGTAGACAAAAGGTAAGAAATTTTTATTGTCAACTGTCAACTGTTTATTACACTATGTCATTGAATATTCCGAATTTAGAAAAGAATAAACTCCTGGCTCCATTTACCACCTACAAAATCGGTGGCCCTGCGGATTTATTTGTTGAAGTTCATACCATTGATGAGTTAATACATGCCATATCGGAGGCCTGTCGTAATGCTATTCCCTTTTTTTTGCTGGGTTGCGGGGCTAATATTTTAGTTACGGATAGAGGGTTTCGGGGATTGGTGATCCGTAATTTAGCAAATAAAGTTAACTTCTCCGATGATTATAAAGTCGTAGCAGAAAGCGGCGCAATTGTTGCCGATCTTATAGAGCAATGTTGCGAACGTGGATTGTCCGGATTCGAGCATTTTGTGGGCATTCCGAGTACCGTTGGCGGGGCTATGTGGCAGAACCTACACTTTTTGTCACCCGACAGAAAGCGGACGGTGTTTATTGAGGAAATAGTTCAGACCAGCCGTATTCTTACAGAGGAAGGGCAGTTTTGTACGGTCGGGGTTGATTACTTTCAGTTTGATTATGACAGGAGTATCTTGCAGAAGCGGAAAGACATTGTCCTTGATGTTACATTTCAGCTAACCGCAAAGCAGAAAGAGGAAATACGGGCAATTACGGATACAAATATGGCCTGGCGTAACGCAAAGCAACCGCAATTAGCGGAATATCCGAGTTGCGGCTCGGTGTTTAAAAAAATTAAGGATATTGGGGCCGGAAGGTTGATTGAGCAAGCAGGACTCAAAGGCACACGCATTGGTGGAGCGGAAGTATCAAGGAAACATGCAAACTTTATCGTCAATACCGGCAATGCCAGGGCTGCCGATGTCCTGCAGTTAATCAGGTATGTGCAGGAGGAAGTAAAACAGAAATTGGGGTATACATTGGAGACCGAGATTACGGTAGTTGGGGAACTATAGTCAGTAGTACTATGGGAGAATAAGGGGGTGACAAACAAATGTTGTTGGAAAGCGTTAGACGGAAGATGACAGTTGAGAGATTGAAAAGGTGGAATAATGTCAAGATGGAAGGATGAGAAATCGGGGATTTATGACATCCCCAACCTCTCACCTTCCCCTCAATTTAACTTTTGATCAACAATGTTTTTATAGTTTCTATAAAATCTAATCTATGTAATCTGAGAAATCTGTGGTTGCTTTTTAACCAACTTTTACCGGAATCTGTTTCGGTTTCACTTCCTCTTTCTTTTGCAAGGTAATCTCCAGCACGCCATTTTTGCATTCTGCCGTTACTTTATTGGTGTCTACAGAGGCGGGGAGATCAATGGAACGGGCGAAGCTTCCGTAGCGCCTTTCCATGCGGTAGTAATTTTTACCCTTTTCCTCTTTTTCTTCCTTCTTTTCACCCTTAATTACGAGTGTATCGTTTTGGATTGAGATATCTATTTCTTTCGGGTCTATACCTGGAATTTCTGCCTTCACGGTAACTTTGTCAGCCGTTTCTGACAAATCAATAGGGGGTACCCACGTACCCACCATGCCGAATTCTGCTAACTCCCCACCTCTGAAAAATCGGTCAAACATCCGATTCATCTCCTCCTGTATGGAAGAAATGCTTGGCAACTGCGACCACTTTATTAAATCTCTGGCCATAATATTACTCCTTTCAAAAATAAAAAAAGAAAAGAAATAAAATACGTACGCTTTCCAAGCGGGCAAAATTAGTGCCAATAAATGGTTTGTCCGTCGTGCCCCAAATAATCTATTGGAATAAAAGAACTTACAAGAATTCTGTAATTTTATCGCTATGAAATACGTACTGCCAATATGGCAGTACGTATTATTAAAGTGGCATTAGAAAAGTAATTTTTAATTTACTTGAAAATTTTTAGTAAAGTTTGCTAGTATATTTAGTTATGGAAATAAACAGAAATACCATAATTAAAGACCTTATTGAATCTCATCCAGAAACACTTGCTGTATTCAGGAAATATAACCTTGTCATTGCGGGTGGAGTTCGTGGACCTAATGAACCTATAGCATTTTTTGCTAAGGCACATGAGGTGGATTATGACACCCTTGTTAAGGATCTAAACGAAGCCATTGAAAGGGGTGGTGGGGAACATATTGAAATCCCAATGCTTGAAGAAGATAAGATTTATGAAAAGTTTGTTAAAACAGCCATCATTTTAACCCTTACTGTAGGTGTGACGTTTGGCGCTATTATACTGAGTTATATCGCCATCAAGTTAAATTTCAATTCCATTTATTATGCACTTATTCAGGCACATGGTCATGCACAGCTTTTTGGATGGGTGGGGCTTTGCATCATGGGCTTTGCCTTATATATCATACCGAGGGTAAAAAATACCGAACTCAAACACAGGAACCTGGTGAACATTTGTTATGGATTCATTATCGCCGGCCTCTCACTACGGATTATATTACAACCCACACCTTTTCGAGCTGCCAGGTTTTTAATCCCTGTATCCTCCATTTTAGAGATCATTTCAATTTGCCTGTTTGCCTTTATTATCTTAAAGACCATATTTTCCAGCAAGGAAGAGGTTGGCATCTTTGACAAATTTTTCAAGGCTGGCATCATCTGGTTTCTTATCTCCGCGTTCATAAATTTTGGAATGATCGTGTATTTATATAAACATGCCATGTATGAAATTCCCAGGGTCGTATTTAGTCCGTTTGTGCATCTCTACCTCTTCGGCTTCGTGTTTATGTTCATCTTTGCCATAAATATCAGGACGGTGTTTGCCTTTCTTGATATCAAGCCCGTGAGAGAAAAGGCTGTCAATTTGACCTTTTGGGTTATGAATATATCAGTTCCGATCTATTTTATTACTCATATGTTTGCGGATCGTAATATCATTGCACTCAGGCTTTCGCAGTTTATTGTATTTCCCATAGCCTTCGCTATTATCACGTTCATTTATGGTCTGCGTATCTTTGAAAGGTCCACGAAGGAACTTCAAGACGTTGTGATGGACAGGAGTTACGCCAAGACTATTCGCACTGCGTATCTCTGGCTCATTGTTACCACCGTTATTCTGCTTATCATCCCGTTCCTTGGGCACGGTTCCGAATTACAACAAAGGTTTCATGGATCACTGAACCATGCCGTTACTGTGGGCTTTATTACTATGATGATTATTGGCTATGCATCGAAAATGATTCCCACTTTTAAAGGGATTGACATGTATAGCTTAAAATTATCAAACATTACCTTTATCCTGTTGAATACAGGTTGTTTTCTCAGGGTATTCTCACAAATATTGGTAGGTACGAGTGGAGGAAAGTCCCTGTTTTATGCTATCATGGGAACTTCTGGTTGGTTTGAACTGGCAGCATTGGGTATCTTTGGCTATAATCTATGGAAAACCATGAACACTACGCAGGAGATGAAACCGTTGGTATCTGCTAAGAAGTTAACCGAGGTCACAAAGGATACAAAGGTCTTTGATGTAGTGGATCAATACCCTGAAACGCTTCAAATATTTCTCGACTTTGGGTTCAGTCAGATGGCGAACCCGGTTATGAGGAACACTATGGGCCGGATTGCAAGTATAGAAATGGCAACCAAGATGCACAATGTTGATATTGACAAATTCCTAAAGGCCATTAACGACAAAATTGCTTCAAAAAATAAAAATTTTTCTAGAAATAGTGAAGAATACATTACGATAAAGGCAAACCCTGAGCAATCAGGGGACGCAAAGTAAAGGGTCTTATAAGCCGTTTAAACAGATTGAACGGTTTAAGCGGTTGAGTAAAAGATAGCCTTACTGCCGAAGATGTTTAAAAAATGTCTTTGCCGTAAGGCTTTTTTGGTTTTTACGGGCGTTTCCAAAGTGTATTTTACGGATATTTAATATCGTAAATGCAAAAAAACAAATTGGTGTAAGGCAAGGCTTTGGTCTTGCTGCAGGCAATCCTAAAGGGTGACTTACGAAAACATGTCAACTTATTTATGACGCTTACTATAGTAATGCGGTAAATCGTATATTATTTTATTAAAAATTAAGTATGAAAGGAGGCAGGGAAATGAAAAAAGCTGGTCTAAAGCGTATTACTGCAAGTTGCTTGTTTGTTGTTGCAGCAGCAGTAGGTATGTCCTATGCATGGAGGGGTAGTATAATTTCTGCGAAGGATATCGAATCCAAGCATACGGCAGAACCAACACCTACCAGGTCACTGATGCGGGTAATCAGTTCCCATACGTCCAGGATTCTTGAGGCCATAATGGATGGCGATCATGAGGCTGTAATTAAGGAGTCTAATGCGGTTGCAGAGAGTAGTCAAGAAATAATGAAAAATTTCTTTCCTGAGGGTGGACAGGTTGGGGAGTGGTTCAAAGAGACGGGTAAGGACGCAAAAAACCCCGAGGATGTAAAAGCGGTAAAAAAGGATTTTGAAAAATATATGAAAACAGTTGCTGATGCCGCAAAGAATATTGCTGAAACCTCCAAAAAACAGAATATTGTAGAAACCTATAAAAGCTTAGATGCAATGTTAAAAAATGCATGTTTTACCTGCCATGAGGCTGCCAGACCAAAATGGCCAGAATGGCCGGAGTGGATGAAGATCACCGGGGGGTAATCTGTATTAAGATAGCGCGTCCGTCGAATGCGGACGTGCTATCTCTTTTTTATTTCTATTTCCATAAAAAATATTTATCCTTTAAGCTTTTTTATCATTTCTCTTAAAAAAGCCGGTAAATCCGCAGGCTGCCTTGATGTGACGAGGTTGCCATCTACAACAACTTCTTTATCTTCATATATGGCGCCGGCATCCTTCATTTCCTGAGCCACTGACTTATAACAGGTTGCATGTCTGCCCTTGAGCAAACCAGCCGTTATCAATGTCTGCGGCCCGTGACATATAGCCGAAACGGGTTTGCTCTTCTGAAAAAAATACTTCACAATCTCAATGGCTGCCTTCTCTTTCCTTATAGCTTCTGGTGCCTTTCCACCAGGAAGGATAAGGATATCATAATCACCGGGATTCACCTCCTGCAAAGTTTTATCTACTATTACCTCATAACCATGTTTCCCCTTTATTTTGCCCTTCTTCATGGATGCGATATCAACTTCAATCCCTTCCTCTTTTAATCTGTAATACGGGACAAGAAGTTCAGAGTCTTCAAAATTATCAGCGCTTATTATCAGTGCCTTCAAACTTTAACCGTCGGTCGTTGAACAAATGATTCATAGGGGTTATTTTCTTATCGCGGGCAATTTTTGGGTCAATTTCGACAACTTTTGTCTCCTCACAATCTGAAGGAGCACGATATAAAATTTCCCCCTTTGTCCCTAATATCTGGCTGGTACCGATAAAAGTAAGCGTTTCTGCTGAACGTTTCTCGGTACCAATACGATTGGCAGTAATAGCAAAGACCCTATTTTCAAGACAACGTATTATCATAGCCTGCGGACAGTAAGGCAGGACAAGGTTAGCGGGGTGACAGATGATATCTGCCCCCTTTAAGGCCAGGCATCTTGCAACTTCCGGGAAGAACCAATCAAAACAGATCATGATACCAATCCTGGCCTTTCCTATGTCATAAACCTCTAATTCAATATTTCCCGGCTCAAACCACTGTTTCTCATGATAAAACAGATGAAGTTTCCTGTAGCAACAGATGAATCCGTCTGGCCCTACCAACACGGCGGAGTTGTAACAGCGCCTATTATCCATTTCAGCAAGGCCCGCTACAATATAAAGTCGTTTTTCCTTTGACAAAGTGATCAATGTGCGTGTCGTTTCTCCATCAGGAACTGTTTCCGCTAAGGCAAGAGTTTCTTCTCTTGACGTGAACTGATAACCCGTATTAAAGAGTTCAGGTAAGACTACCAGGTCGGCATCCAATTGTTTTATCGCTAAAATGGCCTTATCCACGTTTTCATCCTTTTTCCCAAATAGGGGAGATGTTTGCAAAAAACCGACCTTCATCGCATTTCCTTCAGGTTAAAAACAAATCTTCGTTCTTTATTGAGTGGACTAAGGATTATGAGAGTAACTTTCTCATCAGGTTCTACATAATAATTTGGAAAATCATACCGGCATGTGGCGCGATAGGTCGCAGGTATCCTGATTCCAAGATTGGTGGGCCTGGCGTGCTCATCGTTTTGCTCATTGACCGGTTGAATGGGTTTGTTTTTATATAATAATACTGCATGATAATCTTTGGCAAATTCGGGGGAATTACCGTACAAAACAACCCGAAATGACAAAATGTCCTCCACCTCTGAAATCAACTGGAATATCTGATCTCCTGCTAGTTTTCTCGATGCCAATGCTGCCTGTTTTGCCTCATATGCCAATATGCTAAATTTCGTGTTTAATGCTGCCCATTCATATCCGTCGTTCGATACATTCACCCACTCACTGAAAAAGGAGATGTAGTCGAGGTCCTTATTTTTTTCACCATACTCAATGGCCTCTCTAATCTGTTCATCGGACGGGAAATAATATACGGAGTGGGCAGTTTTGGAAAATGCGAAAAAGAGAATCGTCATCCACAGAAAAAGAAATTTTTGCCTCATTTTTATTCACGATAACTCTATAAGGAATTTCAAAGCTACGATTGTAAAGCGATGAGCCTCGTCGCTCTACGTTGAGAAAGTAACCGAAGGTCTAATTTAACGTTAAGGAAATTCAAAGTTATGAAGGTAGGAGCCAACTCCTGTTGGCGATTCGTGGTGCTTGCAATCCGTTGTGAATTGCTAATCGCCGTCAGGAGACGGCTCCTACCTTTGTAACCTGAAAAAGTCGCCTAAGGCCTAATTAATTTGTATAGAAATTTTCATTTTTTTATTCAGGTTTTCAGAATATTTTGATGGTGCGTGTAATTACCCAACGTTGGTTCAATCTTGCAGACTTCGTCGTGAGTGCTCAGTCGAACGATTGAACCATATATTTGAACGGTACTCTGAAGCTCGAACTCGTGCTGTAAGACGGAATTATACCAAATCTTTCGGTTCAATCGGGGACGATTGAACCAGCGAAAACACGTAATTACTTAATACTTTAGTGAAAGATCTCCCCTTTATCCCCTCCTTGCGAAGGAGGGGAATGAGGTGGTTATAAATTGAAAGAATCCTTGAAATTATTACAAAATTATCCATATAATAATAACAGAATTTAGTCAATAGTGTACAGGGGAAAAACTGCTCCTTCACAAGGCCTGATTATTCATGGCTTACCAGGAAAACCCACAAAAATACAAATGTCAGTGTGAGCAGATTGAGGGATTTGATTTTATAATAGGGTGGCACGGACTTCGTTGTGAGCGCTCAGTCGGACGACAAACTAGTTTGTCCGTATTATTTTGATTCAATCAAAGATGATTAAATCTACAAAGGGAATTACAGAATTATGAAGGTGATATTCCTGGGCACCGGTACTTCTCATGGGGTTCCCATGATTGCCTGCAATTGCAGGGTCTGTACCTCTGATAATCCTAAAAATAAACGGATGCGTACTTCTGTATTGGTCAGTAAAAATGGGTGCAATATCCTCATTGATGCCACACCGGAACTAAGACTCCAGTGTATTAAAAACAATGTCACAAGACTGGACGCAGTGCTTATTACACATCCCCATGCGGACCACATTTTTGGACTGGATGACCTTCGACGATTCAATATGGTTCAACGTATGGATATCCCCATTTACGGTACCTCTAAAACCCTCGATACCATACGAAACGTCTTTTCCTATGTTTTTAATAACGAATCAGAGGCGGGTGGTTATAAACCAAGATTTTCTATGAACGTCATTCATAGTAATGTAAAAATAGGTAGCCTTTTTGTCGAGCCTATAGAAGCAATTCACGGTGATGGACAGGTAACGGGTTACCGGTTCGAAAATTTCGCTTACGTTACCGATGCAAGCGAGATACCAGCCAGGTCACTGGAGAAATTAAAAGACCTCGATGTACTGGTTTTAGGAGCACTTCGCTATATCCCTCACGTAAAACATTTCAGCATCGAACAGGCACTAAGTATTGTCAAGCAGTTAAAGCCACGGAAGGCCTATTTTACTCATATGTGTCATGACATTGAACATGAAGAAGACAACAGGAAACTTCCGGCAGGCGTTGAATTTGCCTTTGATGGGCTTGTGGTTGAGTTGTGATTAATAATAGTAATACGTTAAATACCCCCCGCAAAATTTTTTTAAAAAAATTTTGTTGACATAGATTTTTTCTATGCTATAAACTGTGCTCACTGCTGGGGAAATTTGGTCTCTGCTGGAAATAACTATATTTATACAAGGAATTCCAGATTTTTGGTAGGAGTCAACTCCCGTTGGCGACTGTGCGCATGCATGCCGTTGTGCATGCCAGTCGCCGTCAGGAGACGGCTCCTACCTTAGTGTTATGAAAAAACAGCAGAAGGATTAATTTAATCTTCTTCTAATTTCGCTCCTTACAACTTACCGTAATCAGTGTAGGAGGTAGCAGTGAAATCCATTTTTGGAATCTGTATCTTGTTGGCTAAAGCAGTTTTCCCCATCCATCCATCCATCCATCCATACATACATCTCTTAAATATCTCTTAATAATTTTTCCCCTTCTTTTTGTAAGTACCCTTTCAGCTACAGAACAAGTCGAACACACCATACACAAAGCGGCTATTTTTGTAGAAAATCAGGCCGGAAATACCTTTAACGATAAAGTATCCGTACTGGAGGATTTCATTGCCAGCCGCATTACAAAGAAAGGTGTGCCTTGAAGTATGGGATACCTGAGTGGTTGAAAATACCATTTCTGCGTGCTTAATCCACGTAGAAAAGTTT
>JBKBTA010000004.1:0-40810 GCA_046291035.1 Candidatus Brocadia sp.
TCCTGCCCGATGCTGATGGTATCCACGTACACCATGTAAGGGTAGCAACTGAAGTGGAGGCAGCACAAGGTGAGATATACAAGAAGCTTGGGATAGACCCAAAGGAAGTAAAAAGAAAGCGGGTAACTTTCAAAAAAGCAGAATTGTAGTGAGGAATAATTTTGAAGATCCTTGAATATCAATCACTTATGTTTTTAAATGCGTAACTTAGGTTAAAAAGAAAAAGGCCTAATCCAGTTTTTGGATTAGGCCTTTTTATCGATTTTCTAAAAACTTGTTCCCTTGAAAACTTATTCAACCAGACAATTTTCACCCTCATGTTTACATGCAGACTTGTCTACATCGCCCGGTTTTCTTCTCCAACCCAAAAGCAAATCCGTATATTCGCCGTGCTTCCAGAAATCGTATGCCTTATGCTGTATACCTACCTGATCCTCTAGCGCCTTAAGTCTCCTTAGTCTGCTAGCCTCACCCTTAATCTGGACAAGCCAACGGTCCTGTAAGAAGGCGCCTTTACCGTAGGTTGCACCATACATAGCCCCGTGGGCCATGGCCTTATAAACGGCATTGGTTATATAGACCAGCATCTCGAAGGCAGTACGTTCTATGTCAGAAACGTTGTACATTCTACCCTCGCCACCTAGCAGACTAAAGGTATAATGCCCTGCATAGTCTGGGGCCAGGTCACTCGGCATGGGGTCCAGCATGCCGTCGTTGTAAAGATCGACCACGATCTTCATAGCCTCACGCCACTTGGTAAAGCTGACCTTTACAGCCTCATCCATAGCCTCCAATTGATCGGTCGCCCATCTGGGTGAATGACAGCCCTTGCAGGTATTAATCCAATTCTGTCTGGCCTCCTTAAATTTCGGCGCCCCACGGTCTACGAGCGATGTACCCATGTGGCTATTTATTGTAGAGGCCTTCTGTGCATTATGTTCGCCGTCTTTCATATGGCAATAAGCACAGGTGGGTGTTTTATAGTTGGCCGGTTTCATGGGTTTGGTCCAGTCCCATGTATGCTGCTCTGATTCATAAATCATCCCATGATATGATTCCTTATACATTTCATATTCATAGTGATCCAGACCGGTATGACATATACCGCAGTTGTTTGGCTTTCTGGCTTCTGCCATAGAAAAGTCGTGTCTTGTGTGGCAGCCATCACACCTGTTCTCGGCTATGCCGTGACATGTAGCGCATGCCGTCACCTCTGCTGCAGGCTTTGCTATCTGCCATGGAGTTTCCACTACGCTTACATGGAATGCGTACGTGTGGGAGCCGATCTTGCCGGCGCGGTGACCATTCTTTTGTTCCGGATGGCACTCACCGCAATGCTTCCAGGAAGGCATGTATAACTGTTGATGATTATTCCCATGGCACTTATCACACCCAACAACGCCCTTTTCTGTCGTTGCATGTTTGCTCTTTTTCCATTGAGCAACGATACCCGGTGTTTGTACCGTGTGACACATAATACACTCTTCCTGTTTAAACTCTCCGGATACATTCATATTTGGTGTATAGTAATGATCGGGGTCATACCATCGGATAAGGGGTAAAAACCCAAACAGTTTTCCAAATTTCCCCTCGCCAGGCAACAGTTCTTCCGGCCCTGTATACGTTGCCGTTAAACCATTGTGGTATAGATCTCCTGAGTTGTCGGAACCGATCTTTTCCCCTGTTAACTCTGAGATAATTTGTTGAATTGTCCTCTTGTCTTTTGGATGGGACGCCAATTCTTCTTTCTTCACAGGACAGGGAACCTTCTCCTCCTTTTGCACTTCAGGAGCAGGGGCCTCAGCCCTTACCTCTTCCTTTGGTTTAGCAGGAACTTCCTTTTCTTCCTTTTTAATAGTAACAACTTCTGCTTTTTTTACAACTGCCTGTTCACAACCAAGCTGGATACAACCAAACAAGGCGAATACACTCATAGAGACCACTAATTTTATCCCCTTGCTCATATCCTTCTCTCCTTTTTTTTGAATAGTGTTTAGTTAAAATACTATAGCTATGCTAAAAACGTATTTCAAGAGTCATACAGATCTTCTTATTTTTTTGTTATTTCTACTTTCCAGACTTCTGGCCCCTGTTCAACGTATTTCCAGTCCAGTTGTCCGCTCCGTTCCGCATCCAATTGATATTTTAAAGGTTTGGGGTCGTGATCGTTTATTAAGACCATCATCTCTCCCTTTTTCAGGCTGTCAAAGGTATTAAATATCTTTGGGTGCCTTTCCCGAGGCACAATATTTCTCACATCCAGTATAACAGGCTGTATCTTACTCATGTCTCTCCCTTTTCCTTGTCTTTCTATTTATATTTACCCCACGCTAATGGCTAAAACAACCATTCTTTCTATACACTTCATCCCCCTTGACGTTCCCTCTGGAGCGATAATAATCATGTCCTTTTTCATATCAATCTTTTTGTTGTCGAGAGTAAATACTCCTTTACCTTCTTTTACGTAGAAAATACCCACACTATGTCCTTCATGGGGTGGGATCTCTTGTCCGGCTTCCATACAAATAAGCGGCATCTTTACCTTTGGTGAAGCGTAAAGAATATTCGGGATAAAGTGATCTTTATTAAATTTAATTTTTTCCTCTAAATAGATGGGTTCCAAATTTATCTCTAGCCTCCCCTTAGCCTTCTTTTAAAATTGGCTATTGTTCTTTAGTTAAATTCAATGGTATTTCTCAAGCGGGAACAACCTATCCGTTTATTTTGCCTTGTTTGCCTCTTGTTTTGCCACTTCATTCAATTCTTTAATAAATTTATCAACATCGGTATTGTGCATCATACAGGCAAGATTTATATCCTCGGTACCGAAGGAGGGACAATCGAAGCACCCTTTCCCGAAGTACTTTGTAAAAACCGCCTTTGTTGCAGGATATTTCTTTGTCACTTCTCCGGTGCTCATTTTCTTCGTGATAAGGACTTCACCACCCATAATTTCTCTCCTATAAAGAACGCTGAAATAATAAAAATTACCTATTGGAGTAACATTACCAGTTTTATGGTCTGTAATTCAAAACTTTTCGTAATATTTTATACTCCGAACCAAAGACTAGCTTACCCCTGCAAGGGTCGTCTCTTGGTCAACTAATTCAATCGGTGCAATATCCTCTATTTTTACAGGCAGGCGCACATTTTTGGGAAGCGGATCGATATATTTTTTCCTGTACGCCTTGCTTTGCATACGACAAGTGGGGTATCTCTTGCTAAAATCCGGATGCGTTACCATCTTTTTCCATATCTCCTGAATGGGCATCTCGCGTACATTTCCAAAGTTAATTGGATTAAAATCACAAGGGTTGATGTCGCCATATGCGGTCATATAGAATTGCGACTGGGCTCCATAACAACCCACGCCCCTTGGTGAATTAATAATGGACATGCAGTTTATTCCCATAGGATGGTCCATCTCGTGATATTTCTTTGTGAGGGCAATCAATTGTTTCCGGTCTTCTGCGGTTAGTATTTTTGACGTGTCTTTTAAGAATCGGCCTGAAGGTATGCAATCAAAGATCGTGACCTCTGAAAATCCCTGTTCTTGCGCAATTTTTAAGAGTTTTTCAACCTTTCCTGTCTTGATGCTTTCGCTGGTTGCATAGGTGGAAATTCCCGTCAAGATGCCGGCCTTTCTGCAACGCTCTGCACCTTCAAACGCCTTTTGATAACAACCCGGCACCCCCCTGAACTCGTTATGCAATTCAGGCTCACTGCTGTCGATAGAGATGTTTAAGGAAAACAAACCCGCCTTAGCGAGCTTTTGAACGTTTTCTTCTGTCAGGAGCAATCCATTGGTAAATATCATCGGGATAGCCTTGGTTTTATCCACGTAGCTAATGAGATCATAGAGTTCTTCCCGCAGCATCGGTTCTCCACCCACATAGATAATCAGACTTGCACCAAGATCCAATGCCCCATCCACTACGGTTTTTATTTCCTCCACTGTGAGCTCTTTTTTGGTAGGGTCTATGAATGGGTCGGCGCTACAATGAATACATTGACACTGGCATTTATGAGTTATGGCCAGATTTGCCGTAACGGGAAATGCCATCTTATATAACATCATTCTCAACTTTCTCTCGAGAAACCGCATACCCGCCTGGCTGGGAAACGGCGGATTGTAAAGGTTATACACGTTCATACCGTTAACTTTGGCAATCACCTTGAGGGAATTGACCTTCTCAAAAAACTGATCCACATAAGGTTGCAACATCTTGCCAAGCACCCCACCTGCCTTCCCTACAACCTTGCTCCCAACGATCTCGGCATCGATATGTAAAAAATCAAATGATGTCATATTTTATCCTCCCTATTGTAAGCGAGTTTAAGTTTTTTTTCTATCTCGCATAAAATGTCATTTGCAACCTCAATAGCCTTTAAGCCTTCCTCGCCGGAAACTACAGGCTCTTTCCGCTCCGCAATGCAATTCACAAAAGATTCAAGCTCCTTCCTGAGCGGCTCATAATCGTCCATCTTTATGCGTTCTATTTTTAACAGATCACCGAATACATAACTTTTCAAATCCGCAATAGTCGAAACATCCATTTCCGAGATGTTCAACGCCTTCAGTGTCAGTTCAGGCGATTTTTTATATATTAATGCATCCTTTTTCTGATAATCAATAGAAATATATGAATCCTGCGAAAACAACCTCATCTTTCGCATAGACGTAAGCGAGACCCGACTTGCGGTTACATTTGCCACGCATCCGTTCTGGAATTGAATGCGGACGTTAGCGATATCCTCTTTATCTGAAATGACATTTACCCCCACAGCATCGAACTTCTTTACCTTTGAGCCTGTTATGTGCAGGATAATATCAAGATCATGGATCATCAAATCCAGCACCACACCAATATCCGCAGAACGAAAGGTAAACGGGCTTAACCGATGACATTCTATAAACCTTGGGTTAATTGAAAGTTTTTTTATTGCAGCTATTGCAGGATTAAATCGCTCAATATACCCTGCTTGAAGTACGACCCCTTTTTCTTTGCTGATACCTATTAATTCTCTTGCCTCTGATACCGTCCCCGTCATGGGTTTTTCGACCATGACGTGGACTCCACGTTGCAGGAATTCTTTAGCTATGACGTAATGCGATTTTGTGGGCACCGCAATGCTTACTGCTGCGACTTTATCGATGACCTCCTTATAATCCGAGAACCATTGCGTATTGCACTGTTGTGCAATTTTTTCTGCCTGTTTACGCTGTATATCAACGACGCCAATCAACTCTACTCCAGGCAGTTCTGTGTAAACCCTTGCATGTTCCTTCCCAAGATGGCCAACGCCGATTACCGCGACCTTTAATCTAGACATGTTTATGTTGCCGCTGCCATCGAGTATCGAAAAGATTCCCGATACCTTCCGAATTTACCCTTATCTATGTTTCTCAAAAAAGTAAGAAGGTACCTGACCTCAGGAGAAATGCCTTCTTTCCTTTCCAATTCTTCTAGGGCCTTGCTTTTATTCAATTCGCTGGAGCGAAATAACATCCGAAATGCCTCTTTGATTTCGTCAATCTGCTCTTTTGAAAAGCCCTCTCGTTCCAATCCAATGATATTCACCTGACGTATCTTTGCAGGATGACCTTCAATAATCACATACGGCGGAACATCTTGAACAATCCTGGTATGACCTCCCACGTATGCATACCGCCCTATGGTCACAAAAGGTTGTATACCAACAAGCCCCATGAGCTTGGCACCCCTCTCTACTACGACATGCCCGCCCAGTAACACCCCGTTCGCCAGAAGGACATTATCCTCTATAATACAATCATGGGCAATGTGTGCGCATGCCATAAAAAAATTATTATCACCGATCACCGTTTTTTCTCCGCCACCTGCCGTACCTATATTAATGGTTACCCCTTCCCGCACCACGTTGTGATCCCCTAACACAAGGGAGGTACGCTCGCCACGATATTTAAGGTCCTGCGGTTCTGCACCCAAAACGGCATTAGGATAGATAACATTATTTCTTCCTATTGTTGTATTTCCAATCACGGTGACGTGGTTTTTTATAACTGTCCCGTCCCCGATGGTAACATCCGCGCCTATTACGGAAAAAGGGCCGATTTCGACTTCTTTGCCCAAAACAGCGTTGGGGTGCACGATTGCCGACTTATGAATTTTCATCTCGTTTTCCCTTTTCTTTGCATATTTCCCATATTTTTAGCGATAGTATCACCAATGCCCTGTCCAGTCGAGTCATGAAACTCTTACAATCTTCTCTGCCAGCTGAACGTTCAGCGAGTGACCCGACCTGTTCGCTACAATTCGCCCTTGAATTAATACATTGGCCAGATAAAGGTCTCCTACAAGGTCTAAAATTTTGTGCCTTACAAATTCATTGGAAAATCTCAATTCTGCGGGTTTCATGGAAATCGGCTTCGTTAACTTTCCGTCTTCATGCACAATAATACTATTGTCATCGGTAACCCCTTTGCCCAGACCGAGTTTCTTGAACTCTTCAATATGGGTACTCAAACCAAATGTCCTTGCCGGTGCAATCTCTTTGCAGAAATTTTCTTCCGTAAACTCAATGTCATAAGTTTGTTGCTTTATAAAAGAGCCGTTAAAATCCAGGGTATACGAAAATAGTAACCCCTTTTCATACGGCATTGCCATAATACTTGCGTTTCCACTACTCACGATAATCGGGGATTTTACCGTAAAAACCTTTTTTTTACCATCCAGCTCAACAGTACCTGCTTTTTTGAGAATTTCAACAAATAGTCTAGCGCTCCCGTCCCCCGCAGGGACTTCCTGACCGTTTATTTCGATTTCTACATTATCGATCCCTAATCCTGCCAGGGCTGCCATTAAGTGCTCTACACTCTCGACCTCTGCCTCTTTGTTTTTCAAAAATATGCGCTTATAATTGCTCGATAAGGCATCAACGTGAGCAGGTACCCGCGGTCGATTAGGCAAATCCACACGAACAAAACAGATACCCGAGTTTAATGGTGCTGGTTTAAAGCGCAGCTTTGTGATCCCTCCCCTAAACATTCCCACGCCAGTACACTCAATCTCTTGCCCAATTGTCTTTTGTCTGCTGTCCACAAACTACTTTCCCTTGCTTGCAGCAGCTGAATATTTTTTATTCAAGTTATCAATTACCTGATTGGTAATGTCGACTGAATCGGAATGGTACAAAACGGTTTTTATTCCGACTTTAAACTGCAATTCGGTAATTCCTCCGCTCTGCAGTTCCGGCTCTTCCTTTTTGATGATGAGATCATATTGTTCACGTTTGCCTATGTCTTCCACTTCCTTACAAACTTCTGTGTAGAGGCTTTCGAAATAATCTTTGTACTTTTTCATGAGACTTTTTTCTGCAAACTTTGCGTAGGATTCCAATTCCATATTCTTTCTTTCAAAGGTCTCTTCGTCTTTTTTTCTCGCCTCGCTTCCTAAATCCAGCAGTTGTATCTTCTCACTCAAACTCACCAGCTCTTTCTTTTTATCATTGACAATTTTCTGGTACTGCTTTTCCTGTTCTTTAAGCTGTGCATCAAACAACTTCCTTTTTTCATACTTCTCAAATACCGTATTCAGGTCAACGACTCCCACTTTTATACCTTTTGAAGGAGAACTGGCTGCGCTAGGTTCCTTTGCCGATACGCTACTCAATAAAAACAGACACAAAAATGCAAGACCTGCCACAGCAAACATGATTTTCCCCTTTTTGCCATGCTTCTTTACCGTTTTTTCTAATTTCATAATTAAAAGCTACTGCCTCCTCCGAAATTAAATGAAAACGACTGAGTTTCATCCCCATCCTCTTTTATCACAGGGATACCGTAATCAATTGAAATAGTAGAACGCCCAAGAAAAGGGATACTCAATCTTAGCCCAAGACCTGTAGATAGCCTGAAGCGATCAAAATTAATATCGCTAACCGTTTTATCAGCCTTCCCACTATCAACAAAAACGGCCGCTCGAATAATATCTTTATATATAGGTACAATATATTCTTAATTCATTAAAACCATTATATTCCCACCAATTTGATCACCGGTTTTTCTATCAATCGGAGAAACGCCTCTATACTCAAATCCTCTGATTGAACCATAACCACCGGCAAAAAATCTTTCAAATATAGGGACATCACCCCCGGAAGTTGATTCTACAACCCCAAAAGTGCCACTATAGGCAATAACGTGTTTTCCCCATTTGGGAATTTCAAAGAGCGTATTGTATTTCGTTGCCTGAAATTTGTATTTAGCTATGTCCACATCCAACCCTGCAACTTCCACAGAAGATTCCCCTTCATATCCTTTCGATGGCATAAATATATTATCAGTTCTAATCATATTTGCAGATAACGTAACGCCTGCTTTCAAATGACTCCCTTCAACATCCAGTACATCCTGGGGGGTATCTTCCTTATTGTCCCGTCTATCAATATCTATAATATCAAATTCCGGACTTAATCTTACAAAAAAATCTCTCTGGATTTCTCTTCCTACAGAAACCCTTGAACCAATATTTTGTTGCTGATATTCACGATACCATCTCAGATAGTCAAACAAGCTTATTCCCGCGCTATAGGGAGAGTCAAATACGGATGGATTGGTCAGAGATGCCAGGATTTCTGTTCTGAAAAAACCCGGACTGAACCGCAAAGTCAATATCTGGCCTGCTCCCCGGAAGGCGTTACCCTGTAAAAAATCGTTCAGACTCTTCGGCAGATCGGTAACATCAAAGTTCCTGTCTGTATACGAAATATCACCGAACGCCCCGACGTTAGCTCCGTAACCTCCGCCAAACCGCAGCATCCCTGTCCTTCCTTCTTTCACCTCTACCAGGATATTTTGCTTATTAGGCTCCGAACCTTGTTCAAAGCTAATCCCCGCAGGCATACCTGACTCCATGTCAAAGTATCCTGTGTTGGCCAAACGTCTCTGGCTATCACGTATCTTTTCTGTATCTAATTTCTCGCCGGGATAAAACGTCAACTGCCGTCGGATGACATTATCTCTCGTCTTGTCATTTCCAGTTATTTTAATCTTTTCAATATAATGCCTGTCTTTTTCATCTATCGTAAAAGAAACATCTACCTTTGCACCTTCAGAACTAAAGGTATGTTTTTCTTTCACTACGGCAGTAATGTATCCTTGTTCCCCATACGTTAAACGGAGCTGGTAGGTGTCTTTTTCAACGGCGTCCAAAAAGAAAGGACCACCGGCTTTTAGTTTCAACTTTTCTTTTAATTCCTCTTCCGTAAACAGGGTTGCTCCATTTATCTGTAAGCTTTCCACATAGTATCTTTCGCCTTCTTTTATATGGATAGTAATGTACATCCTGCTGTCATCATCACTGTATGTTATTTCCCAACCCACATCCACATCTAACCATCCGTTGTTCATATAAAATTCTTTTACCTTTTCAATATCCGACAGGAACTTTCTTTGATCAAACCGGCCAGGAAAGATAAAGGTTGGAAAATGTTTTTGTCTGGTCTCCATCTGTTTAAGGAGTTTTCTCCGCTTGAAACCTTTATTTCCTTTAAACGCTATTCTGGCAATGCGAACCTTTGGGCCTTCGTCAATATTGAAAATTACCACCGTTTTCCCATCCACAACTTTACTTTCAGCACGTACCTGTACCCGATTGAAACACTTCTTGATGTAAAGTTCCTTGATTTTATCTTCATCCAATTTCAGAAGATAATGTTTTAAGTAATCTCCCTGCTTTATCTCAATCTGCTTCTTCAGTTTCTTGGTCTTAATCTTCGCATTGCCCTGGAACTGTATTTCGTCAATTACAGCCCGTTCAGTTACAAGAAATACCAGCTTTAACCCGGCAGGTATCTCTTCGAGTTCCACTTCTATGTTGTCAAAGAAACCCAGCGACCAAATTGCATCAACATCCTGACTTACCAACTGCGGATCATAAGGATCGCCTTCTTTTACCCGGATACTGCTTTTTATTGCGGCAGTGCTAATCCGATGATTTCCTTTGATTTCGATCTTTTTAATAATTCGTGTCGTCTTTTCTTGAGTTGCAGCATAAAGAACTCCAGCATACCCAGAACACAAGGTTATAACAAGCACTACGATTAAACTCGCAGCCTGCAATAAGACCTTGTGAAAATTCATTTGTTACCCACGGAGGCTAAATTCTCAAAACGCATGAACTGTGAAAGAAACGCCAATTTTACCACTCCTATAGGCCCATTACGCTGCTTGGCAATGATGAGTTCTGCCGTGCCATCCTTCTTATCTGGATCATAATAATCCTCCCTGTGCAAAAGGATAACAACGTCTGCATCCTGTTCGATTGATCCCGACTCGCGTAAGTCAGACATCCTTGGCCTATGGCCCTCCCGTGACTCTACAGATCTGTTTAACTGTGACACAGCAATTACCGGTATCGACAATTCTCTGGCAAGTGATTTCAAACCGCGGGATATTATGGAAATTTCTTGCTGTCGATTTTCCGCGCGCGGGGATTCCATCAATTGTAAGTAATCTACCGCAACCAATTGGATATTATACTGAGCTTTCAATCTGCGCGCTTTTGCACGTAATTCCAATACGGTAAGACCGGGGGTATCGTCAATAAAAATTGGTGCCTCGGAAAGCGACCCTAATCCATACGAAAGATCGCTCCACTGCTTATCCTCTAAAAAACCCTTTCTCAGCTTGTGTGCATCTATCCGTGCATGGGAACAAAGCATGTTTTGTGCTACCTGCTGCGCTGACATTTCCAGGGAAAACAGGGCAGCGGGTTTCTTATCTACGACCCCCACGTGTTCGATAATATTCAGTGCAAGACTTGTCTTCCCCATACTTGGCCTCGCTGCAACAATGATAAGTTCCGATGCTTGCAAGCCGCACGTAAGGTCGTCTAGATCGTAGAAACCGGTTGATAATCCCGTTAATCTGCTCTGTCTGTCATGGAGATTTTCAATGCGACTAAATGTTTCTTTGAGGATTTCGTTTAGTTTTGTGGATGCAGTATTAAACTTCTTCTGGGTGATATCAAAGATAGCTCTTTCTGAGTTATCAAGCAGGTGTTCGGTATCGCAAGTCTCATCAAAGGACTGCTTCTGGATAGTTGCAGCAACTTCGATGAGATTCCTTTTGATGGCTTTTTCGCGGACTATATTCGCATAAAATTCTACATTTCCTATTGTGGGGACGGCCTCCTCCAGCTCCATTAAATATTCTACACCACCCACCTTCTCCAATAATGAGCGCTTTTTCAACTCTTCCCTAAGAACGACCAGATCAACCGTTTGCCCCTTATCATAAACCTCCACTATTGTCTGATATAATTCCTGGTGAGCCGTTTTATAAAAGCTATTCTTATGCAATATAGGTATAACCAGGTTAATAACCTCATTATCCAGCAACATCGCACCCAGGACACTCATCTCTGCCTCGATGCTGTGAGGCAACGTACGCTCAAGTATAGACTCAACAACCATCGTCACTTCCTTAAAAGGCAACTATGCCTGTTCTGGCTGACCTATATCCTCTCTTACCACTGATACTTTACACTTCGTTTGCAATTCCAGATTCAGGGCAATTGTGACATCGAACACACCACAGACTTTTATCGGGCTATCAAGTTTTACCATCTCCTTGTCCACCGGGAATCCCTCTTTTGCCAACGCATCCGCGATCTGAGCAGCCGTAACAGAACCAAAGAGTCTGCCTTCTTCGTTTGCCTTTGCGGAAATCGTACACGAAGCAGTAGAAATTTTCTCCAATACCCCCTGCAGACGCTCCCTTTCTTCCTTTAGCTGCAACTCCATCTTTATCTTTTCTTTTTCTATCTGTTTTAGATTGGCAGGAGAAACAGTCGTCGCCAATCCTTTTGGCAACAAATAATTCCTTGCATAACCCTCCTTCACCTTCACAACGTCGCCAATCCTCCCCAGCTTATCTACATTTTTTCTCAGCAACAATTCCATGATTATCCCCTCCTAAGTCACATATGGAAGCAATGCCATAAATCTTGCCCTTTTAATAGAAGTCTTTACCGAATGCTGATGATGAGCACAATTCCCGGACCGCTTTCTCGAAAAAAGTTTTCCCTGCGTTGTGGTAAGTTTTTGTAAATTTTGGATGTCTTTGTAATCTACCTCGTCGATTCCCATCCTGCAAAACCGGCATTTGCTTGTTTTATTAAACCTTTTTTTTGTCATAATTTTTACCCTATCTAAAAACTTTACAAAACAATTCTAAAATGGTATTTCTTCATTATTAATGTCAAGATTAATATCTTCAGGTATTTCCTCCGGCGGTTTACCTTCTTTGGATACTGTACCTGCCCCTTCCGCAGGACGCTTAGCCGTTCCTCCGATGAATTGGAAATTATCCGCAACGACACGAAGGGTACTCCGCTTTTGTCCGTCTTTCGTTTCCCATTGATTGAACTGCAGTCGCCCCTCAATAAAAATCGGATTTCCCTTGCTGAAATACTCACCTACAACCTCCGCCCTGCGTCCGAAGATATTGATATCAACATAACACACTTCTTCTTTCTGTTCCCCAGTTTTGGCAGTCCATGCCCTATTGATAGCAATTCCAAAAGTTGCAACTGCCAACCCCGCCGGGGTATATCTCAGTTCCGGATCCCGGGTGAGATTTCCCATAAGAAACACTTTATTAAGACTTGCCATACTTTGCTCCTTTTGAAAAAACGTTTTAACAACTACTTTTTAAGATGCATTTATAGACCAACATTCAGGTCTTATGAATCTATAAGTACGGCCTGCGTCTTTGAAATTCTATACTTCCTCTGTAACATTGGCAGACACATCAGTCTCTTCCAGTACATCAACGCCTGTTATTTCAGGTTCGGGTATTTTGCTGGTATCCTTTTCCACGGCTGCTTCGGCTACACCTATCTGAGACAACTCTTCAATCTTGTCATCTTTTACAATAAGAGAGCGGATAATATAATCAGAGAGTTGAAAATCTCTTTTGATCGTTGCAACGGCTGTATTTTTTGCATTAAAATGGATCAGCAGGTACGTTCCGCGTTTATGCCCCTTGATCTTGTATGCCAACTTTTTTTCGCCCCATTTTTCAGTCTTCAGGATCTCGGCGCCATACTTTTGCAGGATATCATGGATGTGTTTGACCACGTTATCCCACTCCATGCTGGCGTGCGCATTATCTATTAAAAACAACCCTTCGTACATCCTCAAATTCTCATCCTCCTACCTTTAATATTTTACGAAAAATATAAAAATCCTTTATACCTTTGCATATACACAACAAAAGGTCCGTTTAATTAAACTTATTCATACATGCATCGATCCCTTCAAAAATCCAGGTTTCCAGAGCCTGACAGGCCTTTTCGATGGCTTCCGATGCCACGATTTCTTCTTCCCTGGGGAATGGGGAAAGCACATAATCAACGGGATCCCCTGCGGTAGGGCGCCCTATTCCAATCTTTAACCGGGGAAAACCCGTGGATCCCAAACTGGCAGCGACGGACTCCAGACCTCGGTGCCCCCCACAGCCGCCGTTTCGTCTGATACGTATTTTTCCCAAAGGCAAATCCAGATCATCGCACACAACCATAAGGTTTTGCAACGCACATTTATACATATCTACAGCTTCCCTTACAGCAACCCCGCTCAGGTTCATAAATGTCTGTGGCTTTAATAGTATAATTTCTTCCTGTCCTATGGTCTTCTTACAAAAGAAGGACTGAAATTTTTTTTGATTACACTCCATTTCAAGTTGCAGTGCAAGTCGGTCAATTACCATAAAACCAAAATTGTGCCTCGTCTTTAAATACCTTTCCCCGGGATTGCCAAGCCCAACAATAATCTTCATTCACACATACCACACTAGGCCTTTTTCTCTGCCTCTGTTTCTTCTCCTTCTTTCGGTTTTCTGGTAATAACCTCAGGTTCGGCCAGCATTTCTTCTTCGGGTGCTGCTTTCTCCTCCACGATCTGGTGAATCGATACAACAACTGCCTCACTATCCGATGTATACTGAATGCCCTCCAGCGCGGGCAATTCTTTAACATGGAGTGCCTTACCTAAACCTAATTCCGATATATTTACCTTTATCTTTTCGGGTATTGCAATTGGAAGACATTCTATTTCTATATCCTTCATGACATGGGTCAATACGCCGCCTTCTTTCACGCCAATTGATTCCCCTGCCAACTCAATGGGAACTCGCAACTTTACCCTTTCATTCAGATCGATACGGGAGAAATCCACATGAAGAACTCGGTCTTCAAGATTATCATATTGCACCTCTTTTATGAGCGCAGATTCCTTCTTATTATCAAATGTTAAACGAATCATCCTTGTCCCGGTGTGCAATATCCGCGCAAATTCATTCTCCTTCAAACAAAGCATTACATTGTCTTGCTTGTGACCATATAACATTGCTGGAATTTGTCCAGCCATTCTCAGTTTTTTAACTCCTTTACTGCCCTTCGTCGTCCTTGTTTCTGCCTTTAAGTCTAAAATCTCCATCTGTCACACTCCAAAAATATAAATTATTAAACAAAGAGAGAACTCACAGATTCGTGGCGGTGAATCCTCATAATAGCGTCCCCTAAAAGCCCGGAAATAGACAATACTTTTATTTTATCATTTAATCCTTTCGCTTTTTCATTAAGGGGTATCGTATCGGTTACTACAATTTCTTTAATCGGTGCAGCCGATAATTTTTCCACTGCAGACCCGCAGAATACAGGATGGGTAGCGCCTACATAAATATCTTTGGCACCCTTTTCTTTCAGGACGTTTGCAGCCTGAGCAATCGATCCTCCCGTGGCTATCAAATCATCGATCATCACAACATTTTTATTAGCCACGTCACCTATTACAAACCCGACCTCGGTCTCATCGGGGCCCACCCTTCGCTTATCTACAATCGCCATCTTGATTTCTAATTTCTTGGAATAATTTCTGGCCAGTTTTATACCTCCGACATCAGGCGTCACCACCACTAAATCCTGTGATTTTAACCTTTCAAAATATTTTGAAAGCACGGGGAAAGCTAGCAAGTGATCAACCGGAATATCAAAAAATCCCTGAATCTGTGCTGCATGCAAGTCCACAGTAAGTACACGGTCGGCACCTGCTTCGGTAATAAGATTCGCTACCAATTTTGCCGTTATGGGTACGCGCCCCTCATCTTTTCTGTCTTTTCTTGCATACCCATAATACGGCAATACGGCTGTTATACGGCCAGCCGATGCCCTCTTAAGACAATCTATAAAGACGAGCAGTTCCGTCAAATTCTCATTAACAGGAGGACATGTCGGTTGCACCAAAAACACATCGGCACCGCGAATATCCTCATTTACCTTTAGGTCAATTTCTCCGTCAGGGAAACGGCCAACATAAGCATTTCCAAGTGGAATCGACAGGTGGTCACAAATCTTCCTTGCCAGAACAGGATTTGCATTTCCTGAAAAAATCTTTAAATGGTTTATCTCTTCCAGTCTTCTTTTCGTATCCATTTTATCTTTCTATCTCTCACAGAAAAAAGCCCTGCCTTTCTCCAGCATATTTTGGACATCTGTATCATCTCCTATCCTTACACCAGCCTCTAAATATGCAAAAGGCCCAATACGACACCGCTGACCAACAACCACATTTTTGCAAATATAGGTAAAGGGATACACCGTCGTTCCCTCTCCAATCTCGACATGATTTTCAATAAACGTACTTGCGGGGTCTACAATAATTACGCCTTTATCCATAAAGAGATTCACTATTTCATCACGTCTTATTCGATTTACCGCCGCTAACTCCCGCTGGGTATTTATCCCTAACACCTCAGTAGGATTTGTACCCTCAAGCCCTTCAATTTTCTTTCCTTTGCCGTAAAAGATCGAGATTATATCGGTCAAATAAAACTCACCTTTTTTATTATGGGGCACAATGGCATCCAAACCTTCCAAAAGGGACGTTACTTTGAACATATAGATACCCACATTGATTTCTCTAATCTTTAATTCGTCTGCACTCGCCTCACTCTCTTCTATAATTCCTCTTATATGCCCATAAACATCTCTACACACCCGGCCATATCCCTGCGGCTTATCCAGACAGGCGGTCAAGAACGTTACATCTGCATCAGTCTCAGCATGCGCAGCAACCAACCTTTTCACCGTCTGTGGCTTGATAAGGGGGGTGTCTCCATTTAACACCATAACAGCACCAGGCATATCTGCAAGAAAATGCCTTACAGACATTACGGCATGTGCCGTTCCCAATTGCTCTTGCTGTTCAACAATTTTAACCGGCACCCCTTTAAGACTATCCTTAACTGCATCTTTTTTGTTTCCTACGACTACAATTATCTGCGAGATATCTGCCTCTTGTACAGCTTCAATGACGCATTCCAAAAGGGTCGTTCCACATACTTCATGCAGTACCTTTGGAACCGGAGATCGCATACGCGTTCCCTTTCCCGCAGCAAGAATAACCGCTGTGGTTTTTCCCATTTTATGTTATTCAAGAAAAGACACAAACACCGACAGACGTCATTTTTCCTTATATAAAATACAATGGCTACCCGGGGAGGACTCGAACCTCCAATGAGAGAACCAAAATCTCTAGTGTTACCATTACACCACCGGGTAGCATCCACTTCAGGAGATTTATGTATACAAAACTCCTGTACGACCTTTTTTATTCTACCGTTAATACCGCCCCTTTGTCAGCAGAGGTTACGCATTTTGCATATCTAGCCAATAAACCCTGCGATATCTTAGGTTTAGGCGGTGTCCATCCTGCCTTACGCTTTGCGAGCACTTCTTCTGCAACATTGAGATCCAATCTTCGATTGGGAATGTCGATAATTATTTCGTCCCCATCCTCTACCAACGCAATAGGACCACCAACCATTGCTTCAGGGGATACATGCCCAATACACGGCCCCTGCGTACCACCGGAAAAACGTCCGTCTGTAATTAGCGCCACAGATTCACCCAAACCCATACCAACAAGTGCAGCAGTGGGGGACAACATCTCCCTCATTCCCGGCCCTCCGCGTGGCCCTTCATAGCGTATCACCACAACCATACCTTTGTTGATCTGCGAACCCATAATAGCCGCCATTGCAGCTTCTTCACTATCGAACACCTTTGCCACACCCTTAAACCTCATCATCTTTTCGGATACTGCGCTCTGTTTAACCACAGCACCATTAGGTGACAGACTTCCATACAAAACAGCAATTCCACCCTCTTTATGATACGCCCCTTCTTTTGTTCTGATAACATCTTCATCATAAACTTCCGCTGCCTTTGCAATCTCTTTTATACTTAAACCGCTAACCGTAGAACAGTCGTTCAGGTTGTCAGACAGTCGCTTCATGACCGCAGGAATACCGCCTGCATAATATAGATCCTCTAATAGATATTCACCCCCTGGCTGTAAGCTCGTTATATGCGGAGTCCTCGCACTAATCGTATCACATAACTTTAAATCGACTTCCACCCCAGCCTCTTTAGCAATAGCCGGAATGTGCAAACAGGAATTGGTAGAACCGCCGAGCGCCATGTCAACCATAATGGCATTCTCAAACGCCTTCCTGGTCATAATCTTCCTGGCGGTAATACCTTTTTTAGCTAATTCAACCACCCGCTGTCCGCTCTTATAAGCAATCCGTTCCTTTTCGGAAGAAATTGCCAACGAAGCTGCGCATCTTGGTAACGACATCCCCAATGCCTCAGATACACAGGCCATGGTATTTGCGGTATAGAGACCCTGACACGAACCAGGTCCGGGGCAAGCATCCATCTCCAGACAAGACAATTCTTCATCGCTAATCTCTCCCTTGCGCCTTCTTCCAACGGCCTCAAAGGTGTCCTTCACTAAGGATAACTTCTGCTTACCATAGCGACCGGCGAGCATTGGACCAGCCGTCACCACGATACCGGGGATGTCCAGTCTGGCAGCCCCCATTAACATGCCAGGTGTAATCTTGTCGCAGTTTGTCAGCATTACCAACCCATCCAAACAATGGGCACTTACCACACACTCAATGATGTCAGCGATAAGGTCTCTGGAGGCGAGGGAATAACGCATACCCGCATGCCCCATTGCTATTCCATCACAAATGCCAGGCACACCAAAGATAAAGCTAACCCCGCCAGCGGCATGGACCCCTTTTTCGATTGCCCTTTCAAGCGATCGCATGTGCACATGTCCGGGAATAAGATCAGTAAAGCTGCTCGCAATTCCAATGAACGGCTTGCCTAAATCTTCTCTACTTAAACCTGTTGCATACAAAAGTGCCCGCGCCGGAACACGCTCAAGCCCCTGAGTAATTTTGTCACTACGCAAGTACGTTTTTACCTTTCCAATCAGATGTAACCTATTATCAATGTATAATATTAAGCCTTTTTATTATAGCGAAAAGCTTTGTATTGTCAAATCAAAACTCTTACACCATGGTTAGATTTCACTTGACTTCCACCCTGCATTATGTTGAAAATTTAGTGACTGAAAAGGCTATCCGTGCTATAGTATTACCCAGTAAAAACTTCTTTTTTTTCGTAAGTTTTTTGGTAGAGTAGAAAATAAGAGACGTGAATAGAAAAAGTCCCCATTAAAAAATCAAAAATAAAAAGTCAAAATGCATATCAAAACGTTAAAATTGTCTCTTGCCACTCAAGGCAATTATGCTCCGAACCAGTGGGGCGAAAATACCTACTGTCATGGCATGGTAGGAGCCAACTTCCGTTGGCGACCGGCTACTTGCGCGCCGTTGTGGATTGCCGGTCGCCGTCAGGAGACGGCCCCTACCGTACGTTATCTTCGTGACATTTGAATTTTGATCTGTCATTTTGCATTTTGATTTTTAATCTTTACTTTATTTCAGGTTCAGGGTTATCCATGCCAAGCTGCTGTTCAATACAGATTGTCAGGTCTCCACTTGACAACGCTACTATTTATTTAACTATATAAGGAGTTTTTATGAACCATACCGAACAAATAGAATTATCTCAGGTAAAAAAAGCCGGGCTACACAGAAGGCTTTATGACTGGACGTTACACTGGGCCCATACCCCATATGGAACTATTGCCCTTTTTGCATTAGCTTTTTGTGAATCCTCCTTCTTCCCTGTGCCACCAGACGTACTCTTGATGGCGCTAGCATTCTCGATTCCAAAAAAATCTTTTAAATACGCCGCAATCTGTTCAGTGGGTTCTGTTTTAGGCGGCTGTTTTGGTTATTTTATCGGATATAAATTCTTTGAATTTGTAGGGTTGCCAATTCTTAATTTTTACGGCATCATGGACAAATTCAACTTTGTCAAAGAGAAATACAATGCCAACGCTTTTGCCACCATTTCTGTTGTAGGGTTCACACCCATTCCTTACAAACTCTTTACCATTGCAGCAGGAGTATGCAAGATTAATCTATGGATATTCATCATTGCCTCGGCAGTCAGCCGGTCGGGACGGTTTTTCATCGTAGCTGGCCTTGTCTATCTTTTTGGGCCAAAAATCAAGGATTTTATCGACAGGTACTTTAACATCATCTCTATTGCCTTTGTAGTATTGCTGATTGCGGGCTTTTTCGTCGTCAAATTATTCAAATAAGGGAATATCAGTATGAAAATATTACATTCATCCGTAATTCTCTTTGTTATCATATTAACCACTACAGTATTGATTGCTCAGACCGAACCCGGTCAGGTGTGGGTACCACAGGTAGCGGGACGCTTTTATCCTGGTAATGGAAATGCCTTGAGAGATCAAATAAATACCTTTTTCAAAAACGTCTCCAAACAAACATTAAAAGGAAAACCCATTGCCCTTATTTCACCACATGCGGGATACCAATACTCTGGCCAGGTAGCAGCTTACGGATATCATGCAATTAAAGATTCTGGGATTGCAAGGGTTATTATCCTTTCACCCAGCCATTTTAAAAGCGGCAGGCGTTTTCGTGGCGCATCCATTCTTAATGTAAAAAACTTTCAAACCCCTTTAGGTCTCGTTCCTATAGATCAGGATGCGTGCAAACAACTCCTTGAAACTTCCGATTCATCATCAAATGAACCCAACAAAATAAGACTTTTCGGTTCTTATGAGGGCGCTTACCAGGGGGAACATTCTCTGGAAACCCAACTACCCTTCTTGCAAATGGCCCTCGACACCTTTAAACTCGTTCCCCTTATGATTGGTATATTGGTTGACGACGATTTCGATCGGGTTGCAAATGCTATACGGCCATTGATAGATGATAAAACCCTTGTTGTAGTGAGTTCTGATTTTACCCATTATGGTGAAGGATATGGTTACGTTCCTTTCAGAAAGGATATCGAAAAAAATATCAAGATCCTTGACCATGGCGCATTTGAAAAAATCCTGATCAAAGATTTTGAAGGACTCAAGACCTATCGAAGGGAAACCGGAATAAATGCTTGCGGAATTATGCCAATCGAATTGCTTTTAAAATTACTGCCTGATAACGCTTCTGGGGAGATTCTAAACTACGATACTTCCGGACGTCAATCCGGGGACTTTTCTTTTTCGGTAAGTTATGCATCCATTCTGTTCACAAAACCTTCAGTAACCAAGTCAGGGTTGCACAGCCCAAAAGAAAAACCGACTGATAACCAACAACCTTTTTTAACCGGCGAAGAAAAGGCATTCTTACTATCTCTGGCCAGAGATACCTTAGAAACCTACACAAAAACAGGTGCTCCACCAAGACTCGATCATATAAACGACAAATTAACCCAGAGATTAAAAGAAAAATACGGGGTTTTTGTAACATTAAAAAAATACGGAGAACTGCGTGGTTGTATTGGACATATAACACCCAGGACTTCCCTCGTTCAGGGTGTAATTGAAAACACGATCAACTCCTCTTCGAATGACTGGCGATTTAGTCCCGTAAATGCGAAAGAAGTCTCCGATATCACCATTGAGATTTCGGTTTTGAGTCACCTAAAAAAGATTTACGGACCTGATGAATTTGTGGTTGGCAAGGAAGGGATTATCATTCGAAAAGGTCCTGCCAGCGCCGTGTTTCTCCCGCAAGTTGCCGTGGAACAAGGATGGGATCGGGCAGAAACATTGTGCCAACTTTGCCAGAAGGCTGGATTATCACGCGATGCATGGAGAAGTGACGATATGGAATTTTATGTTTTTACCGCAGACGTATTTCACGAAGGGGAAAAATCCTGAACCCCTTTTCTTTGAAGAATTTGATTTCTTGTGACATTTCAGCTGTCTGAAAATTGCCTTTAAATAAATTCCCACTGTTTGTTCCCAAACTAGTTACTAAACTTGCTTAAGTATCCGTTCGGGAACACAATTGCATTGAAACTCAAAAATACTTACCACCTTGGATGACCAAGCAAAAAAAATCCTTTTAGACATAGCCAGAAAGAGTGTTGAGGCTGCTGTAAAACACGAGCCCAAGCCGCTCTTTTCATGTAATCATCCAGACCTCCAGGGGAAACAGGGTGTTTTTGTTACCTTGAAAACCCATGGACAACTGCGCGGCTGTATAGGTTGTTTCATCTCCGATGTGCCGCTCTATCAGTTAGTTTCAGAGATGGCATTTTCCTCGGCTGCAGAGGACCCTCGATTCGAATTCAATCGGATCAAACCAACAGAATTAGACCACCTGGAAATTGAGATTTCTGTGTTATCACCACTAAAGCCAATTGACAACCCACTCGATTTTGAACTCGGAAAGCACGGTATATTTATAAAAAAAGACTTCCACGTCGGTTGTTTTTTACCTCAGGTGGCAACTGAAACCGGCTGGAGTAAAGAAGAATTTCTGTCACATTGTTGTGCAAGCAAGGCCGGTTTGTCCGCCAACGCTTGGAAACACAAAGATGTGGAGATTTATACCTTCACGACGGAGATGATTGAAGAGAAAAAATAATCTTTAGCTATTTCCAGTATCAAATATGCAAGGGAATAAGGGGCATTACCGTAGTGTAACAGGTCATTAATCCATTACAAAAATCACTTGCCTCTTTTTTCGAAAATACGCCCCACATAAAAAATCATACCGCCTATAAACAAAAGGAGGACTTCCGTCTTCATAGAGTCCTTAGCAATGCCGAAGTAAAGGGCATCGAGTACCACAATTATTCCTATGATTTGTAAAATTTTAGCTAGGCCCATCTGAATATCTTTCAAAGTTGTTTTTGCACTTAGTATAAAATATATGCTAATAGAGTGCCCCATGTGCTAAAAGAGCAAACGGCCGGAAAAACCCGCAACCCAGCACAAGGCCTTGTCCTTTAATTAAAATCCTTGAATCCCATCTGTTATGTCATTTCTTCAGCAATTTCTATCGCCTTTAATAATCCTTTTGCTTTATTCAAAGTTTCTTCGTATTCCCGTTCTGGTATTGAATCTGCAACAATTCCAGCACCAGCCTGAATATATGCATCAGTGCCCTTTAATAAAATCGTTCTGATCGTAATGCAGGTGTTTAAGTTGCCAAAAAAATCGAAATATCCAACTGCCCCCCCGTAAGGCCCTCGCTTTGTGGGCTCTATTTCGTCAATAATCTGCATTGCCCTTATTTTCGGTGCTCCGGAAAGAGTCCCAGCCGGCAGACAAGCCTTCAATGAATCAAATGCACTTTTACCCTCATCCAATTCTCCACATACGCTTGAGGTTATATGCATCACATGGGAATATTTTTCGATCACCATCTTTTCTTCAATATGCACACTGCCATAACGCGATACCCTTCCCACGTCATTCCTTCCCAGATCCAAAAGCATAATGTGCTCTGCACGCTCTTTGGGATCGGCAATTAATTCCCCTGCAAACTGTGTATCCTCAGCATCGTCCTTTCCTCTTCTCCTTGTGCCGGCAATGGGCCTTACGACAATCTTCTTCCCATCAACCTTCACCATAACTTCGGGAGAGGACCCAATAAGCTTCAGGTCGTTCATTTTCAGATAAAACATGTATGGGGAAGGATTGATTACACGCAAAACGCGATAAATATTAAATGGGTCCGCGTGCGTCTGGGTCTTAAATCGCTGAGAGATGACCACCTGAAATACATCCCCCGCACGAATATATTCCTTACATCGCTCCACAGCCCTCAGAAAATCAGTTTTTTCAAAGTTCGAAGAAAATGCGATACGAATTTCCTTCTCTGTCGTGATGTCATCACTTAAAGACATCACAGGTGTCCGTAATTTTTCAATGATGCAATCAATTTTTTTGATTGCCTTGTTGTATTCATTTTCCAGAAGGTCCCCATCAATTTTTGCAGTACAAACAACCTTCATGGTTTTTGTCAAATGGTCAAATATGATTACAGAGTCGTAAAACATAACCTGAATGTCAGGAAGCAATAAGTCGTCCATGGGAATATTGGGCAATGACTCATAATAGCGTATTGTATCGTATCCGATATATCCTACCCCGCAACTGAAAAAATTAGGCAGGCCATCTATCTGTACGGGAACAAAAGACTTCATCTCCTTATTCAAAACCCCTAAAGGGTCTTGCGTTTGTATTATCTCTCCCCCTTTATCTCCATGTTTTATTTTTACACTATGACCGGAAGACACAAATTCAATGAAGGGTTCAGCACCAAGGAGAGAATACCTGGAAATCTTTTCTCCGCCCGCGGCGCTTTCGAGTAAAAAGGCATAACCTGAATCTGAAATCTTTTGAAATGCAGAGACCGGCGTAAGGGTATCTGCAAACAATTGGCGATAAACAGGTACAATATTACCCTTCGTGGCTAATTGTTTGAATTCATCAAAAGAGGGATAATATTTTTTCATATACTCAAAAGTCTAGAATAATTTTTCTGATAAGACAAATAAAAAATTACTCAACGAATTATCTTTAGTTTATTATGGAACAAAATTTAAGCAATTTAGATTTTCGTGTAAATAACAAAAAAAATGGGTGTTGCCAAAGCAACACCCATTTATCTCATACGAATGCATTAAAACAACTTATGTAGCTAAAAAGCAGCGCGGTCGCTTAAACCTTAAAACGTGACCGTGGTTTGTATGTACCCCCAGCTCGTATCAATGTCATCAATATTGTCCTCAATCCAGTCCTCAGCCTTGAAGAAGGAATAACCAGCAAGGATACCAATGTTTTTGTACAACTGATAGCTTATCGTCAGGTCAACCTCTTGAGCTAATTTGTCGTCGTCATCATCAAAGCCTCCAACAGGCCGAGGGATAGCCAAGGTTCCGTTAGCGAGATACCATCCATCTTCTTCTTCAGCAAGTAAAAAGTAGTGGTAGTCCACCTGCACGGTCAACTTATTAGTAGGTACCACCTTTATATTACCCCTGAAGTCATGCATGTTCTGCCATGAGAGTAGATCGATAAAACCATAGTTGCCCTGCCAGTGGTTTGTTGGATAGAGGTTGTCAAAGGTCTTATGGTCTTTGTCGTTAACATCATCATCACCGGATGCATAATCATACTCAAAACCAAAGCGCGGTTTCCATGCCAGCTCTTTAAACGTATACCCCACCCTACCGGCAATCGCCCATGCCTTTTGGTTCTGATCGGCGTAATCACCAACCTGACCATGCGTCTCTAATGTATAGTCTATTGCATCAAGATTGGGGACCTTTCCATCGATCCTTATACCGAAATCATGGATTTCAATATTCCCATCGCCCGGGGCTGCATATCCACTTGCCGTAGCAACATTCGCATTAGAATCCTGGTCATTTTTATGAATATACATCAGTTCTAACAACGCACCGGGAACCAGCTTTTTAAATGCCAACTGGGCTGCATATGCAGTTTCATCCGAGTTATCGTCACCATCTGTTGCAAAATACCCGTCTTCATCCACCTTTACAGCAAATGTTTCGGCATGAATAGCATCGGTATCCCACATAATCCTGCCACCATCGAATACACGGCCAACATTTGACCATACAAAGTTACCGATGACCCTGTGATCACCCCATATAATCTCCTGACGACCAACCCTCACTGTTAAAGGGAGATCAAAGAGCTTTTTTATATCAAAATACCCTTGATGGAGATCAAAAATGCTATTCTCTACGCCGGGATTTGCAAACCCAACTGTGGTTCCTTCGGCACCAAACGTCCTTGCATCCTGCAGCTGGATAAACACCCTTAAGTGCTCGTTTACGTCCGCATCCGCCCAGAGCCTTGTTTGGTTCAACACATAGTCGTCATCCGTTGCTTTCGCACGAGCGGCAATACCAGCAGCCCCGCCTAACGTGGCATTATTCGCGGGCGTCTGGTAAAAGCCATTGGCATATTCTGCCCTAGTCCTGATCTGACCACCCAACTTTACCTTTTTGGCAAATTCGGAATAAACATTGCCTGCAATATCTTCCGCCTTTATCGCCTGTTCTGCCTGTGCGGCAGTCTTCATCTCTTCTTTAAGGGTGCTCACCTCGTTTCTTAATTCCTCAACATCTTTCTTCGTATCAGAAGACGCAGTGGCCACTGTTTTTTCCTGCTTAACGGACTCAATCTGTTCCGTCAAAGCAGAAACAGAAGCCTTTAAGGCATTCAACTCCTTCTCCATATCTTCAAGGGACTTAGCATCTGCCCCGAACGACTGGGCGCCAGTCACAACGCAGAAGACGGCAGCAGCAAACCCACCAACACATGTCTTCCACAATTTATATCTCATTTTATATACCTCCCATTAATTTATGGACAATTGGACCCCAACTTACAAATAAGAATAACCAGAAAACCTAAATCACTGCTAAAAGTCAACTAAGGTAATTGGCCTCCTTTCTCCTCCTCCTGGTAATTTACCCAAAAATACACAAACTGTGATATATTTAAGCAGCACATTTTAATAACAGCACTAAACAATGTCAAGAAAATATTTATTTTTAAAACATTAATCTTCTTCCATCTGCTTTTGCTTTATCTTATCCGTAAGATATCCGCAAAATCACCGTGCTAATATAATCTCAAACGTTGCTACCCTTAGGAATATACCACAAATATTATTCCCAAAATGTTAGACATTGCAAAATCTTACATAGTGTTTGCGATACTTAATACTTAGAATGCAATACTTACGCAATATACCAAAAACTTAACACCACACCACAACTACTTTGGTATTGCACAAATGAAATTCGCTTTACAATTTGCATCACTTTTGTGACTTGTATTGCTTACATAAACCCAGACTGTGTAATATACCTAATAAATATATCACAAACAAAACACATGACAACATTTAAGAAATTTATTATACTGAGAATTTACAAATACTGAATCATGGCATCCATCACGATGCTTGTGACTATTCTTTTTTACTTTTTTATTGACGTTATGAAAACATGTTTTTATAATGAAGAGCTAATTTTCACAAAGCATAAAGCTCCTAATACTTCGTTAATAAACCTCTTAAGCAGAGAAGGGTAATTATGGATAAGCATTTTCAACCTAAAACCAAGCATTACCATATTTACAGAAAAGTAATCATTACGGTAATTATCATTGGGATAATAATCGGTGGTATATATGGAGGCAGGGAGTTAAGCTGGAAAGAGATCGCAGCGGACGAAGTAGCTGTAATTGTAAACAATCTTACCGGCGGCATTAAATTGATAAACAGGGCCGGCGCCGTTCTTTATTACCCTTTCATCCAGGATATTTATGTTCTCGATAAACGCGAACAGGTTTTAAAAATGACCTCGGCTGAAATTGATGAAAAACACCCGCAGGGCAACCCATTAACGGTCAAATCAATTGACGGTGGTGATGTAGTGCTAGATTTACAAATACAATACATGTTAAATCCTGATTACGCCGTGCATGTTGTCCAGAACACCGGTGTAGGTGATATCTTCAAACAAAAATGGCTGTACGATTACGCACGAACCATTTGTTATTACTGTTATGGTGAATTGACATTAGACGAGTTCCCGATAGCTTCTAAGCGTGATATCAAGGCACAAAAGGCACGAGACGAGATCAACAAGATGCTGGAACCCCACGGTTTTTTTGTTACATCCATAAACTTGTCCGACTATCGTTATTACCGGGAATATGCAGAAAAGATCCAGGAGCGAAGATTGGCTGACAAAGAGGTTGAGGAACAAAAAACCAGGGCTTCTGCTGCAAGAGAAAACCAGCGAAAGGTTGTCGTCGAGGAAACGAAAAAGTTGGAAGTAGAAGTAGCAAGATTTCGGGGTGAATGCGATAAGCGCATCATGGATGCAAGAGGTAGCGCTGAAGCAAAAAAACAGGATGCCGATGCATATCTTATCCGAGCAAGGTTTGAAGCCGATGCTGAGTATGAAAAACTCGCAAAGGACGCAGAAGCAATTCTTGCTACATTAAAGACGGAGGCCGAAGGTGTTAGATTATTGCGTAATGCATTGGAAGGAGACGGTGGACGTAATTTGGTCAGACTGGAATATGCCAAACGCCTAAAACAGGCAATTATCAGAAGTACGCCAATTATCAGACAAGGCGTAGAAACACCACAAAGCATACAAAGATTTAAGTATATAGAGGATGCTCCCAAGATCGATTATATGTTCCCGGAACCTCCGGATGCAGCGTTGGTTAGTCCATTAAAACCTGGGCCTGATAAATCTCCATAATTAACGGTACTGTTTCAAATCAACATCGTTTAATAAAGAGGTAAAAATGCACATAGGTAAGATTACAGCAAAATATATTATTCCTATTGGAATCGTCGCATTTATAGCCGCATTTATCATTGGTATAAAATTCTTTGTTATAAAAGTAGGTGTTGATCAGGTAGGCGTAAGAACGATCATTTGGGGTGTAAAGCGAGGTATCGTGCAAAAGGATTACGGCCCCGGATGGCATAGGGCAATCACAGCTATCGATCAATGGGACCTTTATGACAGCACGGTACAGACCCTCGAACTTGCAAAAGAACCTTCACGCATGGGGCACGATGAACGGAAGGAAGCTGCTATCAGAACTGCAGATGATTATGATGTCTCAGCTGACATAATCGTTAAATATCAAATCAAAAAGGGAGAGGCGTGGAGACTACGCCAGGATATTGGTGTTGGAGAACGATACAAGATTATCGTAGAAAACGAGACACGTGACATCGCAAGGAGTGTACTTGGTAAGATGGTGGAACGAGATTTGTACAATCCTGAAGAAAAACGAAAGAGGGCAGCGGAATTTAAAATACGACTTACGGAAAGACTTGCCCCCCGGCATATAGATATAATAGACGTGCTCATTTTAGAATTGAGATTTGACCCACAACTGGAAAGAAAGATTAAAAATATTAAATTAGCAGAACTTGATAACGTCCTGAATAAATCAAAGGCACTTGCCGCCGAGCAAAGGGGTATTACCCAAACCATCGACGCAGATACAGAGGCACTTGCTGCAAAAATTAGCGGTGACAAAGAGCGGGCAATTACCGTACTGGATGCCGAAACCACGAAAAAGACAATCGAAATTCTCGCTGAGGCTGATAAATACTTAATACAGAGAAAGGCCGAAGGTGACCTTTACAAACAGCAGCGTAGAGCAGAAGGAAATCTTCTAATTAAACAAGCACAAGCAGAGGGAGAACGGTTACGAAGAGAGGCAATTTCAGGCATGGGTGGAGACATTATTGTAGCTCTGGAAGCAGCCCGCAACGTTAATCTCGCAGATGTAAATATTTCCAGCCTTGATATTAATCTTCTCGATGTCGATGATATGGCCACACGATTGGGTGTTTCAGATATCAAGGGAAGGCTTAAGGTTGATTCAAAGACATTTAAACAAATCCAGGAAATGTTAAGTCAGCCCAAAGGCACAGATACCGCAAAGCCCAAATAACTCTATAGTTTTTATGTTCCTGTGGCGCAAAAATGGTTTATTTGAGCCAAACTTCCCCCTCACGTAGCGGTTTAAAAAACACATCGCCATAGCTATGTCCTTATAATTTAATCGCTTAAGGTTGAAAGTTAATTATGGAACAAGGTTTGCTATTGCTGATATGTTTATATAAGCTGAATTAATTTATTTTATTAAACTTTTCTCACTTCAACTATATTTTCCAGAGAAGACCATTTATGCGATATATAAAAAAAATTTTAAAGAAACCTTATGTGCACATTGTATTGCTGCTGTTTTCTATTGTAAGTATATCGACAGTAAGTGACTCTCTGGCATCAGATGAGTCAACTGATGAAAAACAAACAACAAAAACCGTCAAGTACTCAACGTTCTTTAACAAAAAAACAAAGTGGTGTGATGTCCTGGTAATTACGTGTACTGATTTCCGGTTCACCACTGCCACACAAGAATTTATAAATAACAGATTAGGATTTAAGGGTAATTACGACTATATATCTATCCCTGGTTCTATACGTAACCTGCTGGATTCAAAGACGAGAGACCTTGTTTTAAATACCGTTGGTGTTTCTGTCCGTCTGCATCATGTAAATCGTGTAGTTATTCTTGGGCATCAAGACTGCAGTATCGGCTACGGAGGGTCCAAAAACTTCTCAGAACCAATCGTTGAGTATAAAACTATTTGCAGGGATTTAAAAAAGGCTCGAAGGCTGATGAGGTTAAGATTTCCTCATTTAAAGGTATATTTATATTACGCCACGGTGCTATCGAAAGACCACCAACGCATATATAATTTTAAGCAAATATTGTAAGCTTCAACTTAAAATATGAGAGGACTACGATCACATGGCAATTCCTGGCTCTATAATAAGTATCCTAAAGCCGGGCGCACAATCTGTTACCCTTAACGAAAAGATATAACAAGTGGAACGAATTAAATGATGACAGTCAGCGTGGGAAAATGGTCAATTTTTGTTTTTATCAATTACTACACGAAAGTCTTATCATGAAAAAAAAATGGAAGGCACTTTGCCTTGTTTTTATCGCAGTTTTAACAATTCCAACTGGTTGTGCCTATAACAAAACATCCCCATCTGACCTTTTGCTGGACAATCAACAGATAGCCATTACCCTCCGCCCGGAGGCTGTAAGATCCGATTGTGATACCTTAGTAATTACCTGTATTGACTATCGTTTTGCCATTGCAAACCAGGAATTTATCAATGAAACGTTAGGACTGAAAGACAATTACGATCATATTTCTATACCAGGGAGTATTTATAACCTGGTAAACCCTGAAACACGGGCGCTGCTTTTTAGCAAATTTGCCCTTTCAGTAAGGCTTCATCTCATAAACAGAGTTGTTATTATTAGTCACAGCGATTGCGGTGCATATGGGGGTTCGGCAATTTTTGGATCAGAAATTGCTGAATACGAAACACTCACGGCAGATTTAAGAAAGGCAAGGGCGCTATTGCTAGAAAAATACCCCACTCTTCAAGTGGATCTATTTTTAGAATCCTTAGTGCAAGAAGGAGGAGAAACGAAGGTTCATTTTGAAAAGATACAATAATCGAAATGGGGCTTTCCGTTTCATGCAGGCGGAATACCATGGTATTCCGCTATCCCGAACAGACAAACGGTTTTATTTTTCGGCTGATTTTGCACAGCGAAATCCAATTTGCGGACTTTGAGCGTACCATGGTACTCGATAACGTGCGGCGCATCGTGCGTAATGTCCAAAGTAAAGGAAACCACCGCCTCGAATAACCCTTTGTAGGCCTGAATCTGGACCAGCAGGATTTTTTGCTGGGGATACAGAATAATAATTTTGATCATAATAGTCGGCGCACCATTCCCAAACGTTTCCTGCCATATCATAGCACCCATAAGGACTTTTACCTTTCTCATATTTTCCCACTGGCGATGTCCCCCTAAGACCGGCCTCCCGGTAATCAGATTCCCATACATTGCATTTCTCTTTATCAAATTTATTTCCCCACGGCCATAAACGTTTGTCTGTGCCACGTGCTGCCTTCTCCCATTCTGCTTCGGTTGGTAATCGTTTTCCGGCCCACTTTGCATATGCAGCTGCATCCTCCCAGGTAACTCCTACAACTGGATAATTTGGCCGATTAAACCTGGCATCATTCCAGCAGCTTGGCATGCGGTGTCCTGTTTCTTCAACGAATTTTTTATACTGCTCATTGGTCACTTCGTATTTATCAATATAAAAGGCGTCCAGATAGACCGTATGTTCCGGCCCATCATAAATATTATACGCCAACATGAAAGTCCAGTTATAGCGTGTATTATCACCCATGGTAAACTCGCCTGCTGGCACATAGACCATGTCAGGGTACTTCTCTTCTGCCGCCTTCAGTTCAGCAAGAGAAACCCCACAAAATAAAAATAGTATAAACAAAATTACGAAACCTTTTTTCATAATCAGCTTTTAGTATCTCCTCTTTGGAACAATTTCATACCTGGCAATATCCAGCGGTGAATATCCGGAGATGATTTCATTGAAAGTTCTTGTCTCGCCCTTCCTGAAGGTCTTGACCGAAAAATCCTGCGTAAATAAAAGCATATCGGAGGCATTGAAAATCCGAATTGCAAAGGTAGCGATACTCCTGTCCCTATCCGAGAAATTCTTTATTTCACCTTTAATCTGTGAAGAAGAACCAAAGGGGAATAGGGTCACGTTTCGTATATAAAACCCATCGCCCACCTCTCTAAAACCCCCTTCTTCTGGTGTAGGAATGTATTCCTTTGCTACTTCCACAGTTTCCGTACCCTCTGCAACCTTTACGGTTTCGGCAGGCATTTGCACTGGTGCGGTTGGTGACGCCTCAGCAGCCACTGTTCCCGCAACTGCAACAACTCCCTTTTCCAATTTTTTCATCCGCATATCCAAATCCGAAATGGTCTTCAATTGTCCGTCAAAGGTTTTTAGCGTGGAATCTAGTGAAGCCACACGCGTTTTAAGACTTTCTTCTGCGGTTGCAATCCTCTTTTCTTGTTCACCCAATTTATCTGTCATCAATTTATTCAAATCCTCGATAGCCTTTTTAATGGGTTCCAAAGGTCTTTGCGCTTCCTGGTATCTCTTCTCGAGTACTGCCGTTTTTACTTCTTGATCCTCAACCCGTTTTGATAAATCTGACAATAGTTTCTTCAACACATCAATGGTCTTACCAAAAGAATCCAGCAAACCCTTGACATCTGCCACCGATGCAGATTTCTCTATCCCTTCCAACCTCGAAACAATTGAATTCAACTTCTCTTCATTTCCTTTCATTACCTTTTCGAATTCTTTCAGAGGAGTTAAGCTATCCCCCACGCTTTTTTGAAGTGCGGTAAATTGCGCACCCAGGTTATCCAGGTTCTTCATCCAGTTTGAAAGCGCCTTTTGAAAATCTTCAAACTCCTTCATGACATCCTGCGCTCCACCCTGCCCATGGGCATTCCTTGCACCGAAAAGGGTGAAGACTAAAACTATGCTTACTATAACGGAAAGTATACCTTTCATGAATTATGCTCCATCGTAAAAACATGTGGTTCTAAATAGATGCTAAGTAGTTTAGCAAAAAATCTTATCCATCGCAAATATTTATCTGTTCCTGGCAATGCAGAGTTTGAAATTGATTTTAAAGTATAAAATTGTTATGATAATATTTTTTAATGATTTAGCGTAAACTAGTATAATGATTCATTAAAAGTTTGCAGTTGCGTTATCTCGCTGATTTTACGCTGACCATTATACGGTGAAATGCCAATATTTTAATGGAATAATGGAATGATATACTAGTCCATTGTACTTCGTACTTGTGAATGAGCACCTTGTGCGGTAACTGTTAAAAAATAACTATTTCAAGAGAGGATACTATGCAAGTTTTAATTGCAGACGAGCTTCCAGACATATGTATTGAAATACTTGAAAAAGCGGGGATTAAAGCATTAAATAAACCCGGCATAAAAGCTGATGAATTAAAGACACTACTTGCTACCTGTGACGGAATTATCCTGCGCAGCGGGACAAAAATTACAGCATCCTTGCTGGAAAAGGCAGATAAACTTAAGGCCATTTGTCGGGCTGGAGTCGGGGTTGATAATGTGGACGTACCAGCGGCCACAAAAAAGGGCATTGTGGTCATGAACACGCCCGAGGGAAATATAACTTCAACTGCTGAACATACGGTGGGATTGCTCTTTTCCCTTTCACGTTTTATCCCCCAGGCTTGCGCATCAGTAAAGGCAGGTAAATGGGAAAGAAAGAAATTTATCGGTATTCAAATTGCTGGAAAAACCCTTGGTATTATTGGACTTGGCCGTGTAGGGAGACAGGTTGCAAAGCGTGCTGCTGCCTTAGAGATGAAGGTAATTGGATATGACCCTTTCATCTCTCCCGAAATTACATCACAATACAGCATACACGTTGCAAAAAATCTCAGAGAATTACTCTCTCAAGCCGATTATATTACGATTCATGTTCCTTTTAATAGTGAGACAAAGAATCTCATCACACAAAGGGAATTTTCGATAATGAAACCGGGCGTTCGTATTATCAATTGCGCACGGGGCGGGATTATTTCCGAAGAAGATCTCTACAATGCCATAAAAAGTGGCTACGTTGCAGGGGCTGCCCTTGATGTATTTGATGTGGAACCACCCACAGGGAATAAACTCCTGGAACTGGATCAGGTCGTTGCAACCCCTCACCTGGGGGCTTCTACGGAAGAGGCTCAATTTGCAGTTGCAGTAGAAGCAGCCGAACAAATGGCCGATGCGCTTACCGGCAAGGGTTTCCGGAATGCGGTAAACCTCCCTCCGTATAATATTGAAGAGTTTAACATCCTGAAACCCTATATAACATTGGCGGAAAAGATGGGGTCGCTTCTCTTCCAGCTTGCCACCGGAGGTATTCAGTCGGTTGATATCATTTATACGGGAGAAATCACCAAGAGAAATATTTGCCTCGTTACTGACAGCCTCATGGTTGGATTACTCAAGCCTGCCCTCGAAGACGGTGTTAACCTGGTCAGCGCACCTCATCTTATAGCAGAACGAGGTATCAAGACCAACATTACCACCAGCAGTGGTGTGAGCGATTTCACGAGTCTCATTACTGCAAAAATACACACACCTAACGGTGAAACAGTAATCTCGGGGACGGTCTTTGGCAAAAATGAACCACGGATTGTGGATATCAATGGTTACGGCGTTGAGGCAGTGCTCGATAAACACATGCTTATCCTTTTCGGCAAGGACAAACCAGGATTAATTGGAAATATTGGTCGGGTTCTCGGCAATAAAAACATAAATATTGCCCACATGACGTTTGGCAGGAAGGAGAGCGGCGGTAATGCCATCACGATTATAAACGTAGATGCCACAATACCTCAAGACTGCATCCGGGAGATTGAAAAACTCGATCACATAGAGGCGGCCTATTTAATACATCTTTAAAATTACTTGGTGCAGCATAGCCTCGACCAAAAAGAGTTACGCACTGAATTGCTGAAAGTGTCGTTTGTTGAAAACAGGAACCCTTAACTAATGATTGGAAGAGGGGGCAGGGATTTCCATAACCCTGAGAGCACTTATCCCATGAGGCGTAATGCATTTATTTCGGGTAACCCGGCCATATAGATTTTATTCACGGCATCGCGGATATTATATTTAACGCGCTTAATTTGCACAACCTTTTTTTCATCATCATAAAGAGCATAAGATGCCCTGATATCCCAATCTCGCGGTTGTCCTACACTCCCCACATTGATAAGCGCCTTTTCGACGTTATCTAAATCAAAGACACCACCTCGGTCCACCCGCATGCCACCACCCTCCAAAAGAATGGCTAACGGTACATGGCTATGACCATAAAAACAAATCGGTGTCTTTAAGATGTCTAAATTCAGTTGAGCCTCAGCCCCGGTCGTAATATAATCAAAAAATTCAGGGTGATTCAAAGAGGCGTGTACGAGGGTAATGTCATTTAACTCAACAACCAAAGGTAAATTTTTCAGAAAATCTATATACTCAGCCGAGAGCTGTTTTGCCGTCCACAAAATTGCAGCCCTTGCATCGGCATGGAAATAACCAGCGGGAAATTTTCCCACCGCAGCGTAATCATGATTTCCAGCCACGACGATACAGTTTAATTCACGTACTAAGTCAATACACTGTACCGGTTCAGCAGCATAACCGATAATATCACCCGTACACAATATCTTGTCAACGTGTTCTCCCCGCAGTTCATTAACAACAGCCGTTAATGCCTCGTAGTTACTGTGTACATCTCCTATTATTCCATAGATCAACAATAAGTCCTTTCAAATTCAAAAGACACTACGGATCAGCCACATTCTTTGCGATCGAAAAGTATGAGAGTTAATACGATAACAAACGTAATATACAACATAGCGTATAAGGTCAACAGTCCCATGTGAATTAAACTCAACGATACGGCCCCATTTCCTACTGCAAGGGGGCTGAATTCCTCAAGATTTGGGAAAATGACAAAAAAAGACGTAAGATACCATGGGGTATCCCCGCCGTTTATTTGAAGCATGCCCTGAAAAAAACTTATTAAATTCCCCATAAGATAGATAACAATACAACAGCACAGGTTGGATATCATAGGTAAGTATACAGAGCCTGCAGTTGCTATGGCGCTCATTATGGCAACTTGTAAAAATGCAAGTATGAGTTGAAAAACGACAGAATACCCTATGCGTTCAAATGCCGCTATTAGGCCTATGTGATAATCGAGCGACTCCTTTATGCACACCGAAACAGTCAGGAAAAAACCCATAAACATAAATATCAAGGAGACTGCTACCAATATCCCCAAAAATTTACCCAGGAGAACAGAACCCTTATCTACGGGTTTGGATAACAAGGTCAAGATAGTACCTTTTTCTATCTCTTTGGATATCGTATTTGCGGCACTCAACGACGCAAGGCACAGGCAGCAGATCGTAACCGTTGATATCCCCATCTCCTTTATCATCCGTATTTCCTCTCCAAAGGCAAACAGAGTAAAGGAAAAGGAAAGGAATATGAGCAATACCCCTCCGCATGCGATCAAATAAAAGATTGTCTGTCGTGTAACTTCCATTGCAGTATTTCCTGCAACGGTAAATATGCACCTGTTCATAAAAAGTCTTGCAAATTCAAAAAAAACTCATACACTAATTTAATATGTTTCACGTGAAACATCTTTCCCGTAAAAGCGTGTTAAATACTAGCATTCCCGAACAGGAAATGCAATTGAAAACCCACCAGAAAGGGAGTCGAGACTATGTCTAAAAAGGAAAAACTCAGCCGCAGCCTGCAATCACTCCTTGGCGGAGTTATTGGAATAGAAGCCGAGGTTGGACAGGATGTCATTGTGCAGCTTAACCCCGAAGATATTCAGCCCAGCGATCTCCAGCCACGCGACCTCTTCGATGATGAAGAGATGCGGGGACTTATGGAATCCATCAGAAAATACGGTATTTTACAGCCCGTCATTGTAAGGCCACTCCCGCACGGATACATGCTCATTGCGGGAGAGCGACGCTGGCGGGCTGCAAAACAACTTGGATTAAAAGAGATCCCTGCAATCGTTCGGCATACAGACGGTGCGGGCATCCTGGAAATCGCCTTAATCGAAAATATCCAAAGAGAAGACCTTAATCCCATTGAAAAGGCCAGGGGGTTCGAAGAGCTGATCACCAAATTCGGACTTACCCAGGAACAGGTTGCAAAGGCCATGGGGAAAGACCGCAGTTCCATAACCAATTATCTCAGGCTATTAGACCTGCCACAGGAAATTCAGGATAATGTTTCACGTGGAACATTATCCATGGGACATGCACGTGCAATATTGGCCGTTCAAGACAAGGAAATACAGGCGAGGCTTTGCGAACGTATTATCAGGGAAGGATTGTCAGTGCGGGAGGCAGAGGAGATGGTTTCGATGGAAAAAAAACAGGCCAGACCTTCATCTGCAAAAAAGGCATCTACCCCACACATCGAAGACCTGGAGGACCGCTTCCGGAGGTTCTTTGGAACGAAGGTCTCAATTAGGGAAAGAAATGGCAGGGGGAAGATTACGATCGCATTTCATACCAGCGAAGAGTTTGCCCGCATTGCAAACATCCTGGGGATTCAGATTTAATCATCTGTGACGAACAATTTGGCAAAACATGAGAGGTTCTCTCACAATCCCATTCAATGTTCCAGGGAGGCTCGGATAAATTCTCTGAATAATGGATGCGGATTTGTAGGTTTTGACTTAAATTCAGGGTGAAACTGCACACAAACAAACCAGGGGTGGTCTCTGAGTTCCATGATTTCTACTAATTGTTCGTTAGCTGTATACCCGCTAAAGACCATGCCATTGGCTTCAAACATTTCCGTATATCGATTGTTAAATTCATACCGGTGCCGGTGTCGTTCCGATATCTCCCGACACCCATACGCCTTAAACGCCTTTGTGCCTGCCTGAAGGACGCAAGGCTGCGCACCCAACCTCATTGTCCCGCCTTTACTGGACACCGTACGTTGTTCTTCCAATAAACTGATTACGGGGTGAGGTGTATTCATATCAAATTCGGTGCTGTTTGCGCCTTTAAGATTGCATACATTCCTTGCAAACTCAATTGCAGCGCACTGCATTCCGAGGCAAATACCAAAGAAAGGTATCTTGTTTTCCCGCGCATACCGTATCGCCTCAATCTTGCCCTCAACACCACGCACACCAAATCCCCCCGGAACAAGGATACCCTTTACTCCTTCAAGATGGGCCCTAGGCCCATTTTTTTCGATATCCTCAGATTCTACCCGGCGCATCCGCACCCGTGCATTGTTACCTATTCCCCCATGGATAAGGGATTCATAAATAGACTCGTAGGCAGATTGATGAGTTATATATTTTCCCACGATCGCTATCTCTGTTGCCTGGCTCGGATTTTTTAGTATCTCCAGTATTGACAACCACTTATCGATATTATTGCCGTTTGTTTTTAACCGTAGTTTCTGGATGATAAAGGTATCTAAGCCCTGATCAAGGAGGATCAACGGTATCTCATAGAGATAAGGCTTTACATCACGCTCTTCAATAATCGCATTTTTGTCCACATTACAAAACAGGGATAATTTTTCCTTTACCTCTGGGCCGAGATGTTTTTCCGTCCTGCATATGATGATATCAGGCTGAATACCGGCCTGGCGCAACATGCCAACGCTATGCTGGGTAGGTTTTGTCTTTATCTCTTCGGCGGCACTTAAATAAGGAACAAGGGTGAGGTGGATATAGAGCACATTTTCCCTGCCCACCTTTTGGCCAAACTGCCTGATGGCTTCCAGGAATGGCTGATTTTCTATATCGCCCACAATACCCCCAATTTCGGATATGACCACATCCGTATCGGGTCCATCCAGCTTCTGGATACATTCTATAATTTCATTGGTTATATGGGGAATTACCTGTACCGTCTTGCCCAAATACTCCCCTTTGCGCTCCTTCATGATAACAGAATAATAAATTGAGCCGGTCGTGAAGTTACAGTATCGGTTCGTCCTGCTATTGGTGAAGCGCTCGTAGTGTCCCAGATCCAGGTCCGTCTCAGCACCATCGTCCGTTACATATACCTCCCCATGTTCATACGGACTCATCGTCCCCGGGTCGATGTTTACATAGGGATCAAACTTTTGAAGTCTTACTTTCAGTCCCCTGCTTTCTAATAACATCCCGATGGATGCAGCATTGAGACCTTTACCGAGAGAAGAAACCACGCCACCTGTAACGAATATGTGTTTAGTCATGTTTGTATTTTTCCAAAAATGCTATCAAATCATCCCTTGTATCGATACCTCTGGAGGTGTACTGTGTAATTGCCACCTTTATCTTGAACCCGTTGGAGAGTGCCCTGAGCTGCTCCAACTTTTCAACACGTTCCAAAGGTGAGGCTGGAAGCTTGGTGTATTTCAATAAAAAATCCCTCTGGTATGCATAAATCCCCAGATGCCTCAGAAAAATAACGCCTGGTTCATTAATGGGGTCTTTGCTATCACGCACATAAGGAATCTGTGAGCGGGAAAAATACAGTGCATATCCAGCGTTATCCAGCACGACCTTTACTACATTTGGATTAGCCAATTCTGCGGCATCTTTTATCTTGTGTGCAAGGGTTGCCATCACGGCAGCCCTGTCTTCCACTAATGTTTCTACTACCTGATCGACCATGGCCGCGTTTATTTCGGGTTCGTCCCCTTGCACATTCACTACGACATCGGCGTCTAATCTCTCCGAGACCTCTGCAATGCGGTCTGTTCCCGAGGTATGCAACACAGAAGTCATCTCCACCTCACCACCAAACCCTTTCACAATATCGTAGATAAGCTGGTTATCTGTAGCGACAATTACTTTATGAACTCGCCTTGCCTGCTTTACGTTTTGATAGACGTGCTCTATGATATACCTTCCCGTGACGGACTTGACTTCTGGCAGGATTAATTTAGAAGGTAGTCTGGTCGATGCATACCTTGCGGGGATTACGACAACTGCCTTCATACGATACATCCAACCATGGAATTATTCAGCCTTCTATTTTCACCGCAGAACACGAAACACAAATAAAATCAGGGTATTAGATAAATTTGCTGTTAGGGATTAATTTTATTGAACAAATCTTTCGTATTCAAATATTTTTTTGTAATAATCCGATGTTAAGGAAATTCAAAGTTACGATTGTAGAGCGAAGAGCCTCTTCGCTCTACACGGGAAAATCGCCTGGGCATAATTAAAGCAGCTTGTTACCTGGATATTTCCAGGGAAATATCCAGGGCCTTTGCCGAATGGGTAATGGCGCCAACAGAAATCCTGTCTACCCCTGTTTGTGCTACACGATGTACATTTTCCAGGGTAATATTTCCCGATGCCTCCGTGAGTGGTTGTCGTACATCTCCCTCATATTTCCACTCCTTAACTAATCTTACTGCATCTTTTAACTGCTGGATGTCCATATTATCAAACAGGATTATATCAACGCCTGCCTTGAGGGCGTTCTTTACTTCTTCCAGTGTCCTTGTTTCTACCTCGATCAAAATACCCTTTTTTATCTTTCGTCTCAATACAGAGACAGCCTCTTCAATAATACTGACATGGGGAGGGATGTCATAGAATAATTTGTTTTTCATAATGTCCAGATGATTATCCTTTATGAGCACTTGGTCATAGAGTCCCATCCTGTGATTGACTCCACCACCTACTGCCACTGCATATTTTTCTAGATATCGCCATCCGGGGATTGTCTTTCTTGTATCCATAATAGATGTTTCTAAAGGTTTGATACGCTCAACAAACCGTGCTGTTAAAGTTGCAATCCCTGAAATCCTTTGAAGGAAATTTAAGGCAATCCGTTCGCCAGAGAGTAATGTCTTTGCGCTGCCATTTATGGTAGCAATAGTCTCACCTTTATGGACAAAAACCCCATCCTTTACCCATTGTTTAAAAAAAATGTCCTTGTCTAGTTTTGAGAAAAAGTACTCAACAATTGGTAATCCGGCAATAACCCCACTTTCCTTAGCAATAAATGCTCCTTCTACAATCAAATTTTCCGGAATAAGATTTTCAGTCGTAATATCCCCGGTAAAGATGTCCTCCTGAATAGCTAGTTGAATAAGGTTGTCTATCTTCTCTGGTTCGAATTTGATTTTCATATCCACAACAACTACCCGTCTTTTCCACAACAACTACCCGTCTTTCATCTTTTTTGTCTTTTGCCTGTTAGCGCCACGCTAATTCCTGTTTAATAATCATTATATAGTGTTTCGAAGAGAACTCAATATCATTCGTTTTTTTTCTTGGCATTTTGTAATGGATATGTATCACTTTTCTGTGGATTTCACCTTAATAAGATGACACGCAAGGACGCCTGTCCCCGAGAATAGCTTATGTAGGGTGCGTTCTACGCACCAAAACAATCCAACGTTTGGATGGTGCGTAGGACGCACC
>JBKBTA010000050.1:0-16768 GCA_046291035.1 Candidatus Brocadia sp.
ACCACGTCCTTTGAAAGTACGCGTGCCTGCTCCCTTCATGGCATCCACCATTTCTTTTGGATAGCCTTGCTCTATGAGTTTCTTTGCACCTTCTTCCCCGCTGTACTTCTTGGTGATGTGAATAATCCCCTTTGCAGCATATGTCCAGGCCTCATCCCATGACGCCTTCAATAGTTCGTCCTGACCTCTGGCATCGAACATATATTTCGATTTATTTTCGGGTGTCAATTCCGGAAATCCATCATCCGCCCACTGCTTCCACCCTTTCCTGATGAGGGGATAACGTAACCTATAAGGCCCGTAAACCCTGCGATGGAATGTATAACCTTTCAAACACATCCTGGGATTCCAGTTCCTTGTGGCCTTGTTCCCATATAGGTCTGAATAATTCTGATGATCGTAGTTCTGCTCTACCCTCATAATTACTTCATTTCTTACAAATGCCCTCACCCTACAGGCGTGGGTATCATTCGGAGAGCAAGTATAGGTAAATGTTCGATCATACCTATATTGATCCCGATATACGCTTTCCCATGCACGGTCAGGATAAGCATCTAATGGATTCCCCACCTCTACGGCAGGTTTCAACAACCTGAACGCCATTGCCTTATTGGCTAAGGTAACGGTCGCTCCTGTTGCACCTGCAACCTGTAGGAAGGTCCTTCTGGTAAGCTTCATATTTCCTACTCCTTTCTCAATATAAAACCATTTATGTAAAAGTATTAACTATAGATACTATTAGAACTTCGTACCTTATATGCCTCTACGCACCTTTCACAGGCACCATCTTCAGGCTCCCAATCCGGAAAATCCATTTTGATAAGTTCCACAAGAGACGGTTCCTGCTCAAAATTATCAACCCAATGATAGGTACGAAATTGACATAACGGACACTGCGCTCCTGGTAAAAGTGTTTTTTTTGCCTTTTCAACGTGTTTTACCGGCAAACCTTCAGCAATCATCATTACTTTATTTACATCCTTCGACAATTCCAATATCCTATCGTGTGTCAATCGCTCATCTTGCCAGAGGACGTCAAAAATAGCAGCTTTAATCTCGAACGGGATCTTTTTATAAAGCGATTCAAACTCCCGGTTTCGGCTTTCTTTATCAGAAATGGTCTCCTTCCCTTTTCTGATTAATCGGCTATCCACAAAAATGTCCCAGAAAGTACTATACCGTTCCCTGATGATACTTTCCTCCATTGGATTGCATCCAAGACGTTCATCTCTGTAACCAAAAGATTCATCAACCATATCTGATACGTGCATCAACTCATGCCTGATTACCTTTTTAAGAAAAGGAATATCTTGGAAACGTTCGGATAGTACCTTGATTGTGACCTTTTTCCGAGATGCTTCTTCACTCGGACCTTTCGTGAGATTGGAACCCTCATCAAACGGATTCTGCGCTTTTATTACAACCCCACCAAGAACCTTACCTTCAAGTTCAGGAAACTCAGCAAAAATTTCTTTAATTACCTCTGAAAAACCGAGTTTTTTAAAGAAGTCCCATTCGATCTTTTTAAACTGCGCAGGCCTTTCATCCAATGGTAAATTCTCATAAACAGGATCTGTTAAGGAATGATACTCATTGGTAAGAGAAAAATCGCCCTTTTCCTCCCTTGCCTTCAATTCCCGGAATATCACTTCTTCTATTAAGTTTGGATCAAATTCAATCTTCATAAAAATCCTGCTCACTCTACTCCAACATCTTCAGAAGACGCACAAGACAAACATTCATCTGGTGGACCAGCCACCGCTTCTTGGTTTAAATCGGACTCTTTAAACATCTCCGTCCTTACGTCCAACAGTTTCATTTCCAATCGCAAAAATTCTTTCGTCAACGCAGATAATGCATAATAGAAACCCTCTTCGGCCTTCCTGCCAAAGAGAATCGCAAAGAGAGGAACCCATTTCCCAACATGCTCCTTCAGGAATTTTTTTTGAGCATCTATACATACTAGTGCCTTTTCCTCTCCATGATTTTCCAATGCATAGGCCTGCTTGTACAACAAAAAGTGCATAAACTCCAACTCTACGCTGATGTGGTCACATCGTTCCCTCTCTACATCGGAAACATCCAGACCAAAGGCCTTATAAAAACCCTGAATATCGCCCAACTCGTGCACTTGTTGAAACACATGAGCTGCCCCATACTGGGTTTCGTACAAAGGACACTCTTTCGATATGGTATGCCCCACTATGCGATTATATATCTTTTGCAGAGTTTCCACAGATGTATTGCTATATGCCTTTTGAACTTCGCTCAAACACATCTTTAACTCTTCCCCATTGTCCAGTTCTTCATAACATCTGATTAAATTCTTCGAGTGCTCTTGAAAATCCGGACTCTTCAATACATCCAAATTCTTCACGACCGGATATAAAAAACATGAAGAAAGAACCTGGTACATAACACTCCGTGTCAGCAGGTTTTCTACGCTGGACGTCCCCTGTTTATCTAACAGACTACTACTGTCAACCGCCATAATGAACCTCAATCCTAAATTGAATTATAATGTTTTGGGTCTCTGATGTAGACAGGTTCTTCTACGGTTGTTCTGACAACCTCCTGTCCATCCTCACCATACCCAATAATCGTATCGTTGAACATCTCAAACTTCTTGCCATGAATCACCGTCTCAAACACCTTCGGACCTTCCTCAATTTTATATTCAAACACAATGGTCTGCGTCATCCTGAATAAAGACATGACCGCCAACCTTTCCCGGGAAGGTACCATAAATTTATCAATCGCTTCATCCACACCAGGCCCAAACATCTGCCTTAAATAAGCGCGTGGTGCCCATCTCGGCGGAATATAATAGATATTAGGCTCTGTCCCAAACTGAGGATAAAGCGGTAAAGCCAATTTATCGTGTCTGATTAACCAGGTGACTGGATTTTTTGGATTATCATCCAGGAATCCTTGCAAACGAATCTGCCCTACACAGGCAGTCATACACCTTGTCTCCATCGGACGTCCCTTCGTTAAAGGGTCACGCCCTTCAATCCTGGGATAACAGGCAATGCACTTTTCACTCACCCGTGTCAAACCCCTGTACATGGGTTTCTTGTATGGACACTGCTCAACACATTTCCTGTACCCCCTGCATCTTTTCTGATCTATAAGAACGATCCCGTCTTCTTTCCTTTTGTAAATAGCCTTCCTGGGACACGCAGCCAGACATCCAGGATAAGTGCAATGGTTGCACAGTCTCTGGAGATAGAAAAACCACCGGCTATGTTCCGGCAACGATGAATATTCATCCGGCTTATTACTCTTTGCCACATCTTCACCAAAATTTGGAGATCTCCATTCCTTATCCTCCGGAATGTATCCTACTGCCCACTGATTGATATTCTTCTTAGCAGCTGCCTCAAATATGGTATCACCTTCGTATACCCCATAAGGAGACAACTTTTCATCTTTCTCGTCGGTATACCAGGTATTTTCTCCATTATCAATCAGCTTTAGCGTTTTAACATCCCAGGATTGCGGATACCCACCGTATGGCTTGGTCTCCACGTTATTCCACCACATATGCTCCTGCCCCTTATTATAAGTCCATGTGCTCTTACAGGCCATGGTACACGTCTGGCAGGCAATACATCTGTTAATGTTAAATATCGCTGCAAATTGTCGTTTTGGTCTGGATTCAAAATAGGGATACTCCATACGCCTCCCTAAATGCCAGTTATGTACTAATGTCATTTTTTAATCCTCCTTAAACTTTATATTTTCCAGAGTAAATTATTGCCAGGCAACTCTTTCTAGTGTCGCAGGATGCCATTGAGTAGATATGTTCTTTTGTCCATTCCTATCTTTTTCTCCCCCGTTCCACACCGCCATGTTGAAATAGGTAGTTCCGCCCGGAACAAACTGCACGTCATGGGGATCCTCCGTAATTAATGGACGATACATGATCACCGTCCATATCCCATCCTCATATTTACTGCATCCATTTACGTCCTGATGCGCCTGGGTTGTGAGTGTACCAAAACCTTCCGCATTCAAATCCTCTACCGTTCTACCCCTGCCAGGCTGAGAAAGCAGATTATTTGCGGCCCTTCCTCCTGACAAAACCTCAACACTCGTTATTAATTCCCTATGATAGTAGGCACTATACGGATTCAAGTTAAAATCATCATGCATATTGGGATATTGGACTTCAACGTCTTCCAACTCACCCCTTACTAACAAATCCGCCTCCCAGTCTGCCTTCCAATGCCAGATGTTTGTGGGCTTTTCCCTGTCACCCATTCTTGGGCTAAAGTGCTCTGCTGGCGTTATTTCCACTGCACCCAAAGGAAACATCAAAGCAACCGCATCCCTGAACTCCTGAACGGCAATTGCCCTGGCATTCTTTGTTGGATCGCTCCAGGTAATCTTGAAATAGATCGCAAGGCCATCATGGATAGCCTTTACTTCCGCGCTCTTCACAGAACCTCCACCATTGGGAAATGCCTTGTCCTGCATCTGAAGGGGAATCGTAACGGCCTGTGCGTCTTTAAAAAACCCCTGCAACGATTCTACGTCCATATGATACGGCTTACCTACTTCAACGTATTTTACTGTCAACACCTCCTTGGCCGGCGTAAATTCCTCTTCAGACACCCCTTTAACCCCTGGCGCCGTTTCCTCAGCAGCAAATAATGTAGCGCTAAGAAACGTACAGCTTAGGAGGGCTATACCATACCTTTTAAATAACACATAAGCTTTCTTCATTCTCCACTCCTCCTTTAATAACCCTTACAAAAATTCTTTTAAAATAAATTAATCATACCATAACATTGTATTAAACACAAGCGCATTAAAACTACCAACCTCCCTCCATTTGCAAACGCACATACTTATCGCTTTGAAAACTGTCTAGAGTATTACGAACCACCTCTTGCATCCCACCTCCATGTTACCTTGACCACCAATGAGCAAATCCAATTCCATTCATCAAAAACAATTCACATAATAATGGCCATAACGTAGTTTTTTTATTTTCACCATATTACAGATTTCTTTCTCTGCCTTTACAAAAAAAATTGTGTAACGGAGGTATTTCTTCTTTGAAACGAACAATGCACAATTGAAATGATCATTAAAATACCGACACGATAAAGAAATGAATAATTACTATTTCCTAAAGATCGAGAAAGGTAAGAGGGCAAGATTACTCGTATTCTCGTATTTTCTATACCGTTCGCAAGTTTTAATACTAAATTATATTTAATATAAATAGCAATCTGGGTATCAAATCCTGTGAAACGAACCATCATTCATAAATGCGATTTTTGCTTCATTGACAATCTGTGTAGTTATTTCACTGTAGCCCTTCTCATATGCATAATCCTCAATTTTTTTCTTAACTATGTCTCTGACAAAAGAAGGAATACGCTCTGTTTGTATTTGTGCTTCCTGCGTCCAAACAGGGATTTGAGTTCTTGTATGCTGTTTTTCAGAAGCCTTTTGAACAGTCTTAACAGTTCTCAAAAAACTATTTTCCTTAAACGATTGATCGTGTACGTTCAGTGCAACTTCTTTTTCATTTCCAGACGACTTCAGAGATTCCCGATAATCCACCGAAACATCAAGCGCTGCCTCTTTGTTTCCCCCCGCAAGCAATACATTACAAGGCGCTAACCTTAACAAATTTTCTGTTGTACTGCCAAGATCTAATCCATTGGTGTTATGCACACCCGTGCGTCCCAGGATTACCGTTGTGGGTTTTTCGTTCTGTATGTATTTTAATATTTTATCATACGGTTTACCATCCATCAGAACAATATCTGTTTCCACCCCCGCTTCTGTTGCCATTCGATTTACCCGGTCCAGATGGCCCTGATATATCTTGGCAAGGCCTTTATCTATAATCTCCTCATGGAGGGTTTCTTGTTCCTTAAACCTGAAAATCTGCCCCGCATCCTTGGAAAGTACCTTTGCAATACTATCAAAGGCAACCCGGTGATAATGCGGATCAAATACAGATACGGCGGCAAGCTTCAGGTTAAACACCTTTGCAAAGGAGATGGCTGATTTAACTCCGGCGAAAGACGGCTCACTTCCATCCACTGCAATTACCACCTTTCCCTCTAAACGCCTATTTTTTACCACGAGGACATCGGTCTTGATGCGCCTGACCACACGTTCACAAACACTCCCAACTACATGATCGTTCACAGCGGCTAAACCAAGTGCCCCCATCATCACAAGATCATATTGATTTCCCTGTACTTCTTTAATGATCTCGTAATAGTTTTTGCCTTCCAATAATAGACCTTCGTGAGGAACGGTTGCTTCCCTGCACTTGTTTTTAAACACATCCAGATAAGATTCAGAAATCAACTTAAGTCCAAGGTTAATTAATGAACTATGGAGATCTCGCTGCCTTTGAAGTACGCTTTCATCCTGATATTGTGCCGGCAGCCCCTTTTCCATATCGCGAAACCGCCTCTGATGCAATGAAGCATCGTAGACATGACATCCCACCAACCGAGAGCCGAACTTTTTGGCAAGGTCAATACCAAGATCAATGCAAAAATTAGAGTGGCTCGAATTATCAATAGCGATGAATATGTTTTTATACATAGAGACGTTCGATTAGTTATCCTCTAACACTGAGACGATTCATTCCTGAGCTTCTTCCATTCGTTAATAGCCCCTCCAGCTAATGCCAGAGTAATCACACCAATAAATAACCATCTCATCGATGACTTGAATACGCTGTCCTTTTTCTCCTCAACGGTAGTTTCTTTTACCGCAACTACCGGCTTTGCAGCTTCCTGCGTTGAAAGACTGCGTATATAGGCTACCAGCTCCTTGATCCTTTTCTCTGTAAGCGTCTTACCCCAAGGAGGGCAAAGATTAGATTTATCAACCGCCCTCGAACCATCGGTAATGGACTTTACCAGTTGGTCATCGGTCCTCTTTTTCATGTATTCAACATCGGTAAAATTTCTAGGCTTCGGTTTTAAATCAATGGTGAAAAACGTACCATCTCCCTTCCCTTTCATCCCATGACATGGTGAGCAATAATATTCAAAGGTCTTTTTGGGCGATAGCAAAAACGCCTGCTCCCGCGGAGAAACATCTAATCCCTTTGCCGTTGAATAGGCACACAAGACACTCAGTAGAACGAATGAGCTTATAACTAATTTTTTACCAGATAAAAAATATCCCATTATTTACCCTCTTTCTTCTTCACATGATCGACCAAGAAACCTACCAGTTGCTTCAACTCGTCTTCTGACAAACCAAAGTTCGGCTCTACACCCTGAGGGTTTACCTGCTGCGGATTTTTCAAATGATAGAGAATATATGCAGGCTGCAGCCGATCTCCCACAGTTGCAAGGTTAGGACCAACGACGCCACCGCCTTTTGTAATATTTTCTGAATGGCAGGTATTACAACCCTTATCATAAAAAACCTTCTCCCCTGCAGCAATTATCTCGGGAGCGGGTGGCCCTTCCTTATAAATATCCGGGAGGGCCTCTTTGGTGATAAGATTCTTTTCAATATATTCAGTAGCCGCCTTTGCTTCATCTTCAGTCAAATTAAACTTCGGCATCTGCTGGCTAAGCGGGCGGATAATATCAGGCGCCTGTAAAAACTCACGCTCCCACCCCATCTTTATCTTGCTACCGGCGATTGTCAGGTTGGGCGCATAGGTACCACCTTTGTTCTGTATCCGATGGCAGGTCAGGCACCGTATCTCATATAAAAGTTTTTCAAAGCCAGCCAATCCCTCATGCTTTTTCTCCACTACAGGCATTAATTCGGAAATTCCTTTTATATCATGACAAACAATGCACCTTGTCTTTTCAACGATATCCCTTCCTTTTTCAATAAGGGCATTATCCTTTCTTATACTGCTAAATTCTTTTTCCGTCAACACCTTAACTTCCGGTTCTGCAGGTTTGGCCTCACCCTCTTCCTCTTCTTTCTCTTCGGGTATGAACTGCGTATCTCGCAAGATAAACTCTACAATTCCCCGCACATCCGCGTCATTAAACCGGTACTGTGCCATCATCGTATCGGGAAAATGACTTTTCGTGTTGCTCAGCCAGTCATACAACCAATTCCTGTTAATTTTTGTTGTAATTTCGCCCAAATCCGGCCCAACCCCCACATTTCCACCAACCCCTTTTATCGGATGGCAAATCGTACATCTGGCGCGTCCCCATACACCTTTTCCGTTATTATAGACCTTATCCATCTTGTCATACTCATCCTCCGAAAGATCTTCCTCTTTTTTCAATAAAAAGGCATCCCATGAAACCTGAGGCACTTCTTTTTCGGCAATGCTGCCAAGATAGGCAATAACGGCCTTAATCTCCTCAAAATCCAATCCGAGATTCGGCATCTTTGCGTTTGGTACTACCGCTTTTGGGTTAGCAATCCACCGGGAAAGCCATTCTACCTTTGCCTTATAAATAATATTAACCAGCGGAGGCCCATTTTTAATTCTCTTATAAGGATCTTCGAGCTCAAAAGGGAGTACAGTCCATTGTTCAGGAATCCTATACTTTTTATCTAACTCCAAATAAAGGGCATCTATCTTTCGTTCCTGTCCAAAAGAAACCTTGTCCAACCCCGTTAGAGACAGGCATATCATGGTTATTACAAACGTTATTTTCTGTAAGCTAACTATAGACCTTAACCTCATTCAAGACTCCTTAACAAGATATTTTTATTGTTCTTCTTCTAATTTTGGAGGGAATCTGCGCAGTCTGGCGATAAACCACATTTCAACACTCGCACCCATGACGATGGCAACCAAAACGTACGCAAAGACCGTCTTAGGAACGGGTTTTTCAAGCATGACGTAATACCATGCCGATATTGACTTCTGCCCGGCAACATCACTATTTGAACCATCCCATACCGCAAAAGCCACAGGGATCAACTTCCCAATCTCAAATTGTATATCTCCCTTTGCATCTTCGGTTTTCAGGGTTCGTTTCAACACAACCTTCCATCTTCCGTTCTGGTATATCCCCTTCCCCGTAACATTCTGGCTTTCGGGTGGCTGTATCGTAATACTCTTAAACCCCTTTGCATTCATTTCGCTTACTATCCCTGGTTCCGTACCGGGGGCTTCCACAATCTGCCCAAAACCCTCTTGCCAGTAAGCCTTCCAACTCCATAGATTTACAGCCCCGCTAGAGTCACCCATTGCAAAATACGGTTTCTTTAGCGATTCCGGAATCTTTGTCGGGAACTGAATGGAAACAGCATCTCTGAAGATATCCTCTTGTTTGTTAGTAGAATCATCCCATTCCAACAGGAAGGCAATTTCATCTTTATTGTACATTGCCCTGACCATGATTGCGTCCACGGATGGAGTCCAATGTCTTGGACTTGCAATAATTTGACCTGCCAGCGGAATTTCCACCGAAGAAGCCTTACTCCAATTCTCATCCAAAGGCTCGGATGGCAGTTGATCACCTTCAAGCAACTTTACTTTGACTACAACGTCTGATGCCATATCCTTTGCCAAACTTCTCACAAAGTGCGCGACATGCCAGCGATCTTCATCGGAAAGCTTTTCTAAATATGAGCCCATAGGAGTTTCATTAAAACCTGTTGAAATCGTGCGATAGATATCTTCCATCGTATTGCCACCCTTAAAATTCCATCCCTTTGTTAAATCCCGAGCTCGATAAGGCATATTCCACTCAGTTTGTAAAGCAACCGTTAGCGGCCCGTTCCCTCTGCCGTCGTCGCCATGGCACTCAAAACACTTCATTTCCCGAAATAACTCCTGGCCTCTTTTAACACTTTCAGGGGTCGAAGCCACAACACTTACAGGAACCACTTTTGGTGTGCCGTCTTTTTTAAACTGATCGTTAAAGGTCTTTACATAATACAGCACCTGCCACCGTTCTGCCTCGCTGATAGTGCTCCAGAAAGGCATGGCCGTCCCTTCTATACCGCTGGTGATTATTCTGAACAAGTCTTCATCCGTAGGGACTGACCCAAATGTAGTGGAACGAACCTTGTACTCATTCCTGGTAAAGTTCCTTGGCTTTGGGAACATGGTTATTGAGGCAGGGCCATCCCCTCTTCCCTCAATTCCATGACAATACCAACACCTCTTTTCATAAATTTTTTTTCCTTCAGCAACGGCTTCTGGCGTTTCCGGCAACTTTTGAGGTACTTCATGTTTATACGTTCTAAATAAATGTGACGCTTGCGCGGATGCCTCCTCACATACCCAAAAGACACTCCCACATACGCCGATTAATCCAAAACCAATCAATCCTTTTTTCAACGCTTTTATCATAGTATTAATTGCTCTTTTTCCTTGCTGTTTATAAATTAATCTTCAAAAACAGTGAAGACAAATCCTGTTTTACACAAACACCCATTACTCAAGTTTTTCTCTTTGGCGGGGCATAACACCAGCAGTATCATACTCACCCATGATAATCTTCCAGATCTCGTCATCCTTCAGATCATCTTTCCACGAAGGCATCGCCGAGTCCCAGGGTGTAGATTCTGAAGGGAGACCAGGCCCACCTTCTTTAATTCGCCAGAAGAGGTAATTATCCACTACCGTTGCAATGGTACCCGGATCCTGAAAGTTTATCGGCCTTAAACGGAATGCATTGGCAAACGGCCCGTTACCGTCTGCCTTCGAACCATGACAGGGACGACAATACGTTTGGAAAAGTATCTTCCCTTCTTCGATACACCTCCGCTGGGTATCTGCATCTGCTTGTCTGAAGGGATTTTCAAGTTTTTCAAAGTCTTGTGGCAATGTCGGGTGCTGAATCCTCAGCTCAACGGGTGAAGCAGCGCCGGGAATCGACCACGTATACACAAACCATCCGACAAGGACAGGGAAACCAATAAATAGCATCTTTTGTAGTAAAAACTTAATCCTTGGTCCCCGATCGGGAAGCAAAAAACTTAAAAAATCTACAAACTTCTGATTGCTGGTAGTCGCATACACCAGGCCAGCCAAAACCCCCATAATCATGTACCACATCATCAGGGTACTCGGGGTAGGCATGGGGTGCCCTTTCCCCATTAACACCTGAAAAACCTTTGGCGAAGCATATTTAAGGAACAAAAACAAACAGACGACGGCTGCTATGATCCAGATAAACAAAAAAGTCTTGCGTTTATTAGCCATTCATACACTCCTAACTATTATTCAATCGCTATGCACCACACAATCTATCTATTTCAAACTTTGCAAAAAGGACACAATACCATAAAAGTCCTTTACACTTAAAAGTTCACCAATATTTCCAGGCATGATGGACACCTCCTGCTTTTTCATTTCAGCAATATCTGCTTTGGGAATAACGACCTCTTCAATTTCCCCGCTTTCTTCCTTTAACAACACAAGCTCTTCCTCTGTCTCGCTTTTAATTAAACCATTGTAAGGTATACCATCAGAAGTTATCACATACATCGTCTCGTAGCCTTTCACAATCTTTGCACTGGGCTTGAGGATAGACTCCACAAAATATTCAGGTGTCTGAATTGCACCAATCCCGGTAAGCTCTGGCCCCACCTTTTTCCCTCTCCCATTCACGACGTGACACTTTCCACAGGTAACCGGACGTGTTTCATCAAAAAACACCTTTTCTCCTTCCTTCGCATCAACCACAATAGGAGGTACCCATGGTTTTACTTTCTTTTTCGATGCCTCAGGTATCTTATCCTTATATTTCATGAGTGCATTGATGTCAGGTTCCCCACCCAGCGTCTGCAGATAGGCTAAAACCGCCAGTATCTTTTCGCGTGACAGCATAATAGGTGGGTCATATACCCTGGGCATGATTTTATCGTATCCCTTTACGATATATTTCTCCGGCTCCACAATGGATTCTACGAGATAATCCAACCCGGAAGGCATACCCAACTCTTTTGCTCGTTCCTCAGCCCTGCTTGCTAACCCTTCCTGATCCGGGCCCCTCGTAGCACTCCCACTTGTCCCTATCTTGTGACAGGTACCACACTGCCCGTCGCCCCAGAATATCTTTTCACCGGCCTCCGGGCTTACACCCCCAGCGGTCTCACCTCCACCCGTGCCAGAAAGCCCTGCCACATATATTGTGATATAGATATAAAATCCTATAACTGCAATTCCAAAAACTGTAATTTTTAGCATGCTCTTATTCATAAGTTTTTCCAGGCCTTCATTTTACCATAGTGAAATTCATTCATATTCAACATGTCAATTATTCCGCTAACTTATTTCAAATTCATGAATTACCCATCACGGTTTTCACAATGCATTTTCTTTTGCTTTTTACTTCCTGCTAATTCAAATTTCTCTTGGGTATTTAAACATTCATTATCAAGTACTACGTATAGTGCTCCGGATGAGGCTCTGTTAATTCAAACTCTTCTTTCAATACCCCTTTTTCTTTCTTTTCACCCAGGTTAGCAAGCCAGAACACAAAAGTAACTAAACCCAGGAAGAGGGCAACGATTAAACCAACTACCCTACCCATAAACGATAAAGTTGGCGTGTACGCCCACTGCGAGGTATCCTGCAACACACCATAAATGTGCCAATCCATCCTCAGCCCGGAACGTATAAAGCCCATAAGCCCCATCAGAATGACGATAACCACGCAGAGGAGAAGTAATGCATACTGTGACCTCACAGGCATCTTTCCCCACACAATACCCCCCACAAGTTTCGCTTTGCGGAACATAAAGATATCGATAACAGCATTCATGATCAGACAACTCATCACAATCGAAACCTGCGTTACAGACAAGTATCTCAACACCAGATTGGCCTTCTGCATGACCTGGAAACCATAATACCAGAAATAGATCACGGCAATGCACGCAGTAACCGTAAATAGCATGGCCTGCGCCAGCTTCCCTTTGTTCTTAAAAGTCAAGAAGGCAGCCAGACAGACCGCAAACGACTGGATATAAAGTGCACGTATGAGCGGTTTCACAAAAACCTTTATGTTGGCCTCTAATTCTACAAAGTTGAGCGAAATCGCATAAGAAACTAGCATTAACAGGCTAAAGATCAGGGCGGAAAATATGCCTATCTTGCCAGCCCGCCCCTGTTCAGAAAATGGCACCGTTTCCCCCTTATTGCTCCGCCTGTAAATCAGGAAGGAGAAAAAGGTTGACAGGATGATCAGATTGACCACGGCATTTTTCGCTGCCATAACTCCGAAATATTTGGAGAAAGGATGGTACTGCTCACCGATCATTGCCCTTTCTTCGCCGCTCAGTGGCAGATTATGAGGGGTGAGCCACACGGCAAAACACATGAAGATAACAAACACAAGATACTTAATGAACTTTGTGTAGCGTTCAGACCCTTTAATCCTCCCCATTCCAAGCCACAGGTAATAATTCGCACCAATAAAGAGCATGCCGATCAGGATTGCCTGGATGATAAACGTCCAGGAAAACGCTCCACCCATCATGATATTACCCATTACAGGACTGGCACTATACACTTCACGCCCCAACCAGTATCCAGCAAAGGGCAGAGGAATCAGCGCCCCAACCCCTATAAAATTTCCGACATAACCCATCCAGTCATAGTGCGCCTTCTCTTCTTCCGTCTTTGCGCCCAGGAATTTTACCGCTGCATAGGCGCCCACCACAAAACCACCAAAGCACACATTGGCGATCAACCTGTGGATGTTTACCGGCATCCAGAGCGGATTATATATGGCGTGGTATAAACTAAGCACCTTTCCCGTCGTCGGCACAATCCCTGCCGGGCTCATCATGTATGTAGCCCAGGAGTTGGTCAAGAACATCAACCCCGTTCCAAAGAGATTGAGGAGCACACCCAGAGTGATGTGGAACCATTTCTTCGCAGCAGTCCCTTTCAGGATCTCCCAGGAGTAATAATAGCCATACAAGGTAAATGCCTCACCAAAGAACATCAGGGCATAAACATACATGGTTGGTGCAAAAACATTTGTCATGTGGCCCATAAACTCCGGATACAAACCGAACAGGCAAAATCCAAGCAAACCTCCCAATGAGGCAGTCGTGGCAAAGGCCGCCGACAACAGCTTGGTAAATTCTTTTGCCATCTTGTCATATTTGATGTCGCCCCCCTTGAAACCCACAATCTCCACAATCACAGCAAAGATGGGAACGCCAAGCACAAAGGCAGCAAACATGAGGTGCAACTCTGACACAATCCAGACAACCGTCCGGGAATCCATACCGAAAAATGTCCGATATTGAACCGGGGCTAATTCTTCTTCCTCTACTGCCGCAGTGGCAGTCCCTGCACCTTCCGCAGGCTGTCCTTCAGGCGATTGAGAAGATGCGGATGGCTGACCCGCCTCAAATTGAGGTAGTTCCACACCACCTTCTTTTGTCGTTTGCGTTGGAGCATCAGCGGCTGTCGCTTCCTGAGAAGGCGAAAGGGAAGAGATAAAAGAGAGGAAAAATAACAAAATAACAACAAAAGCACTTCTTTTTGTGAATTGCAGCAATATCTTCAAATTATTCATTAGCGGTGCGCCTTTTTATTCGAGTAAGTTACACATTTCGATAAAAGTATAATCACAGTTATTTCTTTGCGTAAACGAAGTCTACCGTAGTCTCTTCTTTGGGCTTTACAGTCACATCACCTGTCTTTTTTCCAAGCTTTTCCTGCCAGGCCTCTATCTTATATGAACCTGCCGGCACATTCTCAATCTTAAATCGTCCGTTCTCATCCGTAACAGCAAAATAAGGGTTGGCCTTCACTACTATGAAAGAACTCATCCACTTATGGACATCGCACGTTATCTTAATCACCTCAGGGATATCAAATTTTTTTGTTATCTTCCCACCACCAGACACCCCTTCATTAAAGCCAGGATTTTTTATTGACCAGGAATGAAGGTTGTGCATTACATTATCGCTATTCAGCAGATCCACACTGGCGCCGGCAGATACGGCAAGCACATGAGGAATAAACACACATTCTTTCTGATCCAATGCAACAGTCCCTGTTTCCGCCTTCTTACCAGCCGCAATATCAACCAGGGAAACCACGACATTTTTGATACCCTTAGACTCTCCATTGATCACCAATTCCTCTGATTGCTTATTTTCATGGCCACAGGTCTGCTCGTCTTTATCAACCTTTAATATTTTTGCAGATGGAATATCGCCGTCATATTTGACCGTCCCGACAATTGTTCCCCCGTCTTTCACATCGATCTCTTTGTAGGCCTCTGCCATTGCCGCATAATTTGTCCACATCGCACTGGCCATCACTCCAAATACCAAACCCCCAATAATAGATACGTGTCGCAAACTTTTCACCATCATTACCTCCATATTCATCTTTTAAAACATAAGAACTTTGCTTAATATACCCAATTCAAAGATGCGCATAATACATCCAAGAAGAGAATTTGTCAACCGCAATTTAGTCACAGAGCAGGGCTTATTTTTAAAAAAACTCGCAATGCGTTTCCAACATGAACAATATTCATTCCTTATTTGGAAAAAAATAAAAAAATCAAAAAAAATTATGTAACTAATTAAATTCCAAATTGTTAGTTTTTTATGTAACCGAGGAAAAAAGATATTTCTTCAATCTTGGTAGTTGAGGCACGATTTCAACAATGCAATAATAGTTTCAATAAAGTATTACAAAATTATTTACATTCACTAAAATATCTTTGTATTCCACTTTCGCTGATCAACAGAACTCAATTTTATAGTATTACCCTTAAAAACTTCTTTTTTGTGTGAGATTTTACCACCCCTCTTTCCCCACCTTCGCAAGGAGGGATGAAGGGGAGGTCAATTTGGTTGCGGCTATGCTGCGCTATGAATTTACACTAATTTAATGTTCTCTTCAACGTCTCAATGTCTTTAGGATTGGTAGGCTTACCAGAAGTTACAATGACATCAGGTTCCATCTTGAATCGTCTAACCCATGTTGTCTCTGATGGAGGTTTCCAATACAGCTTATATAGTCCCGGCGACACATTCATAAAATGATAGATGCCGTCTTTATCCGTTACAGCCTCAAGCTCAACGGCCCCTTCGACAGGGCGATACCCTTTCGATAACAGTCCGCCTTTTTCTAACATTTGCAACTTTACCTGACAATCCGGAAGGGGTTTTCCACTGTGCAATATCCTCCCTTCAACCGAGCCTAGATTTGGATCCTGAATAACGGGTTTTTCTTTCTTCAGATATTCTTCTGCGGTATCAGTACTTCCCTTATCCTGTGATTCACTTGCCAGTTTTTGTTTCAGTTCGGACGTCTCTGTATCTGGTTCCTGTGTTTTTTCACCCATAACGGATTCATCCACACCCGCAGTTACACCTTCTGTTTCCGTCTTCGATAGATCACCTTCCACCTCGGCTCTTTCCACTTTCTTCTTTTTCGTCTTTAGCCGATAGTATTTTCCCGCGCTTGTCTTTTCGGTAGGAGACGTCCTTATCTCATCTGCAATCCTGCTTTCCCCACCGTCTTCCAGCTTGGATTCTGGTACTCGTCCTTCTGTTTGTCCCATTTTTTCTTTTTTCACAACCACATCCATTGTCTTTGGTTTGCTCTCAACCTCATCGGGGACCGTCTTTACCTGTTTATCCCCGGGCTGAAAGAACATCTTAAGTGAAGAAATCGCAGCGGTAGGGATGAGTACCTGGATGGTATCTTCTGCAATCTCTTTAATCTTGCATTCTACTGCCATATTCGTAACATTTAAAAAAATTACATCCGGGTAATTTTTGGTATCCAGAAACTGCATGTTCAAGGATTTCAGGTCTTTCTTTAGTATTACGGCACTTATATATTCTT
>JBKBTA010000051.1:0-16441 GCA_046291035.1 Candidatus Brocadia sp.
TTTTTTGTTTTTTTGAGGGGATTTAATTTCCGTATTTGCCTCTTTTAACATAGATTGATTGCTTGCATTGCCTGACCGGAGATGGATTACTGTGAAAAAAACAGGTGCAATGATTCCTAGAGAGATAAAAAAATATTTCATTCTGTTTTTAGTCATGTTGCTTCCCTTTATTAGCAGATAAATAAAATTAATCTATACAACCGCAGCTTTGAAATTCCCTATCATTTAATTAATTAGGCCTTCGGCTACTTTCTCGTGATGCAAAGGTAGGAGCCGTCTCCTGACGGCGGTTGGCGATACACAACGGCAACCATGCGCCCGATCGCCAACGGAGTTGGCTCCTACCAGCATAACTTTGAATTTCCTAAACATTAAATTAGGCCTTCGGCTTCTTATAACCAAGTAGTGGCAAGGCGCGCCTTACCACTACATGGTCGGTTTCAAATTCCTTAGTGTTAAATTTATTCAGTGGCGAACGGCGTTCGCCACTGCCTTATTACTTAAGGGTTTCTCCGCTATCCATTGTTGTTTCAACTTCTAAAGCAATGCATTTTCATAGCTATCGAGAATAGTTGATATTGCTTGACTGGCGATATCTGCATTTGCTTTATTAACCTTGTTACTGGCATCCCTCAAATCATGAAGGGCGTCTTCCATCTCCATACTGTCGTCTGTACCAAGTCGCAACTCCAGATCCTCCAAAAATACCTTTGAATAAAGCAATGCCTCTTCAGCAGTTACCACGGCATCACCGCGGTCATTTTTATTAAGTGCTGATTTGTTAGATTCCAATTCTCCTCTGACTCTACCAATAAAACCTTTGCTCAATTCACTTACGATGGTATCTGCATGCACATCAGCTAAATCACCAGTAAGCTGTGACTTGATAATTTCATTGCCTTCGGGATTGTCGCGCGAAACGAATTCCTCAATAATCTTGTAATAAACCTCGCCCTCCTTTTGGTTCTCAAGGGCCTTCTCCGGGTTGCTGTTGCGGTTATTTAGGATGCCTTCTACCTCTCTGAGAACTGCTATGTAGAAGGCACGGACGAGGGAGAGTCTGATGACCTGCCGCTGGATGCCAATGGTAATTTCATCTTCGTCATGATCTTTTCTGTCCAGGGCTTTTTGTCCCCGTATAAAGGCAACCGTTATCTGGTCTTCCAGGTTGGGATTACTTCCTGTCTTGATTTTTGTACGATCTTCGGTAAGCACCTTGTTTTCCCTGTCCGCCGTGCCCACAATGGCCTGATAAGCTGTATATGCCTCATCCCACAGGAATTTGAGATCTGATTTTTTCCCGTCATGAAAATCGTCTCGGACATCGGTGATACGATCGAGGATAGCTAAATAAAAGACACGTTGCAGCGTCTTGTCGATGACCTGCGCTGCAAGCTTGGGATTATTATTGTTTTTAATGTCATCTATAGCGGCCAAAATATCATTATCCAGAGTTAAGTTGTTTTCTGCATCTACCTCCTTTGTTAAATCCTGCAATTCCCCCTCATAGGCAGATGCTATTGCATCTCCATCAATAGGATCTTTTTTCCTCAGCACGCCAATTTCATTATAGGAAGCGACCGCGGCATCCATTGTCTTGGTGTCGCTGATTTTTGCATAGGCTGAAAATTTTAAGGTAAAATCCTTTTCTATGTCTTCACTGTTTTTGTTTATTTTCAGGGTCTCAGTCACCGTTTCATATCCCACGGATTTAACGGTGAGTTTGTATTTTCCCTTTTTTACATTATCGATTTCATATAAGCCGTCTCTATCTGTTGAGGCCGCTTTTTTTGATTTTTTTCCACTGGCACCGTTTTTCTTAATCTCTACCCGTACGCCTTCTAAGGGTTCACCATTTTCATCTGAAACAACACCCATAAGAGAGGCTGCCTGCAAAACAGACCCTTTTGCATCAAGCAAATGTATCCCAGCAAGCAGACCGGTAATAACCCCTAACGATAAAAACACTTTGTTTCGTGCGAACATCGACAGACTACTCCTTTCTTAAATTAGATTGGGTTTTATAAGACAAAATACTTAACAAAGACTCATTCTCATTCATTTGAAACAAAAAAATCCATCACATGGTTGTAGTATTACATTGTAAAAACTCCTTTTCACAGGGGAGATAATTCCCCTCTGTTCGGACCGATAACATACCTGCCTGGTAAAGTCATGGTGTGACGTTATTTTTCCCCGCTTCCAGAACCGCTGCCAGACCCACTTCCGCTGCCGCTTCCTGAGCCACTCCCTGAACCACTGCCACTACCCGATCCACTTCCGCTGCCGCCGCCCGAACCTTGCGTTTTTAATTGTATATCAACCACCTTATCCTGCCCTTTCTTGAGTTTAACCTGTTTTTTCTTTTTTTTATAGCCAGACTTTTTTACTGTCAATACATATTTACCGGCATTTAAATCAGAAAATTCATATTCACCATTGGTTCCCGTTGTCCCGCTATCCTTAAAATTTAATTTCTTGCTTTTCAACGTTACATCTGCGCCGCTTACAGGATCCCCAGATTCATCGGTTACTGTACCGGATATACTTCCCGTAGTTTGTGCATCTGCACATGTACACAAAGATAAAGAACCAATGGTCACAGTAAGACATAACGACAAAAATATATTTTTTAACATTTTGCCCTCCTGGAAAAAATTTGTACGAAAAATTATAAATATTTCAGCAGCTATTCGCTTGCTCGTTTCATCGACGGTAAGCAATAGGGAGTTGGCAGTTGACAATGGGAATTCGTTACTCTCTGCCTACTGCCAACCGCAAACTGTTTACTTTTGAGTTGTGTCTATGCAGCTCTATGCAGTTTCATAATCACCTCCACTCAAAACGATACAAAGCCAGCCAATTATAGTCGGCAACTCCATATCGATCTCTCTTGAATTCTGCCAGCTTTTTAAGCCTATCCTTATACTTATCCCGCTCAAAGAGCTTAGATGAGATCAGGATATGCCTGGGTTTCTTCTTTACGCGTTCCAGGTCCTTGAGTACCCCGCTCATTCGTGAGACAAAATACACGTGGCTGTTTTTCCTGTCGCACCACTCAGGGGCATAGTATTGGAATAAACGCCAGTCATTTAGACAGTAAAATTTCGTATCATTTTTATCAAAATTTTTTGTTATGTAATTTATCGTAGAGACCGAAGGTGGTTCTTCGTTCCTGTTCATTGAAACGATCCTTAATGAATCAATGGTTTGAGAAACAACAAAGGCAAGCACTATTGCAAAAAACGATATGATGCCGAATCTCCTGTTTTTTAAGTGGACAGTAAATATATGCCATAAACCTGCACTCACAATAATCACCAAAAACGGTACAAGTACCATGATCTGTCGAATGGCGTCCTGCACAAGGGCAATCCATAAAAAGTAGGGGATAAAAAAGGCCATTAAGAACTTATTCCTGAGATTCCATTTTTCATGGATAAAAAAATACGCCAGTGAAACCACAAGAATAATCGTTGGAACGATCCTGAGAATGGGGGTATCTGTCCACCATGTGCCCAAACAGTGCGCACTGAGATTGTGAAAAATGTCGAAAAAGCGTTCGCCATAATCATCGGTGGTGATGATGGAATTTCCTTCCCGGTAAAAATGATAATCGGCGTGGCTTAGGAATTTCCTGTAAAAACTGTACGGGCTAAAACGGATAATGAGGTAACCCAACCAGCTTACCACACCAAGGAACAGACCGCCTAATCCCCATACGACAATCTTTTTACCGCACACCTTTTGCATCAGTTGATATGCCGTATATGCCATTATGGGCAGTAAAGCGAGATAAGTCACCCTGACACCCAGTCCAAGCCCTAAGAGTACGCCGCCCCACGCAAGGTATTTCAGCGATGCCTGAGGTTCAGTATTTTCATGGGTATGCTCTAATGCCATGTAAAAAAACAGGATAGCTGTAATAACAAAGAATAAACCAAATGCATCTGAAAGTGGTTTTTCTGCCTGCAACCAGACCTGCGGATTAACAATGTATAAGGCAGCAGTGAGGGTAGCCACCTCTTTTGAAAACATACGTCTTGAGAGTTCATACAGAGGAAATACGGCGAGACTGCTAAACAAGATACCTGAAAAGACCAACGACTGTATATCCGACCCAAGGATCGTGTACCAAATCCAGCTTACAAACATATAAACAGGATAGCCCGGGAAGTGTGGCTGATCATGCAGGATGTCATATCCTTTTGACAGACCAAAGGCGAAATTCACACTATCCCACTCATCGATGTACCTCCCAAAGTATAATAATCGGGTGATCAGACAAATACCCACAGCAGTCACTGGAATTATGTATTCTTGTAAGGAGTCCGTTCTTGTCTGATGCGGTACATTCAATTTATAATTAATGGTTGCTTGCATAAGATTAAACCTTCGGAGACTTTTCAATGTAGAGGAAAGAGCCTCTTCGCTCTACAAACGCTTAAACAACATGAAAATTCCCATACTATTAAATTATTATCTTCCCCCGTAATATCCAGTATCTTTCGGTGGTGCACTCTTGCCTTTTTAAGCAGTTACCGAGGTTACCTCGATCAATTCCTTTTCAGAATGCATCAATTGCACGTCAGTCTTCTTGCATAAATTATCCAGCATAAGATTCTGTGCAGCCGTTATTCCCATCTCCATGGCCGTGTCCATAAAGATGTACCGGAATGTACCCTGTCTGCCGCACGTAATCAAGTTTTCGTAGCGATCCAGAAAATCAAAGAGTTTCTGCCTATGCATTGCATAGTCGAGGCTATAGACAGGATAGCCATGGATTACGCTGGTTGTAAAATAATCAATGACCCTGTCCTGAATGTCAATCCCCAGTTCTTTTAGATCTGCAAGGCAACGTTTCAGCAGGCTTTCCCTGGGACAGTTCCAGATTTCATCATTTTCGTTGCATGGGATTTCCAGCATAACCGACGTCTTTCCCTCCGGTGCACTGAAGGGACTCCGGCGTTTTGGCTCCTGGATACGCGTCATGATATATTTCCCTTCAGAGACATACATCCACGTATTATCACTGATATCAGGGAGGTCGACCAGGATATTCAAAAATCTCACAGCGCGGAATTTTAGCGTCGAGGTATGACCAATGACGTCCTTCGTAAGATGTATGGGAAAGGCCTTTATGAGATCTGGCAAAGGGATCGTGGAAATGACAGCGTCGCACTCGATTATCTTTGTGAGACCGTGCTGAACGTAAGTTATACTTTCAACCGTATTATTGGTTACATTTATACCCGAAACTGTTGCATTCAGGACGATTTTTCCGCCCATTCCTGAGATTTCCTCACTCATGATATCAAACATCTGCCCTATGCCCTTTTTTGGGTAAAAATACGCCTTGGCATAGGTTCGTGGGGTGCCTTTCTTCAATTTAAAGAGCCGGAAAAGGACGTCTTTGAGATTCAACAAAGAGATCCTCTGAGATGCCCAGTCGCTCGATATAAGTTTGGGAGATATACCCCAGAGTTTTTCAGTATAAGGACCAAAAAACAAATTATAAAGCGTTCGGCCGAAGCGGTTGACGATCCAGTCCTCAAAGGAAATGTCTTTCTTCCGGAAGATAACCCTGGAGATGGCAGCAATTACATACGACGTAAATGCCTTCAGATTTGTCCAGAGGTCCATCTTCAGAAAGATATCTTTGGCGGATAGGGGATACTCAAAGGTCTTTCCTTGCAATAAAATAACGCTTTTTCTATGAGAAGTCAGGAGATCATTCCCCATCATGTTACAAACATTTTCAACAAGTTCCTTGTTTTTTGAGATAAAACGATGTCCTCCGAGGTCGAATCGGTAACCCTTATATTCATTCGTGATGCATAATCCACCTACCTTTGATTCTTTTTCAATGACGGTGACATCATGTCCGTACCTGGATAATTCCCAGGCAGCAGATAAACCACAAGGCCCGCCGCCAAGTACAAGTATCTTTTTCTTCACTTTCCAGCGCTCCTTTCGAATGGGTTGGAGCCATCTCCTGACGGCAACCCGCATCCTGCTGCAGCGTGCAAGTGCCTGGTCGCCCACAGGAGTTGGTTCCTACCAGCTTAGATCTTGAAATTTCAAAATATTAGAAATATGTTGCTACAGAGAATAAAAACGCATTATTGGATATATCAGGCATGTCTTTTTCTTCCATATTTATTTGATAGTCCAGCTTGAAGACCGTGTCTTCAGTGTAGCGGTAGTTTAGTCCGGGCGTGAGCCGGTTTCTTAGCCAATGAACCCTTTCAAAATTGTCATCCCTTCCCGCTGTTTGTACCTGCTCCCAGCGCAGAACGGACGTAAAGGTTGAATTCTCCGTAAAAATCTTAGGAGACCAGTTTCGTAATACAGAGGGCATAAAGTGGTAACGTGCTTCCAAATAATAACCCCACATATCATCAGTTATACCCGCATCCTCTGCAAAACTATTCGTTTCCAGAAAGGCATAAGCGCCTTCTCCTACGAATTCAAAGGGACCTCTTTGATAGGTAAAATCCAACGCCGGGATGGTCAGTTGATTATCATTATTTTCGTCATATCTGCTGGTATATGCAGATCCGCCAAACTCCAGGCCTATAAAGGGACTGAAGGCTACACGGCCTACTATACCGGGACTTTCATTATAGTTATCGTTGGCAAATCCACCTCTCGTATTTCTTAATCCATTTACCTCTCCAATGCGTACTTCGCCGTCTTTGTCTAAGCCGCGAAATACACCGTTGGTAACGTAAATCTCATAATCGAGTTTACTTAATTCTGTTGGATAAAGAGTACCAAAGAAACCCATTCCTAAGTCTGTAAGAGTGGTTGGAATAATTAACTGGTTTACCAGCGGTCGATCGGTAAGGTCTTGCAAAGGTGAATCATGTACTAAATTAAGTTTTCCCAGCGGTGTAAGAATATAACCACCCCGCCAATTAATCCAATCGGTTAACAGGAAATCCATGGTAGCAAATTCCAGGATCACCTCTCCGTTTCTGCCTCCTCCCACGCCGCCGAACTCAAATTCTATTTCTGCTGCAAGTTTAACGCGGTCGGAGACATCAGAATAGATAAAAGGAATAAATCTCTTTTGCGTAAAACCTTGTGGATCGGCTTCGTTTTCGGTTGACCTATACTCGAAGTCCATGTAACCGCCCAGATAGGTATTTCTCCCAAATCTCCTCAGAAACGGCTTTGTATAAACACCACCAAAAGATGGGGCAAGCTTTTTTTCGGTTAATTCGGTTGCCTTCTTATACAAATAAGACTCTTCTTCAACGTGGCGATACTCTTCCTCTCCAACAACATGCTCTCTAATAGCCGGCGGTGCCTCTTCTTTGGCAACTTTTACCTCCTTCTTCTGCACTTCTTCCTTTAAGGATGCGATTTCCTTCTCCTTTTGAGCGTCTTTTTCAATTTGCTGCTTGAGCAGGTCCTTGATCTCTTTCAATTCTCTTTCGAGCATTTCAACTTTGCTTTTCAAGGCCTCGGTTTCGGAAGATTGTCCGAAGGCATCGGCAATGAAAAAAGTTACCGCTAATGACACTACGATAAGACGATGTAAGTAACGCATAATTATATCACCTTTAAAAAAGTTAACTGAGACTCATTCTCAATGCGTGAAGAGAATTATATAAATTACCTAAAAATTGTCAAGATATTTTTAAAAATTCAATCAAAAATCAGGAAATGAGATTGACTCACGTCACGCTATAATTGTGTGTTTTAAAAACATTTGCATAATACGGGACTGTTTGCTATCATTTTTTATATTCTACAAATATATTTTAATTACTAGTAGCATTGATATTTTTGAGGTAAGGATAATATGGCTAAAAAAGCCATGGAAGGTAAAAAAAGTTGTTCCTTTTGCGGAAGAGGCTACGGCGCGGTAAGCCGGTTGATTCAGGGAGATGCCGAAGTTTTCATCTGCAATGAATGCGTGGAGGCGTGCCACATGCTTCTGAAAAAAGACCAAAAGCACGTCCAGGCTAAACCTATCGGGAAGATACCCACTCCAGCGCAGATCAAAGGTCAGTTAGATGAATACATCATAGGTCAGGACAAGGCAAAGAAAACCCTTGCAGTTGCAGTTTACAATCATTATAAGCGTCTCATTACAAGATCCAGTAATGACGGGGTTGAGATAGAAAAAAGCAATATATTACTGATAGGACCTACCGGTTCCGGGAAGACCCTCCTGGCGCGTACCCTTGCCAGAATCCTTGACGTTCCCTTTACCATCGCGGATGCAACCACCCTTACTGAGGCTGGCTATGTTGGAGAAGACGTAGAAAATGTGCTCCTGGGCTTGTTACGAAATGCAGATTTTAACCTCCAGAAGGCTCAGCAAGGAATTATTTATATTGACGAAATTGATAAAATCGCCAGAAAAAGTCCTAATCCATCCATCACAAGGGATGTTTCTGGTGAAGGTGTCCAGCAGGCATTACTAAAGATGCTGGAAGGTACGATATCCAACATACCTCCCCAGGGTGGCAGGAAACATCCCGAACAACAATATATTCAAATGGACACAAAGGATATCCTTTTCATTTGTGGCGGTACTTTCACGGGAATAGAGGAAATTATCCGGAGGAGAATTGGAAAAACCAATATCGGATTTGATGTACAAAAGGAAAACAGGCCTGATGAATCATTCGGAGAAATTCTGAGTAAAATAGAAGTAGAAGACATTATTGATTTTGGAATGATTGTGGAGTTTGTGGGGCGACTGCCCATTATTGCTCCTTTAATGCCACTGACGCAGGAAGACCTGATCAAGGTCATGACGGAACCAAAGAATGCACTGGTCAAGCAATATCAAAAATTCTTTGAGATGGAAGAGACCAGGTTAGAATTCTCTCCCGAAGCATTAGTAGCGATCAGCAAAAAAGCCTTTGAAAGGAAAACGGGTGCAAGGGCATTAAGGTCTATCTTTGAGAGTTTTATGTTAGATGCCATGTATCATTTGCCTTCCAATAAAGGCGACTCAACGTTTCTCGTTACACCTGCCGTTGTAAATGGTGAAATGCCTTTATTGGCGCAAAAATACAGGAAAACTGCATAAAACTGCAAAAATCTAAATTATTGTCAATTTTATTCTTATATATGCTGGACAGTTAGTGTCCTTTTAAGCAATAGTTCTTTGTCTCTTTCAATTTGAGCCTTTAGTTCCTCCACCGTCTGAAATGGTATTTCATCCCTTATCTTAAAGAGGAATTGAACCTCGAGGTTTTGCCCATAGAGGGTCCCTTGGAAATCAAGGATATGTACTTCGATCTCCAGTGTTTCATCTTCACTCGTAAACGGTTCTCTTGCAAACGTAGGCCTTAAACCGATATTGGTCAACGCCAGATAGTCTTGCTCAGCCCATCGAACTTTTGTTCCATAAACACCCCGAGGCGGTCTTACTTCATGATGCAAGTCCAGATTGGCAGTAGGATATCCTAACATCCTACCCCTGCCAGACTTCTTTACTACCGTACCCAGGATGGAAACTGGTCTGCCAAGCATAGCCTCCGCTTTGTCCAACTCCCCGTTGAGAATGGCCTGACGAATGGCCGTGCTGCTAATTACCTGACCACGATATATTACCGGCGGGCATTCGTATACCTCGAAACCATATTTGTCAGCCAGTTTGCGAACCAGGGTTATATTCCCTTCACGGTCTTTGCCGAAATGACAATTGAACCCCAGCACGATGCACTTTACGCCCAACCAGCAGACCAATATTTCATGGATAAAATCCTCAGCGGTCATTTCTGCAAGCTCCCGGTCAAATTGGAGTACTACTGTATGGTCAACTCCCAGACGTTCAAACAATGACAATCTGTGATCCATTGAAGTTATGAAGGACGGGGGTCTGTTTTCGACGACGCTTTTCGGGTGACGGTCAAAGGTAATCACAACCGACTCACCTTTTCTCGTCAATGCATAATGTCGTATGCACTCGATAATCTTTTGATGCCCTCGGTGTACACCATCGAACATGCCAATAGTGGCCACAGGGTAATTAATCCTTCTGGGTAATTCCTTTATACCATAAATCGTTTCCAACGTTCGTTCCTTCTGTGGTAGTAGATTATCTTGGGAAGGCGTCTAAAGGTAAAAACAGATGGTTTACATTATTTTTTTATTGGAATTTTGCATAGATTTCCATATGCCGGTTCATCTCATTCTGCCAGTCAGTCATGAAGGCCTCTTGCTTTTCGTATAAATACCGCTTGGTAACGTTTTCCCTGTCCTTTTCAAAGGCCGTTTTATCAGCAAATTTCCTGTCACTTACGCTTATAACGTAGCAAGCCTTCTCCCCGGAACTTTCCACTGCAATGCCTGGCTGGCCTGGTTTCAAGTCAAATGCCCTTTTTGCCACATTGGGTCGATCCTCTTTGAGTGCCTCGATATATCGTGAGTCTCTATTAAACAGTTTCATTGGACGATTAATATAGTCAGTTTCACAAACCGGAATATCTTTTTTCCCACTTTCCGCCCTGATTGACTTTACTATATCATCAAAGGAACCATTCTTGGCGATTTGTACGTGTTTTTCTGCAATTTCCTTTGCTTTCAGGAGACCCTTTTCCAGCTTAAGATCATTGATCACCACATTCCGAATCTCTTCCAACGGCGCGGCCGCAGATGGTTTTTTATCAATTATCTGAAAAATGACCTTGCCTTCAACAAATTCAAGAGGAACGGAAGTCTCATATTTATCCCTGTCAAATGCAACCTGAACGATCTGGTTGGAACCGGGGAATAACTCCAAAAGATCACTCTCTGTAAGAAATTCATTCTTGGACTTCTTGCCTTGAGGAATCTCATACGCTACTTTATACTTGTTTGCCAGATGCTTGAAACTTGGACGTTCTGCCTTATCCATAGTCTCGTATATTTCCTCATCCAGCTTATTCATTATTTCCGTAGCCTTTTCCATTGCCTTTTGTCTTGCAAGGATCTTGTGGATCTCCCCCTTCACCTCGGCAAATGCTTTATAGGCCATCGGAGCCTTCTCCTCTTTTTTCAAAGATTGTTTGTCGGTTGATGGCTCATCTTTGGCTGCAGGCTTATCCTCTTTTTCTGCTGATTTCTGTTCTGCAGTCGTAACCTTAAATTGTGCCTCCTTATTATCTTCATAATATTTTTTCATCTCCTCCTCCGCCACCGATACTTGCTTTTCCATATCATCATACCTTGCAACCAGGCATTCCAGTTTAACCCTTTCAGGAAGCTTGTATCCTGGTTTCTCGGAGTCTTCATGGTATTCGTCATTCTTGTACTTCTCATAAAAGGCACGTATTTCGTCCTCCGTTACATGAACCGAATCCAGGAAATCCTTTGCCTTCAGGGTAAGCACCTTGAGTTTTACCTGTTCATTTTCCAGGGAGTATCTTTGCCACGCTTCATCCGCTGTCATCTTTACAGACATTCGTATCATGGATTCCAGTTTTTCGACAAGGAGTGCTTCCCCCAGGGTACGCATTATCTGCTCCGGGTTAAGCCTGAAATTAGTGCAGAGGAACTGTATGAGGCTCGACCGGTTGATATTCTCATTCGCACCAAATATCTGAAAAGCAAGTCTTTGAAGACCGTCTTCAATCTCCTGCGTTGTTACCACCATCCCCATTCTCTTTGCTTTTTCAACAAACATGAGCTGTTTCCAGACCAGGGAAACAATGGATTCTTTCGCCTGAGGAAAGAACAATCTTTGCCACCGTCCCAGCATATCCGCAAATTCATTCTGCGTAACCTTCCTGCCAAATATCCTTCCTATGGGTTTTTTGGGGATCATTTCCATAACAGAATAACCGATCCCCCATACAAACATTGCAAAGATCATAACGATATATACCGTCTTTTGATGCCTTCTGAACCAAGAACTCGAAACCATATCTCCCTCTTTACCGAATCCTCATTAATTAATAGTAACCACGGAAAAACAAAATAAAAAATTATTCTATCCATATTTTTAACAATTATCAAATGGTTTTTTAACATTTATATTTAAGTGAAAATCCATGAATTTATAATTCCTAAAAAACAAGGAAGGCAAAAAAGTCTTGACACCGTTTCGAACCTCTGCTTAAATTTCCGTTTTATATTTATTTTGAGGTTGTGTATATGCCTAAAGCTAAAAAAAATATGGTAATTGTTGAGTCTCCGGCCAAGGCCAAGACTATTAGCAAATTTCTCGGTTCGTCTTTCTTTGTTCGCTCATCGATGGGACACGTGCGAGACCTGCCGGAGAGGAAATTGTCAGTTGATATAGAACATGATTTTACTCCCGAATATAAAATAATACCCAGTCGAAAAAAGCTGGTCTCGGAACTACTGGCTGATTCAAAGAAGGCAGATACCATTTACCTGGCATCTGATCTTGACCGTGAGGGAGAGGCAAGTGCCTGGCACTTATTGAAGGCCCTTGAAATACCAGACGAGAAGGCACGACGAGTCACGTTCAATGAGATTACAAAAGACGCCATTCTGGAAGCCTTCAAGCATCCAGGTCCTATCAACATGGCCAAGGTGAATGCCCAGCAGGCGCGCAGGATACTCGACCGCCTTGTGGGTTATCAGATAAGCCCGTTGCTCTGGAAAAAGATCACCAAGGGACTCAGCGCCGGCCGCGTCCAATCCGTGGCGGTTCGGCTCATTGTAGAACGCGAAAAGGAGATCAAGGAATTTAAACCACAAGAGTACTGGAAGATCACTGCTGAATTAAAAACCACTGCAGAGGATAAAGAGAAACTCAAGGATAGCAAGACCTTTAAATCCATCCTGCAAAAGTTCAACAATGAGAATATCGAGATAAAAAATGAAACACAGGCTAAGGACATTATCAACGAACTCCGGAAGGCAGAGTATGTCGTAACGAACGTAAAAAAACAAACCAAGCGTAACAATGCCCCTCCCCCTTTTACAACCAGTCTTTTACAGCAGCAGGCGTCTACACGATTGCAGTTCAGCGCAAAAAAAACAATGCTCATTGCCCAGCAGCTTTACGAGGGCATCGATATTGGTACAGAAGGCACGGTGGGTCTTATTACCTATATGAGAACGGATTCTTTCCACATCTCGGATCAGGCAGTGGCATCCTGCCGAAAGTTGATTGCAGATAAATACGGCAAAAATTATCTTCCGGAAAAGCCCAACGTACATGCATCCGACAAGAAAGGGACACAGGGCGCTCACGAGGCCATCCGTCCTACTATTGTTGAATATACACCCGAATCCATAAAGAACTTTTTGACAAAAGATCAATACAGACTTTACGAACTAATATGGAATCGGTTTGTTGCCAGTCAGATGAGTCCTGCGCTCTATGCCGTGACAGACGTTGAAATCGCTTCGGGACGATATACTTTTAAGGCCAAAGGAAGGGAATTACTCTTTGACGGACACACCGTTGTTTCAGGGCATGAGATGGAAAAGGACGAACAAATTCTTCCCCCGCTAGAAAAAGACCAGAAACTTGAATTAATTGAACTCATGCCTACCCAGCATTTTACCCAGCCACCGCCACGTTTTACCGAGGCATCTCTCGTGAAAACCCTGGAAAAGATGGGAATAGGAAGACCCAGTACTTATGCCACCATTATTTCCACAATACAGGACCGTGGATATGTCAAACAAGAAAAACGTGCCTTTTATGCAACGGAGCTGGGAACACTGGTTACTGAAAAACTCATTGAGCATTTTCCGAAAATAATGGATGTGAAATTTACCTCACACATGGAGGATGAATTAGACAAGATCGAAGATGAAAAAATTGGATGGCTTGATGTGCTTAAAGAATTTTATGAGCCGTTTAAAATCGATTTAGAAAAGGCGGTGGGAGAGATGAAAAGCGTAAAGGGAACACCTGAAGAAAGCAGCCAGATATGCACCATCTGTGGACAACCCATGGTTATCCGATGGGGAAGGCACGGAAAGTTTCTGGGATGCTCGGCATTTCCCACCTGTAAAAATACGCTTCCCTTAGATGAAAAGGGTGCACCTGCCCCCCCAGAAACCACTGACCAAAAGTGCGAAAAATGTGGCAGTGCCATGGTAATTAAGACGAGCCGCCACGGAAAATTCCTTGCATGTGCTGCATATCCGAACTGCAAAAACACAAAATCCCTTACCGGCGAGACAACCAAAGTTGAACCCACCGAAGAAAAGTGCGAAAAGTGTGGTAGCCCCATGGTTATCCGGTTCAGCAAGAAAGGCCGTTTTATGGGATGCTCAGCCTATCCCAAATGCAGGAATATCAAATCCCTTCCTACAGGCGTAAAGTGCCCCAAAGAGGGTTGCGGTGGGGACCTGATTCAACGTCGTTCGAAAAAGGGCGGCATGTTTTTTGGATGTAGCAAGTATCCCGAATGCGACTATATTACAAACGAGCTGCCGAGTATCACGGATACAACAAAAGACAGGGAATAATTTCATTACCTATTATACAAGGAATTTTTCATTTTATTTAAGGGGTTCTTGGGGTGGCATGGACAAACTTGTTTGTCCGCGCTTTGCTTGTTCCCAAACTCTGTTTGGGAACACAATTGTTACGAAACTCTGTTTTGTTACGTTGTGGTATTTAAAACTCAAGGATACCCATAATTTTACTTGAAACAAAGTTTCTTATCCAGATGCGTTCCCAAACAGGGTTTGGGAACGAGTATTGTGTAACTTGATTATAAACTCCATCCTCAAGTCAATCTGTAGTGTTCTCGCGTTTTCCCTGCTGACCCTATTGGCACCGCCGGTTTCTATCAGCGTAACAACAGATTCGTTGTCATGGAATGATGTGAACGATTTTGTCTACCAATTGCAGGATATGGACTTGACTGCCATAGGAGATACAAAATTTGATCTGGTTATAATTGATTATTCTCAGGATGGAAGCGAAGAAAATCGGTTCACAGCCGATCAAATCACGGTACTGAAAAAAAGCCCCGGAGGGTCAAAACTGGTCCTGGCATATATGAGCATCGGAGAGGCAGAAAATTATCGATGGTACTGGAATAGTACCTGGGATGCAGATAATGACGGGATTCCTGACGAGGAAGCACCTTCATGGCTTGGCCCGTCAAATCCTGATTGGCCAGGAAACTATAAGGTAAAATACTGGGAACCTGAATGGCAATCCATCATCTATGGTTCATCCACGAGTTACCTTGACAAAATCATCGAAACAGGTTTTGATGGAGTTTATCTTGATGTCGTGGATGCCTATGAATACTGGGGTCCTGGCGGAGAGAGCGGTCTGGGCAGAGAAACAGCCGAACAGGAAATGGTTGATTTCGTTATTGCAATTTCAGAATACGCCAGACGTAAAGATCCGGAGTTTGGCATATTTCCACAGAATGGCGTCCCGTTAGGAGTGCATAAAACCTATCTTGATGCAGTGACGGGAATAGGACAGGAAGATATCTATTATGGTTACAACGGCGATGGACGAAAGACTCCCAAGAATGTTACGAAAGAACTGGAAGGATACCTGGGTATTTTTCATAATGCCGGAAAGCTTGTATTGACTATTGATTATCCCTTTTCCTGTTCTGAAGATAAACCATGCTTCAATGAAAGAACCACGAAGAAAATAGACAAGGCCTATAAGAAATCAGAAAAAAATGGCTATGTCCCGTACTGCACAGTTCGAAACCTTAACTACCTCACCATCAATCCCGGACATCAACCTGACTAGGGAGAAGAACACCAGCCTGCACCTGCTGCTATACTTCTCATGACCACAAGCAAGGTCTTAGAACGAAACCTCCGTAAACAGGGTCATTATTCACAGCGCATTTATTGTGGCGGCAGGAGTTTCCTCCTTCCACGAATGAGCTGCCCAACCGTCGAGTAAAAAACACATGAAGGATTGAAACCGTTTCCCATTATTTCCGATACCATCTGTTCAACTTATAGTATTACTCTGTAAAAACTTCTCTCTTTTGTAAGTTTTTTTTAGCGCTGATAAAATGTAAAAGGGGTCACACCTTGACAGGTTGTCCGAGAATGGAGTTGTCTCAATCGAAGCATACCATATATTGTTTATCTGAGAACAATTTGTCAATATATGGTATAGCATCGACTGTGTAAATGCATTCTCGGACAATCTGTTGATTAGTGATTTAATTTTTTCGTAACAATTTAGCTTTTTGAAAATATCGGTTTAGTTTCGGGTGGCACGGACAAACAGTGTCCGTGTGAGGCATTCAACTTACTCGTTCACACACGACCTCGGTCAAGCACTGCTTGTCCGCGCCCGAAACCATATGTATCAATTTTCAAAAAACTAATGTGTTACTCAGCATCGTTGACAAAGCCCTTGCCGACGAGGGATTTCAAAGTTGTGATTGTAGAGCGAGGGTGTGCCTTGAAGTATGGGATACCTGAGCGGTTGAAAATACCATTTCTGCGTGCTTAATCCACGTAGAAAAGTTTGTACCTATGCACATACAATGGAGCAATCCGT
>JBKBTA010000052.1:0-16164 GCA_046291035.1 Candidatus Brocadia sp.
AACCTTGCATGTTCTTCTGTTCCAAAATCAAAATTAAGGTTAAAAGCTGTCTTTTCAAATGGTTTTATGGCAAAGATTAAATCCCAGAAGTGGCGTAAATGATTATCGGCGCCTTCAACCAGGTCTTCATCCTGCTCTGCCCCGTGGCTACCGTTGACAATAAAGTTGGTGTTTTCGCCAATCTTCCAGTTAAACTGATACCCGAAAGTTTTGCTATCATTATTATCTACGAAGGTATCCCACCCATTTACAAGGTATCCTGTTACGGTCAAACTATCCAATAAAGGATAGCTAACTGCTAAACCCGTATTCGTAAAAGGGATCGCATTCTGATAAAGGAGCGAACGGGAGAAGTTGGGATTATCTACGCTCTCCCAGAGTTCCGCACCGATCCATGTGGCAAACTTACCAAATTTAAAATCGATTCCCTTCCCCACAGGTGCCTTATACGTCACAAACCCCTGACTCACGGTAAAATCATCATCGTCGACCCTGCCATCACTGTTGACGAAGGTAATCCTCTGGGCAATTTCACCGTAGTTTGTTGTAAAGCCAAAACCGATTGGATCTTTTTCTGTTGATGGCTTGAAAACGGAGATTTCAATATTATCTAACGTAAAGGAGTTATTTTCTCTATCGAATGCCCTTACGTCAACCCAGTCTCCCTGTGCACCGTCGCGGACAAAATTGGGTGTAGAACCCCTCTGATCAGAGGGTTTTGAGAAATTATAACTATAATAGGTATCAATAAAACCACTAACTTCTACACTCTTAAAAAAGCTTGCTATCTTACCTTCTTCTTCTGTTGGTGCAACTGCAGTTAAAGGTGCTGGTTCGGCCTCTTCCGCAAAACTCGGTGTCGCAAAACCTGCCAGCATACTGCACAATAGACTCGCTAACCCCCAATTATATAAATTCCTCATTTTCAGAACTTCCTCCTTTCCTTATTTTTTAAGGATCTAGTATCTAAATCTGCATGCTCCTCAACGAATGAATAATCCACTAGATCAACCGTAATATAGACCTATAGTGATTTATGTAAGTCTTATTTTCCCCTCCTTTCTTGCCTTACAATCACAAAATTGAATTTTAGCAAAAAATATACCTTTGCCTGAATTAATACAGTACAAATAAAATTTTTATTGGCATTAAACTTTCTTGACAACGAAATACGCTATTATATAAACATCCCTACAACAGAAACTTACAACAAAAACAACACCAAAAGAGGGTAAAGGAATTAGAGTTAACATTCCAAAAATATACCTGAAAAGGCGAACCTTGCATACCTTTTCGACTGTCAGAAATTTAACAATAAAGTGGACGATATGAGACAGTTGATTTAGCCAAAGACGCTTTATGACATGCTGCATTTTATATTTATAAAAGTCCTTGTCAATAAAAATCCCAAATAAATTAAGAAATCTTAACAATCAGGAATCATTTTTCTTGACCTTGAAAATTTTATCAGTATAATTGCAGGACTCAATTATTTTGGAACGGGTTGTATCCTTTACCGTTCGATGGCCCAGCAGTCATTTTTACGATGCGTTTGGATTTAATTTTAAAAACCTATTAAAGGAGGAACAGTATGGCGTTGGACCCCACCAAGCACGCAGACTGGGAAATAGCAGAAGATGCTGAAACCCGAATGAAAACAGTATATCAATTAGCTGAGGAACTAGGCCTTGAGAAAGAGGAGTTACTTCCTCATGGGCATTACGTAGCAAAGGTTGATTTTAACAAGGTTTTGAAACGGGTTGGGGAAAAGCCCGACGGGAAATTCATTGATGTAACTGCCATAACCCCAACGCCTCTGGGTGAGGGGAAATCCACCACCACCATGGGACTGATACAGGGTCTGGGGAAAAGAAACAAAAAGGTTGTCGGCGCCATTCGCCAGCCATCAGGGGGACCAACGATGAATATCAAGGGGTCTGCTGCAGGCGGTGGGCTTTCCCAGTGCATCCCTTTAACGCCTTTTTCACTCGGTTTGACTGGGGATATTAATGCCATTATAAATGCTCATAACCTGGCTATGGTGGCCCTTACATCCAGATTACAACATGAATTTAATTACAATGACGAAGAGCTTGTAAAAAGGAATCTAAAACGTCTTGATATCGACCCTGACAGAGTCGAACTTAAGTGGGTTATTGACTTTTGTGCCCAGGCGCTCAGAAAAATAATAATTGGCATTGGCAGCCGGATGGATGGTTTTATGATGGAATCTGGATTCGCCATAGCAGTATCTTCCGAACTTATGGCGATTCTTTCCGTCGCAAAAGATTTAAAGGACATGAGAGAGAGAATTGGCAGGATGGTTGTTGCCTATGATAAAAAAGGCAAGCCAATAACGACTACCGATCTTGAAGTGGCTGGCGCGATGACTGCGTGGATGGTTGAAACCATTAACCCAAATCTCATGCAAACCATCGAAGGACAACCAGTTTTCGTTCATGCAGGACCGTTTGCAAACATTGCTATTGGCCAATCATCGGTCATCGCTGACAGGATCGGCTTAAAGTTAGGTGATTATCATGTAACCGAATCGGGTTTCGGGGCGGACATCGGATTTGAAAAATTCTGGAACTTAAAGTGCCGCTACTCCGGGCATCGTCCAAACGCGGCAGTTATTGTCACAACTGTTCGTGGAATGAAATGCCACGGCGGTGCTCCTATTCCAGTTCCTGGTCGTCCACTGGATCCAGCTTATAAAGAAGAAAATGTCGCATGGGTAGAAAAAGGAACAGAAAATCTTGTCCATCACATTGAAACGGTAAGGAAGGCTGGAATTAATCCGGTGGTTTGTATCAATCACTTCCATACAGATACAGAAGCCGAAATTAAAGTAATTCGCAAAGTAGCGGATGCGGCGGGGGCTCGTGTTGCAGTATCTCAACACTGGCTAAAAGGTGGTGAGGGCGCTTTAGAATTAGCTGACGCGGTAATTGACGCATGCGACCACCCCACCAATTTTAAGTTTCTTTATGAATTAAATACCCCTTTAAAGACGCGTATCGAGCTGATCGCGAAGGAAGTTTATGGTGCAGATGGAGTTGATTTTGCTCCGGAGGCCTCGACAAAAATCAAGGCATTGGATAATGACCCTGATATTTCAAAGATGGGAACTTGCATGGTCAAAACCCATCTTTCCGTCACTGATAATCCACAATTAAAAGGCGCACCGAAGGGCTGGAGATTACGTATCCGGGATATATTGACCTTCAAAGGTGCTGGGTTTGTAGTGCCAATAGCTGGAGATGTTAAACTCATGCCGGGAACGAGTTCTGACCCTGCATTCCGCCGTGTGGATGTCGATGTAAATACCGGAAAGGTAAAGGGGCTTTTCTAAATCTGTAAAACACGGATGCTATCCTTCGAAGAAGGCTGTTGAGCAAAAATAGCTCAACAGCCTTCTTTTTTTCATTTTGTTCCAAAACATTACCTTGACAGATACATAGATATTTGCTTAAAATAACAAGATTGTTAAATTCAAATTTTGAAATTCTTTTGTAGGAATTATTAAAAACCCAGAAGGTCAATTTGATTGCAAAGTGTGAAAACAAGCATATCACTTTGTTTTACATAAATTAAAAAACAAAAAGGCATTATTAATTATGAGCTTTATAACTAAAATATTTGGAACATCCAACGAGAGGATGCTCAAGAAGATACAACCCATTGTAGATCGGATCAATTCACTCGAACCAAAGATGATGTCATTAACGGATGCCGAGCTCCGGAAAAGAACAGATGAGTTTAAAGAACGGCTGTCCAGGGGAGAAACCATGGACGATCTCCTGCCAGAGGCATTTGCCGTCGTGCGAGAAGCGAGCCGAAGGGTACTTATTGCCCCCAACCCCGACAGTCCAAATCGCACGATGCGGCACTTTGACGTTCAGCTTATCGGTGGCATTGTTTTACATCAGGGAAAGATTGCTGAAATGGCGACTGGTGAAGGTAAGACGCTGGTTGCTACCCTGCCGGCTTACTTGAATGCACTGTCAGGTAAAGGCGTCCATATTGTAACGGTCAATGATTATCTGGCAAGGCGCGACAGGGATTGGATGAGTCCCCTGTATGAGTTTTTGGGCTTAAAGGCCGGTGCCATCCAATCAAATCAGCCATACGAAGAGAAGAAAGCTGCTTATCTCTGTGATATCACCTATGGAACAAATAATGAATTCGGTTTCGATTATCTCCGTGACAACATGAGGGTCATGACGGAAGAACAGGTGCAGATTAGCCGAGGTCTGAATTATGCCATTGTCGATGAAGTTGATAGTATCTTAATCGATGAGGCACGCACCCCCTTAATTATCTCCGGTCCAGCGGAAGAGTCTACAGAAAAATATTATATAGCGGACAAAGTTGCCAGACGTTTAAAAGTCGGGAAACACTTTGAGATAAAAGAAAAAGAACGCATGGCGCATCTTACCGAGGAGGGTATCGAAGAAGTAGAGAAACTGCTGAATGTTGGCAGTATTTACACGGACAGGAACATGGAGTGGCCTCACTACATAGAACAGGCGCTTCGTGCCCACCATCTGTTTAAAAATGACAGAGACTATATTGTCAAAGGTGGTGAGGTAATTATTGTAGACGAATTTACCGGGCGATTGATGGAAGGCCGCGTATGGAGTGATGGGCTACATCAGGCCGTACAGGCAAAGGAGCATCTGCGTATCAAAGAAGAAAACCAGACTCTGGCTACGATCACCCTTCAGAATTTCTTCCGATTATACAAGAAACTTGCCGGAATGACAGGTACTGCAATGACCGAAGCTGCAGAGTTTGACAAGATATACAAACTGGAAGTCGTTGCGATTCCCACCAATAAACCCCTGCGTCGTACAAATTTTCCCGATCGGGTTTATAGAACCGAAAAGGAAAAGTTTGATGCCATCATTAAAGAGATTGTAGAGGTCCATAAAACGGGCAGACCGATACTGGTTGGAACAGTTTCCATTGAAAAATCAGAATTGCTGAGCGAGAAACTCATGAGAGAAGGCATTGAGCATGAGGTATTAAACGCCAAGCAACATGAAAGGGAAGCGCACATCATCGCAAAGGCTGGACAGCGTGGGCATGTCACCATTGCAACGAATATGGCCGGTAGAGGCACTGACATTGTTTTAGGTGAGGGCGTTGCAGACCTTGGCGGTCTTCATATTATAGGTACCGAAAGGCACGAGGCACGGCGTATCGATAACCAGCTTCGTGGACGTGCCGGTCGTCAGGGAGACCCGGGTTCTTCCCGTTTCTATGTGTCGCTCCAGGACGATTTAATGCGTATTTTCGCTTCTGAGCGTGTTAGCTCACTCCTGAAAACCTTTGGGATGGAAGAAGGTATGGCGATTGAGCACTCGATGGTCACGAAATCCATTGAGCGGGCGCAGAAAAAGGTCGAGGAACACAATTTCGAAATACGGAAACACCTGCTCGAATATGACGAGGTCATGGACCAGCAGAGAAAAACGATTTATTCTCTGAGACAAGATGTACTCGAAGGCAAGAATATCCGTGATTATGTCTTCCAGATGATGGAGGATAGTATCAGGGAGATGACAGCTTTTGCTTTCGATACAAAGAACAGAAAGGATGAGGAAGAGCCCTTCAATCTTGAAGATTGGTTCAAGCAGAAATTTGGTTTGTCTATTGATCTCAATGAAGTTGAAGAAAAGACGCGTCAGCATATGGAAGATTTTTTGATCAAGAAAGCTGGAGAGGCATACGAAGCAAAGGAAAATGCTATTGGCAAAGAAGAGATGGAAAAAATTGCCCGGATCCTTTTACTGGAAAAGATAGACACAAAATGGAAAGATCATCTCTATGCCATGGATCACCTGAGGTCAGGCATCGGTCTCCGCGGATATGCCCAGGTGGATCCTAGGATAGAATATAAAAGAGAAGCACTGGCTATGTTTGAAAACATGAATCTGTCGATTCGAGACGAGGTAACTGACCTTATATTCAAGTTACAAATAGGCAAAGAGGCAGAGAGAAAAGAAATATGGCATCCTGATCACTATGTTCACCAGGAAGTTTCAGGACTGAAAACGATACAGGAATCGCCTGTTGCCGCTGCCACTCCAAGCGCAAATGTAAACTCAGAAGAACAGGTTGAGCGGAAGATGGAGCCTATCAAAGTCGGAATTAAAGTAGGACGAAATCAACCTTGCCTATGTGGTAGTGGCAAAAAGTTTAAGCAGTGTTGTGGCAGGGTAAGTTAATTTTAGTTTTCACCTTCGAATAATCCGTGCAAAGATATAGATAAATAACCTAAAAATCAATTCCATTCCGCATGTCGACAGTCTTTGATGCTGTTTATATAACAGCACTCACCTTCGGTTCGCCATATTTTCTTTTAAAATTCATAACCAGTAAACGATGTCGTTCTGGTTTGTCACAGCGCCTCGGTTGGATTGATACAAGGAAAAGAGAAAGACCTTGTGTATGGATTCATTGTGCCTCTGTGGGAGAGGTTTTAACAGTAAAAGCACTTGTAAAATCTATTGAAAAAGAGTTTAATAACTTAGATATCGTTGTCTCTACCAACACCAACACGGGCTTGTCTGTTGCGAAACGATGCTTTGATGGCAAGGAGATTCTTTATTTCCCTCTTGATTTAAGTTGGGTAGCCGATAAGGTCCTGAGAACTATACAACCCGCCTGTGTAATATTGATTGAATTGGAAATATGGCCTAATTTTTTAATAGCCGCGGCAAGGAGGCATATCCCTGTCGTTTTGCTGAATGCCAGGATATCCGAAAAGTCGCTAAAATTGCACCGTATAATCAGTAAGATTTCAAAGGGGTTCTTTGAAAGTTTGGCAAAGAAAGAAAATGTCTTTTGTGCGAGGACCAGGACAGATGCAACCCGTCTTATGAATTTAGGGATATCCGGGATGCAAATTTTTATTACAGGCAATATGAAATTTGATAATCTTGTAACAGACGTCTCGGAGGGCACGAAGAAAGGGTTGCTAGAACTGTTTGAGATTGATAAAGATGATAAGGTGATTGTCTGTGGCAGTACCCATGAAGGTGAAGAGGGTGTTATTTTACGGATATTCAAGCAAATTAGCTCAAAAATTAAAAAGCTAAGGTTAATTTTAGTGCCTCGCCATATCGAAAGGGCGGATGATTTAATTAAGCTAATTGAGTCTGCAGGTCTCAGGTGCGTGAAAAAAACCTCCCTTGATAAAGGAGACAAAATAGGCGAACATAAGGATGAAACGATAATACTTGTCGATACAGTTGGAGAATTACTCGCAACATACAGTATCGCCGACTGTGTGTTTGTTGGGAAAAGCCTTGTGCCGCAAGGTGGACAAAATATGCTGGAACCTGCGGGACTGGCTAAACCAATTATTGTTGGTCCGCATACGTTTAATTTTCAGGAGGAGGTTCAGGTATTAAGAGAAGCTGACGCCTTAGAAATTGTTCGGGATGAATCGGCACTATTGAACAGAATGATGTATTTACTGGAGCATCCGGATGAGGCCCGGGAAATGGGTAAAAGGGCACAATCAGTTGTAATGAAACAAAGGGGTGCTACCGATCGTAACTTAAAAGTATTAAGGAAAATTTTATTGAAGGAGAGGACAGTATCAGTATGAAGAAAGGAAGGCATTTATTTACCTCAGAATCAGTATCAATGGGGCACCCAGATAAGGTCGCTGACCAGATATCTGATGCCGTGTTGGACGCAATGCTTGAGCAAGACCCGATGAGCAGGGTAGCATGTGAGACACTGGTAACAACAGGTGTTGCCTTTGTAGCGGGAGAATTTACCACAAAGGCCAATGTAAACATTCCTGATATTGTAAGAAACACCATAAAAGAAATTGGTTACAATGATGCTTCAATGGGATTCGATTATAATACCTGTGCGGTTATTACCAGTATTGGCAAACAATCACCCGATATTTCGCAAGGCGTAAGTGGAGAAGGTCTCTATAAGGAGCAAGGAGCTGGTGATCAGGGTATGATGTTTGGATATGCCTGCAACGACACCCCGGAGTTGATGCCGCTTCCTATCATGCTGGCACACAGGATTATGATAAAACTCGCCGAATTAAGGCAAAAAGGGGTGTTGAAATATTTGCGTCCTGATGCAAAATCCCAGGTTACCGTTGAATATCAAGATCACACGCCTGTCAGGGTACATACCGTAGTTGTTTCTACCCAACATGCACCAGATGTAAAATACGAAACCATAAAAAACGATATGATCGAAAAGGTTGCGAAACAGGTGATTCCGGCAAATTTGTTGGATAATAAAACAATTTACCATATAAACCCAACGGGACGTTTTGTAATTGGTGGTCCTCAGGGGGACTGTGGGCTAACAGGACGAAAGATTATTGTGGATACGTACGGTGGTTGGGGACGTCACGGAGGCGGTGCATTTTCAGGAAAAGACCCGACGAAGGTTGACCGGAGCGCCTGCTACGCTGCCCGGCACATTGCAAAGAATGTGGTGGCTTCCGGTCTGGCAGACCGATGCGAGGCACAAGTAGCCTATGCCATTGGCGTGGCAAAACCACTTGCCATTCATATCGCTACGGAAGGTACGGGCAAGGTCCCTGATGAGAAACTTACCCAAATTTGTGAAAAGGTTTTTGATATGACACCAAAGGGTATTATCGATCGGTTAAAACTCAGAAGGCCGATATACAAGATTACAGCCCGTCACGGTCATTTCGGTCGATCAGAAGACACGTTTACATGGGAAAAGACGGATATGGTGGATGTCTTGCGAAAGGCAGCGGGCGTTTAAAATTAGTAAAAGTGGGGGTACGTTGTAACGTACCCCACTCTATTTAAAGCCAATGCTAACAAAAGACGTTATACTTAACAAAGATTATAAACAGTTAATGCGCCTTATTGGGGCAGACATAATCTTTTTATTTGGTTCTGTTTTTTCGGATAGTTTTAGTACAAATAGCGATATTGATATCGGCGTTTATTTTGAGAATCAACGTTACGACAAAACTTCAGTTTACGATGTCATCCTTGATTTCTTTCAAACTGAACAGATAGACGTTGCTTTTTTAAATGAGGCATCTCCATTACTCTTGTATCAGGTTATAAAAAAGGGCAAACCTATGGCATATAAGAGCTATACAGCGCTGGTGGAATTTAGGCTTCGCAGTCTCAAGAAGTATTGGGAGACAAGAAAGTTTAGAAAAATGAAAGAGCGGGTATTTAAAGATTATTTAGAAAGGCTAGGATGAATTGGCTTCCTGACGACAAGGAGATTTTTCTAAGTAAGCTTAACTATCTTAAGAATTATTATGAAGAACTTAAAAGTTTTGAATTACTCAGTTTCAATCAATATATCCAAGACAAAATAAAACGTCGTGCGGTAGAGAGACTTTTGCAATTAATATTCGAAGTTGCTTGTGATACAAACAATTTTATCTTATCAAAAAGAGGTATTACAGCTGAATCTTATTACGATTCTTTCCTGAAAATGGGTGAAGCAGGAATTATCGAGAAAGATATAGCTTCGAAATTGGCAAGAACAACAGGATTAAGGAATCGTATCATTCATGAATATGGAGATTACAAAGACGAAGTCGTTTATAAAAATATTTCAATTTTTATTGAATTTTATGGTAAATATCTAAAGATTTTAGCTAGCAAGTTTTTTCTAGAAGAAAAGGAGAATGCATGAACTATGATATTAAAGATGTAAATCTTGCATTGGGCGGCAAGAAACGCATTGAATGGGCAAGTAATGACATGCCTGTCCTGGCGCAGGTAAAAGAGAGGTTTGAAAAAGAAAAACCTTTGAAGGGGATGAAGATGTCGGCGTGCCTTCATGTGACAGCCGAGACGGCAAATCTGGTCCGAACGCTCAAGGCTGGTGGGGCAGATATTGTCCTTTGCGCCTCAAATCCTTTATCAACTCAGGATGATGTCGCCGCCTCTCTGGTGAAGGATTTCGGTATTCCTGTCTTTGCTATCAAAGGAGAAGATAATAAAACGTATTACAAACATATAGCCTCGGCACTTGACCACAAACCAACCATTACAATGGACGACGGTGCAGACCTCGTTTCTGCCATCCATAAAGAACGGAAGGAGCTGATTCCACAAATCCTTGGTAGCATGGAAGAAACAACTACCGGTGTGATAAGGTTGAAGGCCATGGAGAAAGACGGGTCACTGAAGATACCTGTCATTGCTGTAAATGATGCCGATACAAAACACCTTTTTGACAACCGTTATGGAACCGGGCAATCCACAATTGATGGAATTATCCGGGCAACAGATACCCTACTGGCTGGTAAGACATTTGTTGTTGCAGGCTACGGATGGTGTGGAAAGGGATTAGCTATGCGGGCAAAGGGCATGGGGGCGAATGTTGTTGTTACAGAAATCGACCCGATTAAGTCCCTGGAAGCCGCTATGGATGGTTTTATGGTGATGCCTATGGGTGAAGCTGCTAAGATTGGTGATCTCTTCTGTACCTTAACGGGAAATATTCATGTAATCCGGAAAGAACACTTTGAAGTCATGAAGAATGGGGCCATGGTCTGCAATTCAGGCCATTTTAACGTGGAGATCGATATCGCAGCTTTAGAATCCATAGCTACAAAGGTTAATAAATCCGTCCGTAATTTTGTTGACCAATATGTGCTAAAGAACGGAAAGTCAGTTTATCTCCTGGGGGAAGGCCGTCTCATTAATCTTGCTGCAGCGGAAGGCCATCCTGCTTGTGTTATGGATATGAGTTTTGCCATCCAGGCGCTGGCTACGGAATATGTCATAAAAAACAAAGGTAAATTAACATCCAGGGTTTACGAAGTTCCCAAAGAGATCGACCAGTGGGTTGCCAGTCTGAAGTTAAAATCTATGGGTATTGCTATTGATACCCTTACAAAAGAGCAAGAGAAGTATCTTGCTTCCTGGGAGGAAGGCACCTAATTTCGATATGGCCATTATAAAACCGTTTCGGGGGTTACGGTACAATCAAGACATCATTCGGGACATTTCGTCCGTTGTGACACCGCCTTACGATGTAATCTCACCTCAGGATCAAGAGCGATATTATCAGATTCATCCCAATAATATCATTCGTTTGGATTTGGGAAAGGACTTCCCCGGCGATACTGAAGAAAACAACAAATATACCCGTGCTGCCGAATTTCTCAAGAGTTGGAGGGAAAAGGGCATCCTTAAACAGGAAGATGCCCCGGCGATTTATATTTACGATCAGGAATTTTTGTCTGGCAATAGATGGCTGGTCAGAAGAGGCTTTATTGCATTGGTGAAACTGGAACCCTTTGATAAAGGATCCATCTACCCCCATGAGCAGACACTTCCAGGGCCGAAGGCAGACCGCTTGAAACTTACCCAATCGTGCCGGGCCAACCTCAGTTCCATATTTGCCCTTTTTCCGGACGAGAATAACGCAATCGATACTTATTTGTCAACGACCGCTGTCACAAAGCCTGAGGTAGATTTTGTAGACGATGCCGGTGTGAAAAATAAACTTTGGGTAATAAAGCAAAAACAGACTATCGACAAATTGGTTACCCTCATGAAGGAGAAACCCCTATTCATTGCTGACGGACACCATCGGTACGAAACTGCGTTGGTTTACAAAGAACAAATGCATAAAGAAAGTGGCAGACCAGGAGATGATTTGCCTTCGGATTATGTGATGATGGTGTGCGTATCAATGAATAATAACGGGTTGAAGATATTGCCTGCCCATCGGGTCATACGCAATATAAAGGATTATCGCTTCGACCTGATTTTACAATCGATACGAGAGTCTTTTAAGGTTGAACCGTTAGGTAAGGGATGCAGAGTAGAGAATTTTATGTCAAGTCTCAATGATGAAACCAAAGGCCATGCTTTTATCATGTACGTTGGCCAGGAAGATGCCTATTATAAATTGCGGCTCAGCAATGAAAAATTACTAGATATGGTATTTGCCAATAACCATCCCGAATGGAAACACCTGGATGCAGGTATTCTTCATGGTATGATTATCGACAAAATATTGGGTATAAATTCCAACGATGTGACCTTAAAGGATTACGTGAAATATGTGAAGGATGAAGCGGAGGCCGTATCTCTCGTGCAATCCGGCCAGTATCAATTGGCATTCTTTCTTAACCCTACTCGTATTGAACAGGTAAGAGAAATTGCCATGGCGCGCAAGGTCATGCCCCCCAAGTCGACATACTTTTATCCGAAGATAATCACGGGTATTGTAATAAACAGCCTAAATTCCATTTAAGCTATAAAAAGTTAACGCAATTTGTAGCTGCACAGCTTTAGTCTGCGTGCATACAGTAATATACGAGCCCTAAAGGGATGCTGCTACAAAACAAAAAGCCTTACTGCAAAGATATTCTCTAAAACATCTTCGACAGCAAGGTAGTATCTTTCTGATACTGCTTGCCTGTAAGTTGTGTGCGACAGAGACCCTTTTTACTTAATTTAATAATGTTTATCAATGGGAAAAAATGACTCACTAGTGTTCACTGTTTTAAATTGTGACTGAATTTAACCTCTGGACTTGACAGCATCAGCTTAAAATAATTCGTTGACAGAGCTTGTTTTTTCCGTTACAATTTTGTAAATTTTAGTCATCTTATCGAGAGTGGCAGAGGGACTGGCCCTGTGAAGCCACAGCAACCGGTCTTGTCCAGTAAATTACCTGGGCAGGATGCTGGTGCTAATTCCTGTCTCGTGTTTTGGGAAAAGATAAGATAGGTATATGGAAAAGCCTCTTCCTATCTTATTTGCATAGAAAGAGGCTTTTTTATTTGCTTGATCAAATGAACGGAGGCAATAGATGGGATTTGTAAAAGGTCTGAAATGCCGGGAGTGCGGAAAACCATATCCAAAAGAGCCACTGCACGTCTGCAGCTTTTGTTTTGGCCCACTGGAAGTCGATTACGATTATGACGGGATTAAAAAGGTTTTAACGAGAAAACTGATCGAATCCCGCGGCAAAACGATGTGGCGTTACCAGGAACTGCTCCCGGTTGACGGTGAACCTACGGTAGGTGCGCAGGTCGGCTTCACGCCCCTTGTCAAGGCAAACAACCTTGCCAGGGTACTTGGGGTAAAAGAACTGTACGTGAAGAACGATTCCGTGAATTATCCCACGTTCTCCTTCAAGGATAGGGTCGTTTCGACGGCCCTGACAAAGGCAAAGGAATTTGGATACAAAACGGTCGGATGCGCTACAACAGGAAATCTGGGGAACGCCGTAGCTGCCCAGGCCGTACAGGCAGGTCTGGAAAGTTATATCATCATGCCTGCCGATCTTGAACAGGGCAAGATTATTGGCACGTTGATTTACGGTACGAATGTAATAAAAGTCAGGGGAAACTATGACAATGTAAACAAGCTTTGCTCGGAGATTGCTGACAAATATGGCTGGGCAATTGTAAATGTAAATCTGAGACCCTACTATGGAGAAGGTTCAAAGACCTATGGATATGAGATCATGGAACAACTTGGATGGAAAGCACCACAACATATTGTAGTTCCCATGGCAGGTGGCTCTTTGATTACAAAGATAGAAAAGGCCATTAAAGAATTTGTAAAACTGGGTCTTATTGATAAAGCGGATACAAAGCTCCACGGTGCCCAGGCAAGCGGCAGTGCACCGATAACCACAGCCGTTAAGCAGGAAACTGATGTGATAAAACCCGTAAAGCCAAAGACCATTGCACAGTCGATAGCAATTGGTAATCCAGCTGACGGCTATTATTCTGTGAAATCTATAAATGTATCCGGGGGATGGGCAGAGGATGTAACCGACGACGAACTCGTGGAAGGCATTAAATTACTTGCCAGAACGGAGGGTATCTTTACTGAAACAGCGGGAGGTGTAACTGTAGCGGTTACCAAAAAGCTCATTGAACAGGGCAAAATCCCACGGGACGAGTCCATCGTAATCAGCGTGACGGGGAATGGGCTAAAAACCCAGGAGGCAGTCCTGGATAAATTAGAAATTCCCAAAATCATCAACCCTTCCCTCTCTGAATTTGATGCTATTATGGAAGAGAAGATGGCTGCGGTACATTAATTCTGGGTGGGTATTGTCTTAAACTCGTAAAAACCAAAATGAAAATTTCAAACTGAAAAATGCAAAATGAAAGGAAAATCTTTAAAAAAGTCATTAACGATGAGATAATTTTTCATGTTGCATTTTGATATTTTCATTTACGCTTCTGTGGTTATTTTTAAAATATGAAAGGGGTAATAAATATGCCAGTAACGGTACGCATTCCAACGCCACTGAGAACCCTTACGAAGGGCGCCGATGAGGTGAAGGCAGAAGGAAAGTGCATTAAAGACATTGTCGATAATCTTGAAGCAAATTATAAAGGAATCAAGGAGCGGATTTGTGACAACGATGGCCAAATCAGGCGGTTTATCAATTTTTATCTCAACGACGAGGATATCCGGTTTATGGGTAACCTCAATACACCGGTAAAGGATGGTGACTATATCTCTATAGTACCTGCTATTGCTGGTGGGAAGTAGTAATACACTATTTTCTAAAAGCAGACAAACCCCTAGCGCAGCTATTTACAAACTGCTAACTACCTACTGCTTACTGCCTACTTAAGCGGACAAATGGGCTAGTTTCTAAAAAACTTACGAAAAAGAAGTTCTTATAGAGTAATACTATATGGTTTAATCAGAATGGAAGGATCCGAGTTTCCTTTGATCTAGTTGTGAAAGACACCGTGGTATCGGAAACATTTTACCGGCTCCCCCAATTCCTCGGAAGTGGGGGAGCATTGGAAAATGGGAACGGGAAGGGAAAAGGGCATCAACACAGGAAATCATTCAAAACTTCATGACTTTACTTCGTAGAATTATAGTTATTGATTGAGATTAACGAACCTTTATTCTCGCGTAACCCTGATGATCACCGTATTTATCTGACCAGACAATACCCACCTCCCAGATGTCTCCTTTTTGCATAATCTTCAGTAAGGCACCAAGTTCTTCAATATTATTAATTCGATATTGGCCTACATACACAAGCACGTGACCTGCAACGATACCAACGCTGGCAGCCGGGCTGTTTTTTTGCACCCCGGAAATTAACACTCCACTCTTTAACCACCACAAATTTAATTGCTTTGCAAGTTCCGGGGTCAAATCCTGGACAAACAGTCCTAACTTTTCCAGGGCAAGTTTTTCAACAGAGGGAAGCGGTGCCCTTTCAAGAGTAACGTTCACCCTGTATTCACGCCCGCCACGATTTAAAGTTATAGATAATTTGTCTCCTGCATCTTTTTTGAGTATATATTTTTCAAAATCAAGAATGTCCTGAATTTCTTTAGCGTCTATTCTGGTGATATAGTCCCCGTTTTTGATTTGCGACTTATCGGCAGGGCTACCAGGTTCAACAGATGAAACCATGATACCTTTCGAGACATCATTTTGTTCTTCAACCTGTACACCAAACCATATCCTATTAAGCTCTCTAAAATTAAAGAGTTTGACGAGGGTTTGTCTTACTTTATCGACCGGGATTGCAAACCCAATTCCCTGAGCCTGATTCACAATTGCGGCATTAATACCGATAAGTTCCCCGTCTATATTGATGAGGGGACCTCCGCTGTTGCCCGGATTGATCAGTGCGTCGGTCTGGATAAGGCCATCATACTTAATATCGCCATATTCGCTGCTGAACGTCATGGTGCGGTTCTTTGCGCTCAGCACGCCGGTGGTAACTGAGTTTTCCAGGCCAAAGGGGTTGCCCAGGGCTATCACAGTCTCCCCGATCATAAGATCCCTGGATGTGCCCATCTTAACATAGGGAAGGGGTGTAGGAGAATTTATCTTTAACACGGCAATGTCGCTGATTGGGTCAGAACTGATCATGGTTGCCTCGAAGTCTCTACCATCGGATAGCCGGACCTTGATTCTCGACGCACGACTTACGACATGTTCATTGGTAACGATGTAGCCATCTTCATCAATAATAACTCCGGAACCCAACGGCCTTTCGACCATTTGCTTCTGGCTTTGGCCGAAAAAATCGTCAAAAAATCGGTCAAACAGTTCGCTTCTTGATCCAAAAAACGGGTCAACATGCCGCTGAGTAATAAGCCTTTCTGTACTGATATTGGCGACAGCAGGACCTACCTTCTCAACT
>JBKBTA010000053.1:0-15820 GCA_046291035.1 Candidatus Brocadia sp.
CGTGCCACCCGAAACTAAGCTGCAACATATTTTCAAAAAGCTAAATTGTTACAAAAATCACAATCCACAGGTAGATATTGCTCACCCGACGTACAACTATCAGTCCTTAACCTGATCAAGGTACCACTTTTTTGTCAGCATGTCATAGGAGATAAGGCAGGTAAGATTGGTATTGGTTGTTATGCAATACCGTTTCTTTAACACACCCTCAATGGTTTGATCCAGCCATTCGTTGAGAACCTCTTTCACCTGGAAAAGCCTGCCGTGCAGTTTAAAGCTATAAGGAATCACGTAATTTATCGTCAGATCATTGACGGGTACCCATAGGGAAGACCTCACCAAATGAACAATAGTAAATATTGATGAAAAACACCAAAGGATAATACAGGCAATGTAGAAGCACATCGAGATGATAGTAAGGTATTGTCCCTCAAATAAACTAACCATTTGAATCGTGCTATCTGCATACAGACCCAGCGCAAAGACAATCTCCCAATATCCTACGGTAAACACAAGACCCTCTTCGCTGTAAATCAACCTTCTCATAGCGAGGATGATTAAGAACGGTATCCACCAGAGTCCAAAAGACCAAAAAAGCAGTGAAATCCCTTTTAAAAAGGGGAGGAAATCTACAAAAGGTCCCCCTACTGCTTGTATGTGATGATACAAAACCGTACCGGTAATTGCCGTTATGGCTGCTGCCCCGGCGTTCATCCAATACGGCGAGAGATCCGTATTGCTGTCGAACCTGTAAAATACTAATCTCAGGATGATTAGTGACATAAATATGAGGTATAAACTCGCTCCCACAGACCATATGGCAAAGGAGAATACATGGATAAACAGTACGTGCCGTATTGCATGTTCCGCAACGATAACTCCTAGCAAAGCCGTGGATTGGGTGCCAACGGTGGCAAAAAACCACCCGCCGTGTAAGATATCCTCGATCTTTCTGTCTTCTGATTTCCGATTCAGAAACAGAATACTAAACGAAAAAATTGAAACGGCCAGCCAGAGGCCTATGGCCACATACCAGCATATATTGGCCGTTGTATGGAGATGAAATATCCTGAAAAAACAAATACCAATAAAATTTATACTTCCTACAATGGTAAAAGAATAGAGGGTTTTTCCCGGATTAAACATTTCCTCTAAAGCTTCTTTAGAGAACTGTATCATCTGCACCGCCTTGAAAACAACCACGGAGAAGAGAATGGCCAAACTTGCTGAAAAAAAGTAAGGGGCAATTGCCTCATAGCCATACAATTGAGAAACGGATGAAATCATAATCGTGGCCATGACGGCAGTAAACCAACGTGTGTTTAATGAATAGGTCGCTATCTTTAATATGCTCATAAAATGAACTTTATTCCACGAATCTCTTCACCAATATTTATAGATACGATAGTAACAACATAAGTTACAATCACATATTATATGCAGTAAAACGATATAGTCACAACAAAAAACTAAAAAGCAGATGATAATCGACCAAAATGAATAATTATAAAATTTACAAAAAAATCTTTTCCCCATGTGCATGGGGAAAAGATTTTTTGCGCTGTTACTTTAACGCCGTTGTCTTTCAGATTTTTAATAGATAGCCTTGAATTTAAGCATTCACGGCTTTTTGGTGCATTTTTGTTATCGTTTTTTCTTCCATGAACGAGAGGCATATCAGACAAATAAGGGATACAAAGATAAATCCCAATGAATAATTATTCGTATAATCCCTGATTGTACCCAATATAATGGGAAGGAAGAAACCACCGAGACCACCCGTAGCGCCTACCATTCCGCCAACAGTGCCTGTATCCTTCGGGAAATATTCAGCTACAAGCTTAAACACAACGCCATTCCCTATTCCCAGGCAAATACCCATTAAATAAAAGACCGTAAGTGCAGTCATTAATGATACATTCAGGTTCAGAAATATCAATATGCTGAGTATCACCACGGAAAGGGCGATTAAAATGCGCCTGCCGGGTATACGGTCACCCAGATATCCGCCAAGAATACGGGAAAAAGTTGTAGCGAATACAAATATTGACGTAAAACTGCCTGCCTTTACCGGGGTTAATTTATAAAAGTCCCGAAAGTAAGAAGGCAGCCATAACGAGAAGGTTACAAAGAACCCAAAGGTCATGAAGTAAAACAGGCAAAAGACCCAGATTAAGTTTGAAGACTTATATACCTTCAGTTTATCAGTGAAGGTTGGTGGTTTTACATTGGCCGGTTTCGGTGCATCTTCAGAGAAAAACCAGTAAACAAAGGCCATCATGAGCAGTGGCACTGAATAGATCATGAATACCTTATGCCACCCGAGTGATTCTGCAAGGAATGGCGCTCCAAACGTGGCAACGGCTGAGCCAATATTTCCTACACCATAAATTCCTAATGCCAAACCCTGTTTCTCTTTTGGATACCATTGTGAAACCTGTGGAATCCCGATGGCGAATGATGTGCCTACCATACCGAAAAAAAACCCACAGACCAGTAAGAAACCGTAACTATGCGCAAAACCTGCGATAAACATAGGGAAAAAACCAAATAAGAGCAGGACACTAAAAACCCGCCTGCCGCCAAATTTGTCTGTTAAAACGCCAATGGGCACCCTGGCAATGGAGCCAAGCAATACAGGTGTTGCAAGCAACAATCCTACTGCCGTGGAAGACAACTGAAACTCGACCTTCAGGTATACAGCCAGAGGAGAAAAGAGTGTCCAACCGGCAAAGCATATGGCGAACGCCAGGGTTGCAAGTATCAGCACCTTTGTGTTTCCCTGTGGTGTCTGTACCGAAGAGGTTTGTACTGATGCATTCATAAAAATAGTTCTCCTAAAAATCTCAAATTATGCATAAAATGGATTAAGACGTTGGTTTTTGCGTATAATCCACCTTCACATTACCCACCGCTGTATCCCCTCTCCCAAAAGGGGAATTGAAAAGTTCCCTCTTGGGTGACGTAAGGGAGGGTTCGCTCCGCTTAACCCACTCTACACACAAATCCGCATAAAAAGTGAAAATTCCTTGTATAATTAAAATTGAAGTTATGAAGGGAGTAGTGACTGAACAGGCTCAAATTCGCTCTTTATCTTAAGAGGACATTTATAAAGACCTTCTGTGACAAGGGAACTTGATTGTTTTATAAAAAACAACTTGCCATTCTTTGTTTTCATCAGGGTAAAAAATCCATTCACTTGACCATCCCTGAAAAGCATAGACAATGTCTTTTCGTGATCAAAAGGATGTGCATACAGTTCATTGATCTTTTTCCCGATTACATCATCAGGTGACGCAAAACCAAAGAGCCTTGCCCCAGCGGTATTGATATGGGTAATGACGCCGTCATAGGAAGGCTCATATTCATACCAGCCCTTTGCGTCCTGTACATTAATAAGTGCCTTAGACTCATCCTTTGTTGACAAAATCGTATTATTCATATACACCTCCTTATTCGTAATTTTTTTGTTTTAAGGTTGCAATTCCCACGTTGCTACAGTTTTTTCTGATGATTGCTTTGTATTAATTTTTACAGCCTCCTGATCCTTACTTCCTTTGTTAATCGTATTTTCAGATTTCAAAATGGGAAACTCCTCCTTGAATTTAGAAATATTACTCTTAATAAAATCCTCATCTCTCTGTGTCACAATCGAGCCTAGTACATCCAAGGGATTATGAACTTTGTATTTCTGCTCCCGAAGATATCCCCGCTCTTTTTTCAATTCGTAACCGTCCAAGATAGCTATTACAAATCCAACCACAATGATACTCGTTACACCCAGCAAGGTCTTCTTTGGTAAAGATAGGTCTCTTAGCATATATCCCGTACTCAACTTCCTATACAGTAATACAGCTATAACAAATCCCGGAATAATTATCACCATCATGAGAGACTTCACCAACGAATTAATATTGTTTACAGTGCCAAGGGCCTCATCTGCATCGATCTCAACAATTAATCCCATATTCAAATCCTTAAGCCAGATCCATGCGCCAACAACTTTTAGTCCATCATAGTCCATATACCCTTCCAGGTCGTAACCACTCCTCCTTTCTGTGATGCATCTTTTCACCCCTTTTGTCAGCATATTGGTATCTGGTTCTACGACCTTGTGGCACGTCCTGCAAGTATCACCATTGTGTTTTATGTGATCCGAAAATCTTGATTGAGTAACCATAATGCCATCTTTATTTACCAGATAGGCTTTCCCTGTTTTTCCTAACAGAACATTTCTCATGCTCTTGTTAAGCAAGGAGGTATCCATCCATAGTAAAACAGCGCCGATCACATCATGGTTTTCACCCTTAATAGGATAAGACATAAACATGGAAGGCGAGTCTTCCCCTTTCCCATCATTGAGAGAATAATGGATCACATCGGAAGTATACGTTTTACCATCGTATAAGGTCTCATGAACATTCCTGAAGGGTTTTTCCTTCATAATATTCATGCCTACCAGAGATTTTTCAGTATCAGTTGTTACCTGGATTGTTCCTGTCGCATCGCATATTAATATCCCTTTATAGCCATAATCTACCTTCGTACATTCTAACTGCGTCTTTAGTCTTAGATATTCATGTTCATCTCTTCCATTCACCAGACTCACAAAATCCTCGTTACCATGGATAAGCAATTCGCTTTGAATAGTATCTGAAATAGCCCTTGCGTGTGATTTCCTTTCCTCCCAGAGCAGCGTAAGGAGATCTTTTTGTTTGTTTACGATACCCCAAAGATTCCTTTGCACCCCCTGTTTCAGCTCAGTACTTGCCTTTGGAAAGGCAAGTAATCGGAACAAAACAAGGGGAAACAATCCAAAAAGTACAAATGCAATAATGACGATTACTATGCGTTCCTTAAATAATTTTTTTACCATCTTTCACCTCTTGTGAGTTAAATGTCACGAGTTGCGTAAATTATTCTCCTCGAATTTGAAAAATTCTTTAAGACATATTTCAATATCATCGACACTAAACGGCTTTGTAATGACCTTTTTTGCGCCTTTCCTGATCGCCTCATGCACAACGTCTTCATCTGTATAGGCAGTGATGATCACTATGTGAGAATTAAATCGCATTCCTTGCAATTGATCCAATAATTCAATACCATCCATGCCCGGCATCTGGACATCTAGCAAGATAATCGGATACCTCCTTCTTTTAATCTCTTCCAGGGCCTCGAACCCATTGTTCACGGCCTTTGCCTCATACCCAAGTTCAGTCAAGGAATTTGACAATACCTTTCTGTATCCTTCCTCATCATCAACAATCAATACCCTTTTTGTTATCATCTATTCCAATCCTTACTTTCTTGAGAAACCATAATTTCTGATGATGCATCTCGCAACCAATGTGCCCACAAAAACAAAAAACGCTTGGATTGCTCCAAGCGTTTGTATTTAAATAACTTATAAAAGATAAAATTTTTTTTGAAATTATTTTACAAATCTAACTGTAAACAATTAGTTTCATATTTAATTCACAATAATAGTCATAAGTATCTTGATAGAAGTAACATAGAAGTGAATAACAAAAATTTGGCAAGTGGAAACAATTTGGTTGCGGTTTAAGATAAAAATCCATGTCTTTTGAGGATATCAAAAAGCGTTAAAAACGTTATTTTTTTACGTTAAGAATCCGTCTTTTGCAACCGAAGACGCATTAAAACACTTTTTGCCATCTCAATGTTTTAAACTCACCAATTTAAAAAATATCCTTCGATTTAATATTATATCTCTTCAGCATGCGTTGGAGGTATTGCCTCTCTATTTCGCTCTCCTTTGCGGCGTTTGTTACATTTCCACTCGTTTTATTTAATGCGTTTGTGATATATTTTATATTAAATGCATCGAGCGCCTTCCTGCGCGCCTCTTTATATGGCTGAGAAAGTAAATCATCGCCGACAAACTCCGTTCTCCCCTCTTTTTTTACCAGAGGTAAGATCACGTTTAAAGATATTATGTCTTCGCAGGTGAGGGTAACGGCCCTTTCTATGACGTTTTCCAATTCACGGACGTTGCCGGGCCAGTTATAATTGTAAAATTCCTTTTCTACCTCTGGTGAAATTCCTTTGACCTGTTTATTTTCCTTTTTGTTATATTTTTCGATAAAATGTTTTACCAGCAGCGGGATATCCTCTTTCCTGTCACGTAATGGAGGCATTCTGATGTTGATTACATTTAAGCGATAATACAAGTCTTCCCTGAATTCCTTTTCCTGTACTCGTTGTAACAAGTCCTGGTTTGTTGCTGCAATAATACGCACATCTACTTTCTTTGGGACTGTATCTCCGAGGGTAATAAACTCTCCTTCCTGTAGGACACGTAATATCTTTGCCTGAACTGATTTTGGGATGTCACCAATCTCATCCATAAACAGGGTACCACCGTCCGCTTCTTCAAAGAGACCTTTCTTGTCTTTGATAGCACCGGTAAAGGCACCCTTTACGTGTCCAAATAATTCACTTTCAAGGAGGTTTTCAGATAACGTGGCGCAGTTGATTACTACAAATTTGTCGTCTTTTCGATTACCTGTAAAATGGATTGCCCTTGCTACAAGCTCCTTTCCAGTACCACTCTCACCGGTAATCAATACGGTAGCGGAACTGAAGGCAACCCTTGAAATCATGTCCAATACCTTCTGTATTTCTTTGGAACTTCCCACAATTCTTTTTAGTCCGTAAACCTTTTCCAGTTCGGAATGGAGATATTTGTTCTCTTCGATAATTTTCTGTTGTGCAATCATGCGGTCGATATTGAGGATGATCTCATCGAGATTGAAGGGCTTTGTAATGTAATTAAAGGCACCCCGCCTCATCGCCTCAACAGCCGTCTCTATTCCTCCATATGCAGTCATTATCAAAACAGAGGAGTTATAAATCCCCTTGATTCTCTGAAGTAATTCCAGCCCATCAATTCCTCCAGGAAGTTTCATGTCTATAATGACAAGGGGAAATTCCTGCTTTTTCAGCTCCTCCAGCGCCTCTTCGCCAGATGCCGCCGTCTTGACATAAAAGCCGCGTTCCGTCAATACATTGTTGAGCACCTTTCGGTAGCCAATCTCATCATCAACCACTAAAATTTTTGTGCTGTTTGTTTTCATATTGGTAAAAAGCCCCGCGAAACGCCCAACAGGGCGCAAATTTGAAATTCCTTATGATAAATTTATACTTTGTGGCTTGGTATCTTCGTGGCACATAATTAATGATAAAAGGTTTATAATTTAATCACACACATCTCCCGTTTTTTTGCTTTTAAGGGCAAAAATATCCTGAATGTCGTACCTTTTCCCACATCGCTGTCGACCTCAATACTGCCGTCATGCATCTTTACAATTCCATAACTGATACTCAAACCTAAACCCGTCCCTTTCCCATCTTTCCTGGTGGTAAAAAATGGGTCAAATATTTTCCTCAGATCATTTTTATTAATACCCACTCCGGTATCCTTTATAAATATCTCTACGGATTCTTTATCTACATGGAAACAGGAACCGACTGTTAACATCCCCTTTCTATGTACCCCCATATGTTCGATATCTTCTGTTGCCTCTTTCATCGCAAAGACGGCATTGTTAGCAATATTGATGATGACCTGCTCCATCTGACGCGCATCCATCATAATATCGGGGATATGAGGGTCGAGCACTCGAACTACCTCTATCTTCTCTTTTCTGTATTGCTTCTCTACCATATTGAGCACGTTGTCTATCAGGTTGTTTACGTTTGACAGGCGCATCTCAGGCTCTTTTTGTCTTGAAAAATCCAATAAACCGCTGATTAATTCCTTGCATCGCACAGACTCTTTCACAGAACCTTCTAAGTATTCATACAAATAACTTCTGTTCTTGTTAATAACAGTATAGATTTGAGCCAATTCCTGGCAGTACTTGTTTAAGTCATCGGCAATGAATGAAAGCACCTCTTTCCATGTATCCTTTTCCAGGGTAACGTTTTCTGCGTGATCCAAACGTGTAATAAGTTCATGCAGTCGACGCGTGTTTTCAGAAATAGGAAGAGAGCTTATAAGCTTTAAGGCGTTGGTAATCCTTTCAAAAAGCTTTAAACTTTCTGTGCTGTAAAGATAAATTACCCCGATGGGGTTATTAATTTCATGAGCAATTCCGGCTACCAACTGACCAATTGAGGCTAATCTGTCAGATTGCACAAGCTTTTGTTCAAGCCGCCTTAACTCTGTTACATCATTGGCAACCCCTAATATGCTTATGAGTTGCCCTTCCTTGTTTTTTACATGGGAGGTGCTGAGCAGCATATTCCGAACGTTATTTTGTTTATCCAATATTTCAACCTCAAATATCTTGCTAAAACCATTGTGAATAATCTGATTTACATTTTCCTGCCTCTTATCGAACAAGATAGAAATCAGAGGCTGTCCGATCAACTCCTCTTCACGATAACCCCATTCTTTGATCTTGGGATTGATAAAGGTAAAGTTTCCTTGAACATCTAACGTAAATATCAGTTCGTTTGCATACTTTAAGATACTCTCCAGATATTCTTTTCTTTCTTCAAGGTCAGCCTTCAACTTCAGGAGTTTTTCACGGGCATCTTTAATCTCGTCAGTCATGTGATTAAATGAAGTCGTTAGTTCACCCAACTCGTCTTTCAAATTGCTTTCGACCCGGAAGTTCAGGTCACCTTCCGCAACCCTTTTCATGCCTTTGACAAGTCGTACAATCGGAATAATAATGCCACGGGAGACAAAAAAGGAAATGAATATTACGCCAACGATACATATTCCCACCACCGTAATAGCCCGATACTTGAACCTGGAAATGGGGAAATATGCCTCTGATTCATCTGTTTCTACCAAAAGGACCCATTTCATCTTCTTTACATATCGTGTGGCACCGATAACGTTCCTTCCCATGTAGTTTTTATATACTCCCACAATCTCTTTCCCCGAGTGAAGCGCTGCGGTTACTGGCTCGGTGTTGACTGACTGTCTTAAAATAGCGCCTTCCTTAAATCTCGATTCGGTAATCATCAAATGCTTTTTGTTTACAATATATGCCTCGCTTGTCTTGCCCCTCCGTAAGAACATGCCCACATCTTCTTTTACACCAGCCTTTTTCCCCGTCGTAATTTCGTTTAACTTATTTGCATTGTATCGGATTACCAGCACACCGAGAAACTTTCCACTCCGTTTCTTCAGGATTGGTGCAGCAAAGGCCATCGAATATTCGCCTGTGTTTTCGTCTACGTAGATATCCTTGACATAAGGGCCTTCCTTGCCGTGGGTAAAATAATCTGCACCGAATTCAATCTTGCCGATGTTGTTTTCATTACTCGATGCCACGATAATTCCTGCCTGGTTTAAAACAAAGGTCTCGTAGAAATCCTTATTCAGGTTTGTTTTGTATATCATGTAATCGTTGAATTTTTTTACGATGTGTGTATTTGTTGGATCGCGATTCAATATTTCCAGATGTCTGCGGATAAATTCATCGGATGCAAAAAACTGTGATGAATATTCACCCGCATTCAGAATGGTGAGGATATGATTTTTAATTCCATCGGCAAGGAACGCCTCTTCATTGAGGAGTTCATTCTTGATAGTTTCCTGTGCATACCGATAGGTAAGAACGGCAACCGTTATGATAGGTAAAATGGATAGTACCAAAAACCAGCACAGGAGTTTTCTACCTATACCACTGAAAAGATTTACGCCTTTTACCATATACTATTACACTGTAAAAATCTCTCTTTTAGCAATTTTTTACCCTCTTTGCAAATAGCTTGTCTTATTGAATGTTATTGTGTTAATTTACCATAATTTTACAATACTCTGTAAATAACATCAAGTCGCGTAATTGGCTTCCACTCTTACCACAGGGGTAAACTCTTCATGCTAGTTTTGTGGCTTACACAGTATGTGCGTTTTGTACTATTCCGGTTTTACAGCTTGTGATTATGATTAAAATTATGCTGGAGTATCAATTCAAATATGTTATGCTGATAATAACATTCGTAAGCCATTTTGATTTCCCTTTTGTTTGTTATCTTGAAAATTCATAGAGAGAGTATACCGTATGGCATTCATTTTTCAAAGATTTCTCTGTTGTTTTTTTCAGTATTAAATATTGGTTTTTTGTGGTGTGTAACCATTAACTTAATAAGGAAATTATAACTATGGATTTTTCATTTACTGAAGAACAGGAACTTTTCAGAAGGTCTGTGAGAGAATTCTGCGAAAAAAAGATCGCGCCTTTTGCCGATGAAATTGATGAGAAAGGGGAGATTCCCCATAAGGTTCTGGAAGATATGGCATCTTTTGGTCTTCTTGGGATAACGATTTCACCGGAATATGGCGGATCGGGAGCAGATTTCATTACGGCTGCAGTAGCGAGCGAGGAAATTGCCAGGGCCGATATCAGCATGGCTACGGCTGTTTATTATCTGGTAGAAGCTGGCTGGGGGTTCCTAATGAATAGATACGGGAGCAAAAAGGCAAAAGAAGAACTCTTGCCGGATGTCGCAAAAGGAAAGACCTTTCTGGGCATAGCTTCCACTGAGGCGGCGGGTGGTTCTGATGTGGCCTCCATATCCACAACGATGGAAAAGAAGGGAGAAAAATTGGTGGTCAATGGCTCAAAGACCTTTATAAGTGGCGTTAGAGAAGCTACGAAATATGGAGGAGGTTATGTAACCATCGTAAAAACGAGCCCAGAGCTTGCTCACAAAGGCCTATCCCTTTGCTATCTTCCGGTAAAGGCTATCCCAGGCATAACTACCAACGTCTTCAAGCAGATGGGAAGAGAAGGAATATCCACCGGCGCCATAATTATAAAGAATGTGGAGATACCATCACATTATCTGATTGGAGATTGGGATAAAGGCTTTTATTATGCTATGGAGGGCTTTAACTGCGCAAGGCCACTGGTGGCTGCTGCATGCATTGGCGCTGCCGAGAAGACCTTAGAATCTGGAATTGAGTATCTAAAGCAGAGACACGCTTTCGGCTCTCCTCTGGCAAAATTTGAAGGAATGCAGTTTCAAGTGGCAGAGAATTATGCGAAACTTGAATCTGCTCGATTGCTTGTCTATAAGGCCGCATGGATGCTTGATCAGATGTATACAAAAAACCGGTTTAGTCATAAAGAAATAAATAAGGCCGTAGCTTCGGCTAAACTTATCGCACCGACGATAGCCTTTGATATTATCAAGGATGTACTGATTTGGCATGGAGCTTATGGTTATACCAAAGAGGCAGGGCTGGAAAGAGGTCTAAGGGGTGTGGCTTCATATATAATGGGGGCAGAAGGCGCACAAAATATCATGAAATTGATAATTAGCAGAGAAATCATGGGGAAAGATTTTACTTCATAAATATAGGGTATTTAGGAATGTCTCTGTTGCTTTTGGCATTTTAGGAAAATTTTAGATTTGCGAATTACGATATGATAAAGAAACCATGGAGTATTGACTGTGGACATTATCGTATGCATCAAACAGATATATGATCTGGGTCAGATAAGGGTAGATACAACCTCTAAATATCCAATAACAGAAGGAGTCGCAAGGAAAATCAGCGACTTTGATAAGAACGCGCTTGAAGAGGCCGTCAGGATTAAGGAAAAACAGGGCGGAAAGGTTTTGGCCTTAATCGGAGGCACTAAAGACGCAGCAAAAGAGACCTTAGCCATGGGCGCCGATGAAGCTGTTATTTACAGTACAGATACGGATTCTCTGAGCACAGCAACCATCTTAGCGGGAATTATCCGGGGAATGAAGTATGACCTTATTCTGTGCGGGGAGGCATCCATTGATGAATTTTCCTTTCAAATTGGTCCGAGGCTGGCGCAAGCACTCGGAGTTCCCGTATTAACATACGCAAAAAGAATAGAGCTAAAAGATAATGAAATTATTGTTGAAAGGAATCTCGAAAACAGATATGAGATAGTCAAAGCAAGACTTCCCGCTTTGTTAACCGTTACCAAAGAAATCAATGAGCCAAGAATTCCAACACTGTTGCAGATTCTGGGCGCTTCGAAGAAGAAAATAACCGAAATAAGCCCTGCAAAACCAGAGGCAGGGGTTGAGACTTTAAGCATTACTGCCATTGAAATGAAACGAAAAGAAATAATCCTGAAGGATACCGAAGAACTTGCCAGAATTATATTGTCTGTAAAATCATAATTACTTAATGTTTAATTAGGACTTCGGCTACTTTCTCAATGTTGAGTGACGAGGCTAGTCGCTTTACAACCGCAGCTTTGAAATTCCTTAACATTAAATTAAGTAGTAGGGATTTTTTGTACTGAGATAAAGCCCGAAGGGCTGGCAGATTATAGCCCAGGGCTGCTCGCCCTGGGTATATGATTTTATTATATTTTAAGCCCTGAAGGGGCGGCACATTTTGCCTTAATATTGAGTAATTACAAAGATCGAGGTAAGAAATGATTTTCACTTTCTCCGAGGATGCCGAAACGGCTTTTGAAATCCTTGCAAAAGGAAGGGAAATTGCCGACTCTTTACGATTAGAACTTGCAGCAATTTCAATTGAAAGACCTAGCAAAGAGGAAACTTATATTGCTTACGGAGCAGATAAGGTCTATTCCATTGATTCAGAACCGCAAGCAGACCGCGTTGTGGAATGCATCTCCTCACTTATAAATCAACACAAGCCAGGGATCCTCCTGATAGGTGGAACCAGGATGGGGAAGGAAATTGCCCCAAGGATTGCACAGCGGCTGGGGGTGGGCTGCGTCACAGACTGTATTGACTTTTCCTTAGATCGAGAACAAATGATCGTAAAGCGCTTTGTACTGGGAGGCAGATTTATCGCTACCCAGAGGTTTCTCCGTGAACCCCGGATCGTTAATGTACCGCCAAGAAAGTTTGAGAAAAAGTTTGATAAAGACAGGAACGGCGAAATCATTAAAACATCGTTACCGCCAGTTGAGCCGAAAGTGCAGGTATTGGAGATAAAGGGGAAAACACCACAAGAACTCAGAATAGAGGAGGCGGATATCATCGTTTCTGTGGGCAGGGGGCTTAAGAAAAAAGAAGACCTCGCACTTATTGAATCACTTGCAAAAGCGCTCGGCGGCATTCTAGGCTGTTCAAGATCCATTGCTGCGGATTTAAAATGGTTACCTGAAGATCACTGGGTAGGCTTATCAGGCCACAAGGTCAAACCCAAACTCTATATAGCCGTTGGCATCTCAGGCCAGGTACAGCACATTGCAGGGATAAGGGATTCCAAAACCATTATTGCGATAAACAACGACCCCAACGCACCTATCTTCAAGGCATGTGATTATGGGATTGTAGGAGATTTGTATGAAATAGTGCCAAAGTTGATAGAAATCATGAAATAGTTAGCCGCAACGACCCGAACTGAGAAAAGCTAAAATAAAAATTGTAATTTTTTAATCTAACCTCCCACAACCTCTGCGATCTTGGCGTTCTCTGCGGTGAGCTGAACTGTTAGGGGCAAATTTGGGTGACCCCTCTAATGCACTCAGTTTTTATGACCCAAAAAAGAAGATAGGGGTAACAAAGGCAGACTATGTATTATGGCTTTACAGGCTTATGGATTTAATGGATACGCGGGATATATCCATGTTCACGGATGAATTGCAGGCGGATAAATCAAGGATGGGTAAATGGTATTACGGAGAGGTAAGGAAAGTCTTCGGTGCCCTTGGAGTCTTCAGGAAGTTTGAGTCTCCTCACAAGAGGTTACATGCGCTTGGCCTTAAGGCCTATGAGGCAGCCCGGCGTGGAGATAGGAAATCGGTGAAAACATGTATATTAGGGTAAGTAAAACTGATTGATTAAATAGTATCAATACTCACAAAACTTGAGGTAGAGGCATGATAGGCAACATAAGAATTAAACTTTCTGATCTTATTTTATCCTTTTCAACGGATGTTCACCCCAGCCAAAATGTGTAAGCATTGAATAAGTTGGTAGTTAGTGCTGTTTTTGTTGGTAAATATGTAGTCACTAATATATTGTTATTATTTAATAATATGCTTTGCATTTTTAAATAATATGGTATATTGATGTGAACATGCATATTGTAGAGAACAAATCAAAATCTGGCAAAAAATCTATCGTTCCGTTCTTCTGCGAGAATCGTATCGGGAGGAAGGGAAGGTCAAGAAGCGCACCATTGCAAATCTGTCGAATTGCACGCCCCAGGAGATAGAAGCGATAAAGCTTGCGCTCAGCCACAAAGACGATCTCAGTGCGTTAGGCGCATTGTCAGAATCGGTGGAACTCCAGGAGGGGATGTCTGTGGGTGCGGTCTGGAGTGTGTACCAGGTGGCAAAGGAATTAGGGATAGAGGAGGCATTGGGGAAGGATTTCCAAGGGAAGCTTGCGCTGTGGCAGGTAATGGCACGGGTAATAGATCAGGGGTCAAGACTTTCGGCGGTGAGGCTGGCGCAGGTACATGCAGCGGGTGATGTATTGGATATGAGGCGTGGATTTGACGAGAATAATCTGTACGATAATTTGGCGTGGTTATCGGAGAATCAGGCAAGGATAGAGCGAAAGCTGTTTGAGTTAAGACGAGGAGACAAGAAGCCGAAGCTGTTTTTGTATGACGTGACGAGCAGTTATTTGGAGGGGGAGCGGAATCATTTTGGTGAGTACGGGTATAATCGTGACGGCAAGAAGGGGAAAAGGCAGATCGTAATTGGTATGTTATGTGATGAATATGGGGAGCCGGTATCAACGGAGGTTTTTAGGGGCAATACCCAGGATCCGAAGACCTTTGAGTCTCAGGTGGAGAAGGTAGCAGAGCGGTTTGGGTGCAAAGAGGTGACGATCGTAGGCGATCGTGGGATGATCAAGACGATGCAAATCGAACGTTTACCGGAAGGATTTCATTACATAACGGCGATAACCAAGCCGCAGATAGAGGCGTTAATAAACAAAGGGATTTTGCAATTAGGGTTGTTTAAAGAAACGCTCTGCGAGATAAAGGATGGAGGGACGAGGTATATTCTGAGGCGCAATCCGATGAGGGCAGAAGAGATGGCGAAGACCCGCATATCAAAATTGCAGAGTATCGAGAAATACATCGAGAAGAAGAATTGTTATCTGAGAGGGCATCCGAGGGCATCGGTTTCGAAGGCGCTGGAAGCGGCAAAGGAAAGGCTCAAGAAACTGAAGCTTGAGACGTGGGTACAGATAAAAGACGAGGCCGGGACGCTGAAGATAGAGAGCGACGAGGAAGCATTAAAGGAGGAATCGTATCTTGACGGATGTTATGTAATCAAGACGGACCTGAAGGAGAACGAGGCGGACACATACCTGGTACACGACCGGTACAAGGACTTGACGGAAGTGGAGAAGGTGTTTCGGGGGTGTAAGACGGTGAATCTTGAGGTCCGTCCCGTGTACGTAAGAAAGGAGGAGAGTACGCGAGGGCATGTGTTTGTGGTAATGCTTGCATACATGATAATCCGAAGGCTGCGCAGGGCGTGGACGAATTTTGATCTGACGGTAGAGGAAGGTCTCAAACAATTGGCGACCATTTGTTCAATGGAAGTGAAGGTTAAAGGTCAAAAGGCGCGTTGCCAGAAGATACCACGTCCACGACAACAATCACGTGAACTATTAGAGGCATTGCAGATAAAGTTGCCAGAGGCATTGCCATGCCAGAAGATACGAGTAGTCACGAGAAAAAAACTTCCTGTTCGACGTAAAAGCCAATAAATATAAGGCTTTTACAGCCTTTTTGTTTTTCACCTTGGGGTGAACATCCGTTCAAAAGACGAGATTGGACAACTATCTATGAACTTCAACCAGATGACCCAGTCACTCAGGGGGCTTTGTGATGAAA
>JBKBTA010000054.1:0-15620 GCA_046291035.1 Candidatus Brocadia sp.
AGGTTATCAACTTTACCTTCAAGCGCGGCTCTGGTCAAAACCTTGGTTGTTTCCTGGAACGAAGCAGCAGATATAAAGCTGTCAGATTGCAAAGATGCTTTCGTTATGCCCATCAATAACGGTTTTGCCGTCGCTGGTTTTCCACCTTTTTCTATTATTTTCTTATTTTCATCCTTGAATCTAAATTTATCGATAACTTGACCTGGCAGAAAACTCGTATCACCAACATCATCCACTTTCACCTTCCTGAGCATCTGAGCAATAATAATCTCAATATGTTTGTCATCAATTGGAACATTTTGAGAGCGATAAACATTTTGAACTTCTTTCAGCATGTACGTTTGCAACTCTTCCTCACCGCTTATCCTCAAAATATCCTGTAATATGAGAGGCCCTTCCACCAGCGGACTACCTGCCTTAACGTGGTCACCTCTATGTACCTTTAAATGTTTACCCCTGGGAACAAGGTGCTCAATTTCCATCCCTGTTTCACTCTTTACCAGTATCGTACGTTTCCCTCTGCGCTTTTCACCTACCTCCACAACACCATCAATTTCACTCATTACCGCAGGGTCTTTCGGTTTTCTTGCTTCAAAAATCTCTGCTACCCTCGGCAAACCACCGGTAATATCTTCAGTCCTTGAAATTTCTCTGGGTGTTTTGGCAAGCAATGTCCCCGCAGTAACAAATTCGCCTTCCTCCACTTCCAGATGCGCCTTCTCTGGAATTGGATATAAACCCAGGATTTTACCTGTTTCATCCTCGATAATGATTTGAGGATGTAAATCCCCCTTATGTTCCATGATCACCTTCCGTTTAACCCCGGTTGAAACATCGGATTCTTGCCTCATAGTCTTGCCAATCACGATATCCTCAAAACGGATTTTTCCAGACATTTCTGCTAATATTGGAATCATATGGGGATCCCACCTGGATAGCACCTGGTGTGCAACGACGTTATCATTCTCTTTAACCAACACTTCCGCTCCAAGTACTACGGTATGCTTATCAATCTGTCTGCCTTTAGAATCGATAAGTAATATTTCACCATTTGCATTAATGGCAACATCTTTCCCTTGTGGATTTTTAACTACATTTAAATTACTATATTTTACCGTACCAGCCCGTTTTGCTTTTATTTCATTCTCTTCCACTGAACGCGTTGCAGTACCACCAATATGAAATGTTTTCATGGTAAGCTGTGTACCAGGTTCACCAATCGATTGCGCCGCGATGATCCCAACCGCTATACCTTCTTCTACTAATTGTCCCCTCGACAAATCCATTCCGTAACATTTTGCACAAAGTCCCAAAGACATTTCACAGGTTAGCGGTGATCGAACCTTAATCTTTTCATACCCTAAAGCCTCTATCCTTTTTGCTTTCTCTTCTGTGATTAATTCGTTTTCCCGTACAATTACTTCGTCTTTTACCAAATCAACAATATTGTTCCTGGCAACCCGCCCGGTAATTACCTTACTTAACGGTACTTCTACTTTTTCCCCCCGGTAAACAACGCTCTTGGTAATACCATTTGTAGTACCACAGTCCTGCGCTGTTATGACCACGTTCTGAGCAACATCCGCCAATTTCCTCGTCAAGTACCCGGAATCTGCCGTTTTTAATGCAGTATCAGCCAATCCTTTTCTTGCGCCGTGAGTGGAACTGAAATACTCCAGCACCCCTAACCCTTCCCGGAAATTCGCTTTTATCGGAGTCTCGATAATCTTACCAGAAGGCTTCGCCATCAAACCACGCATACCGGCAAGCTGTCTTAGCTGCTGAGAACTACCCCTTGCACCGGATGACGACATCAGATACACAGGATTCAGATACCGCTTCCCTTCCCTCACGTCGTTTTTCAGCTCATTCAACATCTCCTCTGCAACTCTTTCACCTGCATAGGTCCAGGCATCTATGATCTGGTTGTACCTTTCTCCTTCCGTTATTATCCCTTTTCGATATAACTTCTGTATTTTTTCGATCTCTTCCTGGGTCCTATCAATAATCTCCTGTTTCTTCGCCGGCATTTTCACATCTGTTATGGCAAACGAAAGCCCGGCTTTTGTACATTCCTTGAAACCTATTTCTTTGATTTTGTCTAACAGATCGATTGTTTTTCCTCTGCCAAGAAGCTTATAACAATCCTGAATTATTCTACTGATACCTTTTAAATCCAATGTATAATTGTAAAAAGGCATCCCATCGGGTAATATATTATTAAAAACAACCCGACCTACTGTTGTTTTGCATAAATTGTTTTTAGGCTCTTCTGCGCCAAACCTGTCTTTTATAATTTTCGCTTGTTTTATCCTGACCTCAATTTTTGTGTGCAAATGCACCTTTCTCTGGGCCAGCGCATAAATAACTTCTTCGGGGCCACTAAATTTTTTGTACTTTTCTTCCGCGCTATCCTCTAAACTTGTGGTAAGAAATGAACAGCCCAAAACGATATCCTGCGTTGGGGTAATAATTGGTTCACCTGAAGCCGGTGAAAAGATATTATTCGTAGAGAGCATTAAGGTAATAGCTTCAACCTGTGCTTCTATAGAAAGGGGAAGGTGAACTGCCATCTGATCACCGTCAAAATCGGCATTGAAGCCGCGACATACTAACGGATGCAATTTGATGGCGTTTCCCTCAACAAGAATAGGTTCAAATGCCTGAATACCCATTCTGTGTAATGTGGGTGCCCTATTGAGCAATACAGGATGTCTCTTGACTACCTCTTCAAGAATATCCCATACTTCCTTATCTTTGCGACCCAACATTTTCTTCGCACTCTTAATCGTATCTGCAAGTCCCAGTTCTTTTAACCTTCGAATTATAAATGGCTGAAATAATTCCAACGCTATTTTCTTTGGTAAGCCACATTGGTGCAATTTCAACTCAGGTCCCACTACAATCACAGAACGTGCAGAATAATCGACCCTTTTCCCAAGCAAATTTTCCCTAAAACGCCCCTGCTTGCCTTTTATCATATCGGTTAACGATTTTAAGGGCCTATTATTGCTATCCAATACCGGACGCTTTCCCCTCGTATTATCAAACAGGGCATCTACCGCCTGCTGCAGCATCCTTTTTTCGTTTCGTATAATTACTTCCGGAGCATTTAAATCAATCAATTTCTTTAAACGATTGTTTCTGTTAATAATCCTTCTGTAGAGGTCGTTAAGGTCAGACGTAGCAAAGTTTCCACTCTCCAGCAGAACCAGTGGCCTTAGATCGGGTGGAATAACCGGAATAACGCTGAGAACCATCCATTCAGGCTTATTTCCCGAATTTCTAAATGCCTCTACAATTTCTAATCGTTTAATTATCTCTTTGGCACGCTGTTTCGACTTTGTTTGGTTAAGCTCTTCACGCAATTCCTTTGATAACGTTATTAAATCAAGCTTTTGTAACAGGGTCCGTATTGCCTCTGCACCCATTCCGGCTTTGAAAGATTGCTCCCCATATTTTTCTTTATTTGCTTTATATTCTTCTTCACTGAGTATTTGATATTCTTTTAACTGTGTACTTCCCGGCTCGATTACAACGTAATCCTGAAAATAGATAATTCTTTCTAACGAAGTGGTCTTCATCCCCAAGAGTGTACCTAAACGGGATGGCATAGCCTTAAAAAACCAAATATGAACAATGGGTGCAGCCAAATTGATATGCCCCATACGTTTTCTTCTAACACGGGAGTGTGTAATCTTTACACCGCAACGGTCGCATATGATCCCCTTATGTTTTATCCCTTTATATTTCCCGCAAAAACACTCCCAATTACGTTCAGGACCAAAAATACGTTCGCAAAACAAACCGTCTTTTTCTGCTCTGTACGTACGATAATTAATCGTTTCGGGCTTTTTTACTTCGCCATAAGACCAGCTTCGAATATCTTCAGGCGACGCAAGAGATATTTTCACCGAACTATATTCGTTAATTTTATCGTACACTAAATCTGCCATTTTAAAAACCTCTTAGTAAAACCTTACTTAATTTTATTTATCTAATTACTACCTGACGCTATATTAAATTAAATTGTCTTTAGCCCTCTTTCAACACTTCCATTTTTTTCTTTTCTAACTTTAAGCTCAACCCCAATCCGGCAATTTCATTCGCGAGCACCTCAAAAGATGCAGGGGTACCTGCCTCCAGCGTGTTCTCACCTTTTACCATTGATTCATAAATCTTTGTCCTTCCCTCGACATCATCACTCTTCACCGTAAGCAATTCCTGCAAATTGTGAGCTGCACCATACGCTTCAAGCGCCCAAACTTCCATTTCACCAAATCTCTGCCCACCAAATCTTGCCTTTCCGCCTAGCGGTTGCTGAGTGATCAGGGAGTATGGGCCTGTTGCCCTTGCATGTACCTTCTCATCCACCAGGTGATGGAGTTTCAACATATACATATAGCCTACGGTAACCTTTTGTTCAAAAGGTTCACCCGTACGCCCATCGTATAAAACAGCCTTTCCGTCCTCCGGCAAGCCTGCCTCCTTAAGGGTAGCCCGAATCTCCTCTTCACTCGCACCTTCAAAAATTGGCGTAACTGCCCTGAACCCCATCTTTTTCGCTGCCCACCCCAAATGGGTCTCAAGAATTTGACCTACATTCATTCTCGAAGGCACACCCAATGGATTCAACAGCATCTCCACCCGCGTTCCGTCTGCCAGAAAAGGCATATCTTCTTCAGGAAGAATCTTGGAAATGACACCCTTATTGCCGTGCCTCCCGGCCATTTTATCACCAACCGATAGCTTTCTTTTCGTCGCAATGGATATCTTTGCAAGTTCCAATACTCCGGGAGGTAATTCATCACCCCGTTTCAGATGATTAATCTTTCTGTCTCTTTCGTCCTTTAATACTTCTATTTTTTCGCGATATTCCTTACTGATCTCAAGGGCCTTCTCTTTCTTCTTTTTATTGCTAAACTCTATGTTTTCAATATCAAACCGTTCCTCCAGCATAAGGATTGACTTTACTGGCATACCACGTTCAATCACATACGCTTGTCCTGTTTGTATATCCACCAAAGGCTCTTTTATCTCTTCGTCTATCGTCTTCAACATTTTTACAAATTCTTTTGATATGCTTTCATCGTATTTTGTCTCTATCTCGTTTATTTCCTGTAAAATTTTTTGCCTTTTATCATCGGATAAATAGGACTTTCTGGAAAACACCTGGGTGTTTATTACAATTCCTTCCATACCAGAAGGAACCTCAAGTGATTCATTTTTAACATCTTCACCAGCACGCCCAAAAATAGCATGCAATAATTTTTCTTCAGGCGATAATTCACTCCTGCTCTTTGGGGCGATCTTACCAACCAAGATATCTCCTGGTTTTACCTTTGTTCCAATTCGTATTACACCATTTTCGTCAAGATTACTTAATGCTTTCTCGGAAACATTGGGAATATCACGGGTAAATTCCTCCCTGCCCAATTTTGTCTCCCGGATTTCCACCTCAAACTCATCTATGTGTATCGAAGTAAAACGGTCATCCTTAAGCAACGCCTCGCTGATCACGATAGCATCTTCAAAATTGTATCCGTCCCATGTCATAAAGGCCACCAATACATTTTTACCAAGACTCAGTTCACCTTTATAAGTTGCAGCTCCGTCAGCAATTACCTCCCCCTTTTTCACCTTTTGCCCTTCAACGACAATTGGCTTTTGATTCAAACATGTACCTTCATTTAATCCGACAAATTTTCTTAGCTTATATGTATCCCTATCATCAATGATAATTTCATCGGCTGTTACTTTTGTTACCATTCCGGCATTCATCGCCTGGACCGTCATACTCGAATTCTGTGCAACAATCCTTTCCATACCGGTTGCTATCATAGGTGGCTCTGTTTTTAGTAACGGAACTGCTTGCCTTTGCATATTAGAACCCATCAGAGCTCTATTGGCATCACTATGTTCAAGGAAAGGTATCAGACTGGCGGAAACCCCTACCAATTGTTTTGGAGAGACATCCATATAATTTACATCTTTAAAATTCACCTGATGGAAATCGCCATTATATCTGCACAATACACTCTCTTTCTCTACTTTCTCTTTACCTTTAATTAACACATCCGCAGGGGCTATTAATTTATTTTCTTCTTCGTCTGCACGAAGGTACGTTATCTTATCGGTAATCTTCCCTTTATCAATTATACGATACGGAGTAATCAAAAAACCATACTCATCTGTCGTTGCATAAATACTCAAGGATGCAATTAAGCCTATATTGGTACCTTCAGGCGTCTCAATTGGGCAAACTCTTCCGTAGTGAGATACGTGAACGTCCCTGACTTCAAACCCTGCCCTCTTTCTGTTTAATCCACCGGGTCCTAATGCACTCAATCGTCTTTCATGGGTCAGCTGCGCCAAAGGATTCGTCTGATCTAATACCTGAGACAATTCACTTCGGCTAAAAAAATAGTCTATCGCTGAAAAGATAGCCTTAGAATTCACAAGGGAACGCGGTGTTAATTGCTCGGAATCTTTTACACTTAATCTTTCCTGTACAGTTCTCCTCAGTTTCAAAAAACCCTTTCGTAATTCTTCCCCTGCCAATTCATCAATGGTTCGAAGCCTTCGATTCCCCAAATTATCGATATCATCAACTGACACCCCAGGTTCACCCTTGCGTAATTTCATAATATATCTAATGGCCTCGACATAGTCTTCCTTTTGTAGCGTCATCTCTGCTTCGTTAATATTATGCCCCAACTTCCTGTTCAACCGGAACCTTCCCACCGATCCTAATCTATACCGCTTCACATCAAAGAACTTATCGTAGAACAGCTGCTTTGCCTTCTCAACTTGTTGCGGATTCCCCGGGCGAAACCGCGCATAAATTTTTAACAGCGCGTCTTCATGGGATTTTGTAAAATCCGACTCCAGAGAATTCAATATCAGTGGATCTTCCATCTTCTTGATTACTTCGATCTTCTTGATTTCCAGATCCGTAATCGCCTTTATTAACGTGTCTGATATCTGACGGCCTGCCTCCAGAACAATTTCTCCGGTTTGAGGATTTACAATCTTGTCAACAGTATACCTGCCTCTTAATTTTGTGGCTGAAGCAAAGTCGGTTACCTTTACCACTTCTGTTTCATAAAAGAGCCTGATAATATCCTCATCATTCGTGTACTCTTCTGACAACGCCCTGAGGAAACAGGTAGCCGGCAGCTTTCCGCTCTGGTCAATTTTTACTGTAAGACTGTCTTTTCTCCCCACTTCAAGTTCTATCCAACTTCCACGTTCTGGAATTATCCTGCACGAATGTAACCTTTTTTCAGCATGAAATTCTTCGATAAAATCTATCCCGGGAGAACGGTGCAACTGGGCTACAATCACCCTTTCAGTCCCGTTAATAATAAACTCACCGCCACCTATCATTACCGGTATTTCACCCAAATACACTTCTTCCTCGATAGGTTCTGCTTTATTCAGTCTCAGCCAAATCCGAAACGGGCAACCATATGTTAACCGTAATTGTCTGCATTCATCCTGCGTATATCGCGGTTTCCCAAGCTCATATTTAATATAGTCCAAGGACATTGTCCCATCATAGTTACTTATTGGGAATATCTCCCTTAATATCGCCTCTATCCCTTGATTCTTCCTTTTAGAAGCGGGTACATCCGCCTGCAAAAAATCTCGATATGCCCTTGTCTGAATCTGTACAAGATTCTGGACTTCTATAACATCCTCTATCTTGCCATAATTACGGATTTCCATAATATCCCCGTGTTCTACGTTAAAGAAAACAAACTCACTACTTAATTTCTACCTTTGCACCAGCAGCCTCAAGCGACTTCTTAATCTTTTCTGCTTCCTCTTTTGAAACCCCCTCTTTAACTGCTTTGGGGGCACCCTCAACAAGGTCTTTCGCTTCTTTCAAACCCAAATTTGTTTCAGCACGAACAGCCTTAATCACCTGGATTTTATTTGCTCCCCCATCCTTCAGAATCACATCAAAGACGGTCTTTTCTTCCGCTGCAGCTGCCTTGCCTTCAACTGCCACGGCTGCGCCACCAACCGGCATGGCTGGAACTGCTGCTGCAGAAACACCAAATTTTTGTTCAAATGCCTTAACGAGCTGTGAGGCTTCCAGCAACGTCATCCCCGCAACCAGATCCAGCACTTGCGCGATTTTACCAGAAGGTTCCACTGTCTTTTCTTCACTAACCTGAGTCATTTTTATCCTCCTACCTTTCAGGAATCCTGTAATAAAAACTATTCACCACTTTTTTCTTTCTTATCTTTAACCGCCTGGAATACCGTTACCAAGCTACGTAAAATAGCATTAAAAACACTTGCAACCCCCACGATGGGCGCATTAATACCAGTTATAATTTGTGTGCGGAGCACCGGCATAGACGGAAGCTTTGCTAAGTTATTTATATCAGCAACGGAAATCATCGCTCCATCAACAAATCCACCGCGCAAACTTAAGAAAGGTATTTTTTTCGACCATTCAAGGGTTTCTTTTGCCATAACGACCGGATCATCCCCTCCGGTTATTATGGCAGAAGGACCAGTGAGAAGGCCCGCAATCCCTGCCACTCCAAGTTCTCTAAAGGCAATTGCCGCAAGTGAATTTTTAACTATTTCCATGCAAATTTTCTTTTTACGTAAATCTTTTCGCAGCTGGTCCAATTCCAATGCCTTTATTCCCTGATAGCCAACCACCAAAAAATTGTTTGTATTGCGGTAGTTGGAAACCATCTCTTTTACAATAAGCTCTTTCAATTCATTTGCCATTGCTTTATTTCATTCCCTTCGCAGTGATTTCTAAACCTAAATCTGCACCATTATTCCAGGACTCATCGTTGAAGATACCGAAACCTTTTCTATAAATACTCCTTTTGCAGAGGCTGGACGTGAGTTAACAATATGCTTAACAAACGTATTTATATTATCCTCTAAATCTTTTTCTGAAAACGAAACCTTCCCAACAATAGTATGTACGTTTCCTCCCGCATCGGTTCTATACTCAATCTTACCTGCCTTAAACTCCTTTACCGCCGTTTCAATGTCATCCGTCACCGTCCCTGATTTAGGCGAAGGCATCTTACCCTGCGGCCCAAGAACCCTGCCCAATTTTCCAACTAACTTCATCATATCGGGCGTTGCAATTGCTACATCAAAATCAGTCCATCCACCCTCAACCTTTTTTACTAATTCTTCAGCACCAACCTCATCCGCCCCGGCTTTTTTTGCTATTGCCGCCTTTTCACCGGCAGCAAAAACAATCACTTTAAGACTTTTACCTATACCCTTAGGTAACGAAACTGAGCCTCTGACGAGTTGATCCGATTGCTTTGGGTCGATACCAAGCTTCATTGCAACTTCAACACTTTCATCAAATTTTGCTGGTCTAAAAGACTTAAGCAACCTAATAGCCTCTTTTAATTCGTACTTTTTTCCAAAATCAACAACTTTCCTGGACTCTAAATATCTCTTGCTTCTTTTTGCCATCTGAATACTTTCCTTTCAAACAACAGGAACACACACTGTTATGGAAGTTAGTCTACTACCTTAATCCCCATATTGCGGGCAGTTCCCTCTACTACTTTTATCGCGGCATCCAAATTACCAGCGTTCAAATCCGCCAGTTTTTTACTTGCAATTTCCCTTAACTGTTGCTTAGTTACCTGCCCCACCTTTTGCCTATTCGGCTCAGAAGAACCTTTTGCAACTCCGGCCAGTTGCTTTAATAACACTGAGGCGGGAGGAGATTTTAAAATAAAAGTAAACGTTTTATCTTTATAAACGGTAATTTCTACCGGTGTCAAAATACCCTGCAACTCTTTTGTTTTATCATTAAATTGTTTCACAAATTGACCGATATTTACTCCATGCTTACCCAGAGCTGGTCCTACTGGTGGCGCCGGTGTCGCTTGTCCGCCCGGACACTGTAATTTAATCTTTGTCAATATCTCTTTTGCCATCGTATACTCCTACTATCAAATTGCCTCAACCTGCCAATATTCCAACTCAACAGGGGTTGCCCTGCCAAACACCGTAAGCATTACTTTCACACGACCGCTGGCAGGTAATACTTCCTCGACAATCCCGTCGTAATTTTCAAACGGGCCTTCCTTCACCCTCACCTTCTCACCCTCACGAAACTCAATCTTTGCACGGTGTTTTATTTCCTTGTGCTCTACTTCAGATAACAGTTTTTCAACTTCATAGCTCGCCATAGGCACCGGCTTGTTTTGTCCACCAATAAAATCGCCGGCACCGGGTGTTTCACGAATCAAAAACCAAACTTCCTTCGGTATCTGTCCGTGTTCATCGACTTCAACCTCCGCCATTATATAACCTGGATAGATTTTTCTTTCTGTTATCTTCTTCTTCCCACCCTTAATTTCTGAAACTTTTTCACTGGGAACCAGAACATTCGTAACCAACTTCTCTAAGCCACGCGCCTTAATGAGTTCTACCAAACTATCCTTAACCTTATCCTCTTTATTGCTCTGAACACGCAAAACAAACCATTGCTTAGGCATTTTAAAGTTTAAACCTATACAAAAAAACCTTCCAAAAACACCCTGTAACCGCAGCAAAACAAAAAACTATTAAACTTTATTCAATCACGAGGAAGGAATTAAAAGAGTTGCCAGTTCTGAGGGGACCCTTTAACTAAATATTAATGTCGCAATAGGGCGCAATACCCGTCCTTTCACCCAAGCCACCAACAAACCTTACAGCACTCCTATGTACTCCATAATCACGGATACAAACCAATCAACACCCAAAATAAATATCCCTATTACAATAACCGACACAATCACCACCGCCGTCGAACCAACCAATTCATACTTCGTCGGCCACGAAACTTTCTGAAGTTCACCCTGGGTATCAATCAGAAATTCAACTGTCTTTTTACTACTATTGTCTAATGGCTTAATTCCCGTTTCAAAACCTGCGACAAAAACACCAATCAAAAAACCCAAAAAAACAAAAAGTAAAAAAGCACACACCAATCCCCACGACAAACTAACGTCAATTAGTGGAACCCTGGCACTCCCGGCAACATTTGGCAAGTCTATCAAAACATTGTAAAGCGAAACAGAAGCAAACAGCGCAAGAATGCCTAACGCAATCCCTACAGTAATTCTGCTATATACCCCTAACCCTTTTCTATAAACCCCAAAAAATGACATCCTAAAATCTCTTTATAAATATGGCAGGTCTGGAGGGACTCGAACCCCCAACGGCCGGATTTGGAGTCCGGTGCTCTACCAATTAGAGCTACAGACCTTTATTTTCACCCAAATTACCCTATCAACCTAACGCCAAAATCTACTTCTTGTACTCTTTGTGATCCGTGTGTTTCCTGCAATACCTGCAAAACTTCTTCAGTTCCAACTTTTCCGTTTGTTGTGTCTTTTTGGGTGTCCTATAATTCCTATTAGAACACTCCTTACACACCATAGTCACATATTCACGCATCGCACATTCCCGAGTTTTTATTCAATAATTTTTGTAACGACACCGGCACCGACAGTCTTTCCGCCTTCCCGGATGGCAAACCTTAACCCCTCTTCCATGGCTATCGGTGCCAGCAATTCCACATTGATCTTCACGTTGTCACCAGGCATCACCATCTCCGCTCCACCCGTCAAACTCACCACCCCCGTCACATCAGTTGTCCTGAAATAAAACTGAGGCCTATACCCATTAAAAAACGGCGTGTGTCTGCCACCCTCCTCCTTCGTCAATATATATACCTCCGCCTCATACTTCTTATGCGGCGTTATACTCCCTGGCTTTGCCAGTACCTGACCCCTCTCCAGATCTTCCTTCTCTATGCCCCTCAGCAGTACCCCAAGGTTATCTCCCGCCTGACCCTCTTCCAGCGTCTTATTAAACATCTCCACCCCGGTCACCACCGACTTCTTGATCTCTGGCTTTATCCCTACTATCTCCACCTCATCCCCAACCTTCACCCTGCCTCTTTCCACCCTGCCTGTTCCCACCGTACCCCTTCCCTTGATGCTAAACACATCTTCCACGGACATCAAAAACGGCTTATCTATCTCCCGTACAGGGTCAGGAATGTACGTATCCACCGCCTCCATCAACTTCAATATCGGTCCGCAATTCGCGCACGACGCAGCCCCGCATCCACACTCATTCGCCTTGAGCGCCGACCCCCTGATCACCGGTATCTCATCCCCAGGAAAATTGTACTTGCTCAATAACTCACGCACCTCCATCTCCACCAAATCCAGCAACTCCTTGTCCTCGAGCATATCCACCTTGTTCATAAACACCACTATCCTCGGCACCCCAACCTGCCTCGCCAGCAAAATATGCTCCCGCGTCTGCGGCATCGGCCCATCCGGCGCACTCACCACCAGTATCGCACCATCCATCTGCGCCGCCCCAGTTATCATGTTCTTCACGTAATCAGCATGTCCAGGACAATCCACATGCGCATAATGCCTCTTCTGCGTCTCGTACTCCACATGTGATATCGCTATCGTTATTCCCCTCTCCCTCTCTTCCGGCGCCTTGTCTATCGTATCATACGGCCTCTCCTTGGCCAACCCCTGCTTCGCCAACACATGCGTGATCACCGACGTCAACGTCGTCTTCCCATGATCCACATGCCCTATCGTCCCCACATTCACATGCGGCTTCGTCCGCTTAAATACCTCTTTACCCATCGTTCAAACCTCCGATTGTTTTGAAGTTACATTATGCAACACTACTGAACGCCTTTGCGGGTGCAGGTCTGTATTCTAACGGTTCCATGGTAAATGTACCTCTGCCTTGCGTAATTGACCGTAGTACCGTTGAGTACCCAAACATCTCCGCAAGAGGCACGTCACCTTTAATAATCCTGAGACCTCCCCTTGTACCCATTTCAAGGATATTTGCCCTGCGACTATGAATTTCACTGATTACATCTCCCATATACTGCTCAGGAACCACAATTTCCAAGGACATTATGGGTTCCAGTAATATCGACTTTGCCATTTCCACACCTTTTCTCAGCGCAATGCTCGCAGCGGTATAAAATGCCAGATCAGATGAATCCACAGGATGCGTTGAACCATCGATTAGTGTAACTTTTATATCAATGAGCGGGTATCCGCCTGAAACACCAGTCGCGGCTGTTTCCCTAATTCCTTTTTCTACTGATTTTATGTATTGTTTAGGAATCTTTCCGCCGACAATTGCATCAACAAAAGTCACCGGTTCCTCACCTTTAAATGGTTCTAATATAATCCACACGTGTCCATATTGACCATGACCACCTGTCTGCTGAATGAATTTACCTTCAACCTCAACCTTTTTCCCTATAGTTTCTCTGTAAGACACCTTTGGCGCCCCTACATTGGCATCTACTTTATATTCGCTCAGCATTCTATTTTTAATCACTTCCAGATGCAACTCACCCATACCCGAGATAATCATTTGCCCGGTCTCCTGGTCCATGCGAACCTTAAACGTTGGGTCTTCTTTTGCCAGCTTCGACAATGCCACACCCAGTTTCTCTTTTTCTGCGTCGGTCTTGGGCTCTATCGCCATCGATATCACGGTATCGGGGAATTCCATCTTCTCAAGAACTATGGGGTTATCCGGATCACACAGGGTGTCCCCTGTAACCGTATACTTCAAACCAATTACCGCGCCAATATCGCCAGCAGAAAGTTCTTCTACTTGTTCCCTCATATTAGCGTGCATTTTATAAATACGACTGATTAACTCTTTTTTGTCTTTCCCGGAGTTTATTACCCTGGTGCCTGAAGTTATTTTCCCGGAATAAACCCTTATAAATGTCAGATCCCCATGTTTATCAGACGCAATTTTAAAAGCCAGGGCACTAAAAGGTTCCGTTGGGAGCGGTTTTCTTGATATTTCTTCATCGGTATAAGGATTTATACCGGTAATTGATTTTCTGTCGATTGGTGAAGGCAGATAATCGCATACTGCATCAAGGAGCGGTTGTACCCCTTTTTTCTTAAATGCAGAACCGCACAACACAGGTGCGAGTTTTAAACTAATCGTCCCTTCCCTGATGGCCTTTTTTATTTCGTCGTTTGTTATAGTTTCACCACTTAAAAATTTTTCCGTTAGCCAATCAACCTGCTCAGCCAGTCCCTCAATCATCTTTTCCCGCTGAATTTCGGCGTCTTTTTTATATTCCGCCGGTATCTCTTCTACGGAAAAATTGACGCCCAATTTATCAACATCATCTGAATAGACTATAGCCTTCATAGTAACAAGGTCAATAACGCCTTTAAATCCCTGTTCTTTACCCAGTGGCAACTGAATAGGGATCGCCTTCATCCCCAACCGCTCATTAATTTCATTAACCACTTTCATGAAATCCGCACCTATACGGTCCATCTTATTTACGAAGCATATTCTAGGTACATGATATCTGTCAGCCTGACGCCAAACCGTCTCAGACTGTGCCTCGACACCGCCCACGCCGCAAAATACGCAAACGGCCCCATCGAGCACGCGGAGCGACCGCTCTACCTCTACGGTAAAATCCACATGGCCTGGCGTATCGATTAAATTAAGTTGGTAGTCATTCCAGTTACATGTCGTCGCTGCAGCCGTTATTGTAATCCCACGCTTTTGTTCCTCTTCCATCCAGTCCATTACCGCAGTTCCATCGTGGACTTCACCCATCTTATATGATTTTCCCGTGTAGTAAAGAATGCGCTCCGAAGTAGTTGTCTTACCGGCATCGATGTGCGCTGCGATACCAAAATTTCTCATTTTTTCAATATTCATATTTATTAAACTTCCTGTACTAAAATTTTGACCATGCAAAATGTGCAAATGCCTTATTGGCCTCAGCCATCTTGTGTGTATTTTCCCGTTGAGTTATGGCTACTCCCTGCTTTTTATACGCATCCACCAATTCATCGGCCAATCGCTGGAACATAGGACGCCCCTTTTTCCCTTTCGCTGCGTCAATTATCCATCGAATTGCCAATGACGTTTGCCTTTGTTTTGGAACCTCCACAGGCACCTGATACGTTGCTCCTCCTACGCGCTTCGACCGCACCTCCACTAATGGTTTTACATTATTTACAGCGGTTTCAAATATTTCCAAAGGTTCAACATCCGTTATCTTTTTTTCTACAATTCCCATCGCATCGTAAAATATTTTCTCAGCAACGCTTTTTTTACCCTTTCGCATAAGACAATTAATAAACTTGGATACCAGTTTACTCTTGTATTTTATATCCGGCTGCAAATATACCTCTGTGCTCCTATATGCAAGCGCCATAAACTACATTCTCCTTCATGAAAACCTATTTAGGTGTTTTTGTCCCATATTTAGAGCGCGAACGCCTTCTGCCATCAACACCAGCGCAATCCAACGTTCCACGAATGATATGATATTTAATACCAGGAAGGTCTCTTACACGACCCCCTCTAACTAAGACGATAGAGTGTTCTTGCAAATTATGTCCTTCACCTGGAATATAGGCAGTTATTTCCCTTCCATTAGATAACCTTACTCTTGCTACTTTTCTTAATGCAGAATTAGGTTTTTTGGGTGTTCTGGTCATAACTTGAAGACAAACACCCTTCTTCTGGGAACACTCTTCCAGATCCGGGCTTTTACTTTTATTTTTAAC
>JBKBTA010000055.1:0-15547 GCA_046291035.1 Candidatus Brocadia sp.
GACATGTTTACGGCGATAGAAAAGAGGCTCAATGGCAAGACGACAAGTAAAGTAGAACGAGTTATGCGTACGGTTAAAATGAGCATGGGGGTCACATCTTAAATATTAAGTAATTGTCTCTTCAAATTTGTTATCTGATCACTCAGTTTTTTGTTTCGCAGTAGCTCAGCATTCATTTGGTTATAGTTCATGGTAATTGCCGCACCTGATATACCATCGAAAAACGCACCAAGATCTTTACCTGATACCCCGCTCAGGTCTCGGGCAAGATACATCGCAATTGCTCGTACTTTGTTATTCTTGCGTCCCCTCATTTTTACCTCTTCTTCTCTACACCCAAATTCATCACATACAGACTGAATAATTGTTTTAAGGGTTACCTTTGGTTTTAATTTCTTGAGTTGAGGAATTTCTTTGTCGTCATCCTTTGTGGAAAGAAATTTATCTTTCACCCAGTTTACAAAGCTGGTTCCTCCCAGAATAAATCCTCCAGATATGTTTTTATCTAGCTTTTCTAGGGTTTCCACATCCACTTTCTCTACGTAGCTTTTATAGTTTCTGGCAGCTTCCTTTTTATCTTCCCCAAAATATGACAATACAGTTTGCGTAGTAAGCCAATCAGGTTTTTGCCTTTTTCCTACAAACACAGGATAGCTACTCCATGAATACTCCAATGGATGTGTCACCAGTTTTGCACGAACAGGGTTAAGATGAATATAACGAGAAAGCAGGATAAGATATTCATTTGCATCTAACAGGATAGCCTTGAACCTCCCCTGAAAGAGATGACCTCTTCTTCGATGTCTTTTGTTGAAATAAACTGAATAGCTGACATTAAGCCATTGAATTGCTACGCTCAAATTGGCTTGAGGTGTTTCGATTAACAAATGATAATGATTGGACATGAGGCAATAGGCATGGATTTTTGTTATAAATCGTTCTATACATTTTGCAAGATATTCCAGAAATTTTTCTCTGTCCCTTTCATCTATAAATATATTTCCACCGGCATTCCCACGATTAATAACATGGTAATACGCCCCAGGGTACTCCACACGTAAGGGTCTTGCCATGAGCCTTTCTCTTGTTTAAATTTTAGAGTGAAAGAAAATCTTAAAATTATTATAATAATGTCGTGGGAAATGTCAATACTTAATATTTAAGATGTGACCCCCCTCTCTATGATTATAAATGTCTATACCATTATCATGTTGTTTGTTGGCCTCCTGTCTCTTTCCCTGGGTGGATTTCTATTCTATGCAACAGTACGGGTTTTGAGTCGTTTCGAAACAATTGTACCTGTAGAGACAAAAAGTAAATTTGAACAGAAGGGTTATCTGATATTTCTCCTGGCGTGTGTGGTGCTATCCGTAAGGATGCTTGCCTGGCCGTGGTTTTACTTCATGCTTCAGAGCTTTGTGTCTGAGGTGCCGGGTGCAATGTGCATGTTCGGCGTTACACAGATTTTACCATCAACGGTCACCTTTTTACAAATTATAAAGCCCGTCTCCTTCTTTATCATGGGCGGATGGCTATTGTGTTATTACGTAGATAAATCGATACCCACAACACCTCTTGCGAGGCGGAATCTCCTCTTTCTTCTCGTCGTCTGTGGCGTACTCCTGGCCGATAGTATTGCGGATATCTATTATGTGCTCCGTATGAAGCCATTGATGTCCGTCTCCTGTTGCGCCACCTTCTTTGATGCGCCTTTAAGACCTTCAGCCATGATCCCCCAGGCCATCTTTGGAAGGCACTTTCAAAAGATTTTATTTATCATGTATTATCTGACAAATATAATTCTTATCGCTTTATTATTTATACCTCTTTCAAAAAAATGGCTTTCATTGTCACCATTATCCAGGAAAATTATCCTCTACGGTCAGGCCGTGATTGGGACTATCAATATCCCCGTCGTGATCTATGCGTTTATCGAAAACATCGTCCCCAGGCTTATGCAACTGCCCTATCATCATTGTATTTACTGTTTTATGGGGAATGGCATGGTGCTTGATGCACCTGTTATGCTCGGATTATTTGTTATTGGTACCTTTGCGATTGGCTGGATGGGTATCCTGCGTCTTTTTTGCATGACTACAGAAACGCGGATTATAACAGAGAGGCTTTTGGTGAAGGTAAATAGCTTATCTGCCTTTTGCCTGTCAGGATCTATTATCATGGTAACGATACATTTAATTTTGATCTAGAAAGTATGACAAAAAAATTCTGGATAGGACTCATTATTATTTTGATCGTTGCGCTTGCAGGGGTATCTTATCAAAAATTCTTGAAAGGCCCGCGTTGTGCCTATGATGGATCTGTGGTTCCGCGTATCTACGAGGTGGATATTGTCCTTAAAGACCACTCAACAAGGAAATTTTGCTCTATCTATTGCGCAGTACAGTGGTTCAAAAAAAATGCTCAATGGGTAGATCACGTTATCGTTACCGATGAAATCAGGGGTAATAAGATCGATTCATACATGGCCTATTTTGTTGAAAGTGAGCTCATTACAAACAAGAGCAACGACAGCCGCATCCATGTCTTTCAGCAGCGGCAGGATGCCCTTGCCCATGCAGAAAAGTTTCATGGCACGATGATCGATGACCCGTTTACCTTAGATGAGTGAAAGCAAGGAATAGGGTACGATAATAAAATAAGAGGAAGATGACTTGGATAATTAACGAACTTCAAGAATAATGCAATAGTGCCTAGGTTGGTATTATTGCAGGGATGGAAAACAATCTCATGAAAATTCTACTTCTCTTCCCGTTCAAATTCAAAAAGGGTAACTGCGTAAGTAATCTTTGTCCCATCACGATCAATCTCAACAGTGCAGGTATCCCCAAACTGTTTTGTTTGAAGGTGATGAACAAGTTCTATGACATTTTTTAGTGCTTTGTAATCAATTGACAAAATGACATCGCCTTCCATGAATCCTGTCTTTTCAGCCGGGCTTTTCGGTGTTATTTTTTCTATGACTAGTTTATTGTCGTCTCTCTTTTGAAACTGAACTCCCAGATAAATCCGTTTTTTCTCAGGTGCAAGGGGGGCAATAGCCCAGACGAAATCGGCGGGTTCTAATGGTATTTCCGGCATAAACAGGTGTTGGGCTATCGGCTTGCCATCTTTAAATTCCGTATTATAAATGGTGTAGTATGGCAAGAAGGTGCGTCGAAATACCCTTTTGGGGATACCAAAATCATAAATAATATGACCATTTCCGACGAAGGCAAGAAACTTTCTGTCTTTTCCCTCCCAAGAGGATAGATAGTCTGCAATGGTTTGTGCCATGTATTCTTCCCATAAACATTGTACGTTATCGAATCTCTCAATATTAGCCTTTTGTTTCACATGCGACGGCAAGACTTTTTCCAGATAGAATCTGTGGAAGAAATCAGAGGTATCGATCTCCGGCAAGAGTTTTTTCTCCTCCTCGCTTAAATCTGTTAATCCCTTTGTCCTCACCATGGTTACTACTTCCTTTGGTGCATTTAAGGCAATCACGGGGATTTTCTTTTCCCTTGCAAAGTCCAGGATCTCTTTATACAAGGCATAGTCAAACCCCCACTCCCCGTACCATCGTGTATCCTCTAAAAGCTTTTCCTCATCAATCTCACCTGCGATCCACTGGTCTAAAAAAGGTTGATAGGGTCTGGTAAACATCTCCATACCAATAGCTAACCTATTTCCGAATCTTTCATAATGAGCCTTTAAAATTTTTAACTGTACTTCGTGGGATGCCTTGTTGGCGTGGGTTTCGCCTACATAAAGGACGCTGGCACAATCAAAGAAACCGGAAAGGGCAGGGAACGGTATCTTCTGGCCTGTCGGGACATGGATGATATCGCCAATCTCAACCTGTGCAGGGAAATTTTTCGATCTGTCCGCATCTGAAAAGGCGCTCATTGGCAAGATAAAGTGAAATGTAAGGAGAAAGGCGATAAGCGAACTAAGGCTTTTTAACCAAAAATGTTTGAGTATCTTCATAATCCCAATGGTACTACAAATTATGGTTTGATAACAGAATAAACAATTCGATCAGAAACTAACATACTATGTTTTAGACCATGAGTCAAATATTCATTTTGAGAAAGAAACGAATACGTTTTCGTAAAGTTTTTACATGTTGATCTTCATGATGAACGCTATAATTGCCAATGCCACTCCAAAGACTATACGATAATACCCGAACCATTTAAAACCATGTTGCTTCAGAAAGCCAATAAAAGCCTTGATGGCAAACATAGCTACGACAAATGCCACGGAACTCCCCAAAAGCAGGATAGCTATATCATGGTTTTGTATTGTTCTGTAAGAATCCATCATTTTCTTTGCGCTGGCGCCCAGCATGGTTGGAACAGCAAGAAAAAATGAGAATTCAGCGGCCGTTCTCCGGTTAAGTCCCACCACCATTCCTCCGATGATAGTGGCTGCTGACCGTGATACTCCCGGGATCATTGCAATACATTGAAAACAACCGATTTTAAAAGCCCGGAACCAGGATATTTCCTGTTCTTCCATTCCTTCGGCGTGTTTAAACCATCGGTCTACAAAGATCAGGACAATTCCACCAAGAAAAAGTGAGGCAATCACTATCCATACGTTTGCCAGTAAACGGTCGATATAATCTTCCAGAAAAAAACCTGCAACAGCAGCTGGCAGGAATGCAAAGGCCAGTTTCAAATAAAAACGGAAAGAGGTGAGAAACTTACGCCAGTAAAGTACCACCACCGATAAAATAGCCCCAAGCTGGATGACGATCTCAAAATTCTTTGTAAGCACATTATCACTGATGCCCATAAACGTCGAAGCGATCACCATATGGCCGGTAGACGAAATCGGTAGAAACTCGGTGATGCCTTCAATAATGGCAAGAATCAATGCATCTAAATAGGTCATAAATTTACACCCTTTCGTGTTTAAAGTTGAGACTTTAAATTATGCCTTCGGCAACTTTTCCGTAATACTAAGGTAGGAGCCGTCTCCCGACGGCGATTGGCAATGCACAACGGCGTACATGTGCCTGGTCGCCAGCGGGAGTTGTATCCTACCAAAAACTTTGAAATTCCTTGTATAATTAGGCCTTCAGCGGCTTTTTTAATATAGAGCGACGAGGCTCGTCGCTCTACAACCGCAACTTTAACTTCCCTTATCATTAAATTATGCCTTACGTCAACTTTTTACCGAAAATATATCGACTCGCAGAAACACGGTGCACCGTGTCCCTACCGGCTATTTGTTTTTTGTATGAGGGAACACCCTTGCAAAGACAGCCTTGAGGTATCGCCCCTCGGGAAAGATACTGGAAAAGGGGTGGTCAGATGATGCACCGGCGATCTTAAAGAATTGCAACACAACCCCAGCCTCTGCGGCGGAACGGGTCAGGATAGAAAGAAAGTCTCGCTCTGATACGAAGCCGGAGCAGGAACAGGTCAGCAGAATGCCACCGGGTCTTGTGACCTGCATTCCAAGTCTGTTGATGTCCCCATAAGTACGATGTGCCCGTTTTATCTCTTCCTTACAGCCGGCAAGTTTTGCCGGATCAAGGATCACAACATCGGCCTGCATACCCTTACTGATCATCGTTCGCAGATGGTCAAACACATTGATGTGGTGAAACGTCACTTTTACAGAGTTCAGTCGTGCATTCTCTTGCGCCGTCTCCAGTGCATCCTCATCAAGGTCAATTCCCGTTGCCGATCTTGCACCTGCCAGCATTGCAGCAATAGCAAATCCCCCTGTATAACAAAAACAATCAAGGACTTCTTTATCTCGGCAATACTGTGACAGTGTCAGGCGGTTCTCACGCTGATCAAGAAAGAAACCGGTCTTGTGGCCTGTTTTGAGATTTACCTTCATCCTCAGTTGATTTTGTCTAATTTCTACGAAATCGGGGCCTGGATATTTTTGAGTTACCTTAGAAAAATCTGCACCTTCCTTAATCGCGTTTCGTTCATCCGGGCGTACAGCAACCCGGCAGCCTGGATAAAGGGACTGCAAAGACGACACGATCCATTCCATTATTCCAAGGTATCCGGCAGAATATGGCTCCACGACAAAGACGTCGGCAAACTTGTCAATAATCAGTCCTGATAGGCCGTCGGCTTCCCCATGGACTAACCGGTAGCAGTTGGAAGTTTTATGGATTTCCAGAATTTCCTCACGAAGTGTCTTTGCCTGTTCCAGTTTTTTGAAAAAGAAACCATGGTCTAACAGTTCTGATATATTCTCGGTTAACAGACGAATACCAATATTGCTCTTGTAATTGTAGATACCCCTGCCAATAAAGGCTCCTTCCCTAGAAATTACCTCTACGAGAGTACCCGGCGGTAAGCTTTTTTTGGGATGACGGATCATCCTGTTGAAAATCCATGGATGGAGTGAGTTCCTCCTGGCCTTTAATGAGATTACCGGTAGTTCCATAATGTAATTGATGTTAAATGTTTTTCTGTAAGATGTTTTAGAATTTTACGTATTGAGAGTTGCGGGTTTCGGGCTAATTGCGTAGCACACAGAAAGCAGTGAGCAGTTGGCAGTATGCAGGTGGTGCTAAAGTCCCAATGTCTGCTTTTTAATGCTTACTGACAACTGCTTACTGTCTACTGCTCTTTTTGTTGCAACAAAGCCACCTTTCACTGGTTCACCGTCTTCGATTTAACCGAAACATTTGGTATAATTCCGTCTCACAGCACGATTATATGGTTCAAACTGCATCTGTCATTAAGTGAAGGTTTATTTTATAAACAACCCCCTTTATTAAGGTGGAATTCTTCAGGCAACCCTTAGACTTCGTCGTGAGTCTTCGGCGTGAACTCAGACGAACGCTCAGTCGAACGAAAAGGGAGATTGCTTCATGTCCCCTTAATAAAGGGGGATACAGGGGGTTGTCTGACTGCTATATTACGAACTTTGAAATTCCTGGTTCGAAAATAAGGCCATCAAAAATGGCGTAACTATCGGTACAACATCATGATACAGCAAAAAGTTCAATTTTCATCGTTTCTGGGTGTTGCTGAAGCAACATGATGACTAACCCGAACAAGTCGGAAGAGATTATCAAAAACCATGTTCTATTCTGTGTTGTTTCAACAGCAAAACGTTTCTTACGCCTCTATATCAATCGTTGTACGCATTTGGCAACTCCCTCCTTATGTCAAAAATAGATAATTAATGATACAAATATTATAGCATGGAAGCCATAATCTTTGTATTAAATTTGATGCTATATTTCAGTTTTTGAACCTTTCGAAAAAACTGAAGCCAATAGAGTAAACAACAAAAAGGTAAATAAAAGGGCAATAAGAGGTGCAGCGATATCATACTGCTTTGAAAAATCTTCGTTTATTTGCAATTTACAATCCCCTGAATCCCCCTTTATTAAGGGGACTTTCACGAAATCCCCCTTAATAAAGCTCATCTTTACCCACATTTATTACTGACTACAGGGGGTGGATGAAACAAGTGAGGGGCAAGGACAGACATGGCAATTGGATTATCCCTCTACGATGCAATCTCAATAAAACTACTCGGCAACTCGCATCTTTCAGCCTCCCATTCGGACCGCGCCACTCCAGGGCTTCGCATATCTGACGGGATAACTGTGTTCTGGATTTTTGCCAGTTTTCTGCTATTATATCCCGTATCCGACTTATATCTTCATCCGTTATCTCTTTCCCGCATATCCTCATGTGGGTAAGTTCCATATCACTTCCTTCGTGTTCAGTAAAAAATGTGGAACATGATAAGCTTAATAAAGGGGGTGAGGTGGTTGTTTTTTAGCCGGATTTGGGGTGGGTTAAGCATGTCCTGAGTTTCAAAGGCCGGAGCGCCCCCCCTGAATCCCCTTCCGGAAGGGGATTCAGGGGGGGCTATTTTGAACGGTGTTTTAAAGCTTAAACTCGTGCTGTGGAACGGAATTCTCCCAAATGTTTCGGCTCAATCGGGGACGATTGAACCAGCAAAGAAAACCGTTTCCTTCTGCTGCAAGGATTATGCAGATGGATTTAAAAATGATCCGGGAAAATACTTAAGAGATGAGGAGCAACGGGAAGAAAAATCATAAGCAAACTAAAAAATGTGTTTGGACGCTGATTCACGCAGATTTGCACTGATTTTTCAAAGAGTTAGCTTCGGATGTAACGTCGCGCTTGAGCGGCAAGCGAAAGTGACGCGAAGCGCCGACGCAACGATTTCGAATCGAAGCGCTTGTTATGTCATTTCACGTATCTTTTTCCTCTAAGTAAAGCCAGTCCATATCAAAAGGATTGATCGAGTTGATCCGTGTACTGAATTTTGCGAGTCGACTTAAATATTTGTTTCTTTTCTTAGTTTGCAGTTAGAAATAATAGATTTCCCGGAGCAGATTCATAGTTTTTAAGCCTTCTTTCCAACTCTTCCCTGTGGCTTTGCGGAACAGGTACGACGGATTCATCTGAAGCAATACTATCCCACAGATACTCAACCAGCAGAATTTTTTCAGCCGTGCTTAATTTTTTGATTTCAGGAATATCCCTTACACTCACATTTTGTCTCCTTTGTAATTGTTTTTGTACATTATTTACCGATATATTTAAGTAACTGATAAAACAATGTCAATAAGAAAAGAAGAATTTGCAAAATGAGTTTGGTAATGAAATGCCAATGGTTATTTCGTCAATGTATGCTATAACAAGCCCCTTTCAAAATTCCCTATCATTGAATTTTTAATCTTGCTTTTATTTTGAAAACTCAGGAATATGTCCTCTATCATTTCAGGCGTATAATCCCGGTAACACAGATCAATCCTGAAATCCCTCTGTCCAGCATCAAGGAGCTTTGGGATAAGATGAACAATTGAGAAAGGTCTTTCACCAATAACCACCGTCTTGCATCTCTCGTTCATGGCCAGAAACCGGTCATTGAATTCATTTTCTACGGTCATCTGTTTGAAATCGCAACGGTTCATTCCCAGGCATGTTCTTTTCATATTAGCCCATATACAGGTTTCTGACGTAAAGAGCGGCGTATCCTGATAAATGATCACATCGGCATCGGCAGAAAACAGCGTCTGCAAATTTTTTTCGTCATCCTCAGGGGATAGGGTGTATCTGGTGAATCCCAATTCTCTCAATTTTATTGCAGAAAGTGGATTCAGACAATAGAAGGGATAATCAGCATGCAATTGCACGTTCTCTCCCTCAAATAAACCCATGGCACCCAGATTGGAAATCTGAAATTTTTGGAAATTTTGGGCTATCAATGCCTGCACGGCCTTTTTAAAATACTCATAAGTCCCAAAAACATTTCCCCTCTCCCGCATAATAGCCGGCAATGAGAAAACAATTTTATCTTTTACCTTTGACAGGGCATTCATCGCATCATTTTCTCTCATTAAGTGGGTAGCGGTTTTTCCTGAAAATAGATTTTTCACCCCCTCTTTGTCTCCCACTTCGTAAGGGGGAGAGAGAAGGGTAGTCGTTTCAGTTTTTTTTGTTGACCCAAGAACCGTAAGGATTTCGTTTGATAGTACAATATAGATTTTATAAATCTTTTCTAAGGGAATATTGTTCAAATAACTCAGTTTATCAATCTTTAAAGACAGCCGAATTCTATCATGAAAAATATCGTTCAGAAACCCCACATTCCCATCTATTGTATTATCAATACATCTTTTCTTTGTCCATTGCCTTATCTTTTGAGACCTTCGTTCACTCTCCTTTTGCCATACGTCCAACAGGTTTTGGAAATAATCTCTCCGGATATCGTTTAATACACGTAATGGGACAAATAATTTTTCAGAAATATCCGCATGAATACTCGACAACTCAAATGGCGTCTCACCCAGGCGAGAAAAGACATCCCTTATCTGTACTTCTTCAATTACCCGGTTAATTCCCTTCTGAAGTTTCACAGGATAATCTTTGGTAAACGAAATCTGCTTTACCGTTCCTCTTATAGTTACCCCATCGGCGCTTACTTTGACTTCTAAATCCACCGGTACCTTACAGGGTAGAAGTTTTTTAGGGATTTTTAAGGCAAACGCTTCATTGACCTTCTGGGAAGAAACTATATACAGCTTTGCACCTGGCTTAAATTTCTGTTCAGAATCGATAGCAGCAATATCGCCCGCCTTTATATCAAATACCCTTTTCCCATTTACCCTAACGGTCTTAACATGCAACAAGGCGGGTTTTGTCCGAATATTTTCAAATACCTGTAATAAATCTCTTACACCAATATCAGCATCTGCCCTGATAACAACGTATCCCTTCTCTGACCTTATTACCTCTCCGGCATAAGAACCCATGTTTGCAGGATAAGATGGATTGATCATGTCTGCAGGCTTGATCTGATTATGATTTGGCAATTGCTCAATATCGAACGGAATTTTTAGGGAGTTTATAACTTCCCCACTATCTCCTCCTTCACAAGGAGGTGATAAAAAGTTGTTTTCCGCTTGATATTGGGCAGAACTATTATTTGTACCTCTTTTCGTTTGCGGACAACCTTCCTGGAATAAGTACGCATGCGTTGTTTCCCGGCTAAATACGGTCTTTATCCAGCAGATGGCCTCGTCTCTATCTTGCAGCTTGCCATCAATTGCCTGGCGATACGTATTTGTCACTACCGCCACGTATTCAGGCGACTTCATCCGTCCTTCGACCTTAAATGAATGGACACCTGCCGCCATTAAATCGTCTATCTTGGAAAGGGTGAGGAGGTCTTTCATGGAAAAGAGATACCCGCCTTCGCCCGATGGAGATTTATAATACATCCTGCAGGGCTGTGCACACCTCCCGCGATTTCCGCTCCGTGCGCCTATCATGCTGCTAAAAAAACAGAGTCCTGAATAGGAATAACATAAGGCTCCATGAATAAAGACTTCTATCTCCATTGTGGTGTTTCCGGAAATATTTCTTATTTCGTCAACCGACAGTTCCCTTGACAGAACGACCCGTTTAAAACCCATCTTTTCCATTTGCCTGACCCCGGCAAGGTTGTGAACGGTCATCTGTGTGCTGGCGTGCAGATTAAATTGGGGAAATTGGGATCGTATCAAGTAGAGAAGACCCAGATCCTGGAGGATTAGGGCATCGGGCTGTAGCTCATCCAATGCGATTAAATGGTCCACGACCTTTCCCAGTTCGTTGGTTTTAATCAGGGTATTGATGGCAGCGTAAACCTTGACAGCTCGTTTGTGTGCATAAGCGATGGCCTTGCTGGCGTCATCAATGGTAAAATTCTCTGCGCCCGCACGGGCGCTAAAATCCTTCAAACCGAAATAAACGGCGTCCGCCCCGTTTTCAACGGCAGCAAAAAAACACTCCATATTGCCGGCGGGGGAAAGCAGTTCAGGCTTATTTAGATGCGGATGAATTTTTGACATCTCAACAATTAAGCAATTAAAATTGTTTTGAATCAGTGAAAGAATTGAAGCAAATTTATAAAATCCACGAAATGAGCAAAGCCAGGTGATATAGGCGCTTAGCGCCTATACATCGACAATTTATTGTCGATATAACAATATATTATATCCCACTACGGCTTTCCCAATTCATTTGTTTGGGTTATGTCTTTTCCGTGCTATATGACCGATGTCTGAGCCTGATGGCTTCTCGTGTCTGTGTTTCAAGAAGGTTCCATTTGTTTTCACCTTCTGGAGACTTGGAAGGGGCGTTTTTTTGTAATGAAGTGAGGTAATAGTTATAGAGCTTCAGTGCATTACTCGCCTGCTTGGCCAGCCAGTCTTCATAGGTTTTAGCCAAATATTTCTGGAATCGATTAGTTTGCTCAGAATTTAATACAACAGAGAGAGGCTCGTTGAGGAACGAGTAGCAGTCGGAGACCCACTTCAGGTAAAAAGGGACGTATTTTTTTAACCAACGCTTTTTGAGTAAGATAGTCTTTAAAAGCCGAAAGCATAATAAAATTGAACAATTAACAAGATTCCGTCTATTAATAAAATTGGAGTTATATTATAGAACTATATTCCCTATTTCAACACAATTCAATCAGTTTTTGTTGACACCTGATGTGTCACAATATAAAATGCCGTCATTTATAGAATAAAGATAAAAATAAATGTTAGACAACACAATCATTGATAAGAATGAACGTAATACCCGATTTTATTCGTAATGAAATAGAAAACCAGATTATACTCCTGAAACTGCATAATTTCCTGAAAGTATCAAATTTGAGTTATTTAGTATGAGAAAGGAGCCGAATCTTTACAGACCGTCCGGGAAAGCAGAATTACAAAAATTCAGATATTGTTAAATAAGGACTTATGGCTTGGGAAATCGCGAAAAAATGAATTCTCGGACAGCCTGTTAGGGTGTGCTTTTTGTTTTATTTCACCCTTTTCCTCTCTTCTTGACATCCACTGTGACATCCGATAAATTAACGAGAATGAATATTAGGCAAAACAGGCAAGACAAAAATATGAGGATGAATGCCTCCCAAAGTCAGAGAAATTATTAAGGAACTTGAGAAAGCCGGATTTATAAACCGCGGTGGAAAAGGTGACCATCGAAATTTTGTTCATCCAAAGGTTGCAAAACCGATTACCATATCGGGCAAAGATGGTGATGATGCTAAGCATTATCAAATAAAGGCAGTAAAAGTGGCCATTGAGGAATCGAAAAAATGAAAGACAGTATGCACTATGTAAAAATAATTGAGTGGTCTGAAGAGGATCAATGCTATGTTGGCAGTTGTCCTGGCCTGTTTTATGGAGGTTGTCATGGCAATGATGAAAAAGAGGTATTCGCAGAACTCTGTGAAATAGTTGAAGAAACAATTGAGCTTTACAAAAAAGATGGAAAACCGCTACCTCCCTCAACAGCGGGTAAAGGCTATGCAAACAAGATAGTACAGATCGCTTAACGTACAATCTGCATAAATTCAATTAATACCATGCCTGAAGAACAAGTTAAAAAAATATTGTTACTCCTTGAAAAGACTTACCCTGTTGCAAGGCTGTGCTCCGTTACAAGAATCCCTTGGAGTTACTTGTTGCTATCATCCCTGCTGCATAGAGAGAGTAAAGGAGTCACACCTTGATTTGTGATTAAATTTCAATCGTTTATTAATCGTGATAAGATGTGATAGCAAGCCCCTCCAAATTCTGTGCTCCATTGTCGTGTCACGGCAGACACGAGGTAGCAAAATTGTCTTAATATAATTACTAATCAAGGTGTGACCCTATTTATTACTACACCCTATTTATTGCACAAATCATACATCGTAAATCTACTAATTCTAGCTTGTTAGAATCAGGAGTTGTGCTTTGTTTCCATCATTTACTAAACGTATCCTTATTTAATGCCTCATACATGGCGATCTGTTCTTCCACGCTTAACTGCCTGGTCTTATGCTTGCTGCACAAACATATGGCACAGCGTTCATCACTGCAAAACTGACAGCTAAAGCAGTCTTCACAAGGATATTTTTTATCTTGGCATTTACCCATTTTTATTATGTAAACAAAAATACGTTTATATAAATTCGTTTTTGTCTTTACTACAGTTCTATTTCGGCTTACTGCAGTTTCAAATATTTTTCCTATTCGTCAGGAAAATACCTCGCTAGAATTTCACTTTGGGCACCTCTTTTTCTGCCTCTGCGACCTCGAAATACTTTGCCTCGGTAACTCCCGCGCTTGCCGCAAAAAACCGACCATAGAAGCTTTTGATGTAGGTATTGAGTTCCCGAACGGCGTCATTATACCGCTTGCGTTCCACGGAAATACGGTTTTCGGTACCTTCTAAGGTATCTTGCATCTTAAGAAACGATTCGTTTGCCTTTAATTCCGGATACGTCTCACGGAACATCAACAAGCGAGACAAAAAACCCTCTACCTGCGTTGCTGCTTTAGCCTTATCTTCTATCGTTCCTGCGCTAAAATAACCCTTTCTGGCCTCAGCAAGTTTTTCAAAGATTTCTTTCTCATGCGAAGCATAACCTTTGACGGTCTCCACAAGGTTGGGAATAAGGTCATAACGTCTCTTGAGTTGGGTATCTACCAGAGACCAGGCGTTCTTTACGTTTTCATTCAGTGCAATAACCCTGTTATACCCCTTAATATACCAGGCACCGAAGATAATACCCAAAAATACGATAAGAGCAATAGCAGGTAATATCTTTTTCATAGTCACCTTCCTAGTGAATGAACGTATGTTAAACCACTAAGTTCACAAATGGCACAAAATGAAAGATATAAAGAATTTACAATTTTAGATTTACGATTTGCGATTTTGAATCCCAAATCGTAAATCTAAAATCCCAAATCATATTTCTTACCACCTTCCCGAAGCGCCCCCACCACCAAACGTGCCACCTCCGCCGCCACCAAAGCTGCCGAATCCCCCAAATCCACCTGAGCCTCCGGAACCAAACCCCATTGGTCCGCCAAAGATGATTGGCGGGCCGCCCCACCAGTACAATGAGCGGCCCCTCCTGCTAAAAAAATAGTTTATTAAAAAGGGGAATATTACAAGTAAGAAGAGTAATGAAAGGAAGGGGTTCTGACGTCCTGCCGATCTTTTCCGCAACTCGGCGATATTGGGCATTCCTGTAATTTCCACGCCGTTTTCTTCAGCAATCTTGTGCACCATAACGACCACGCCCTGGAATATGCCCTCGCTAAAATGTCCCTTTCGGAAATTGGGCACAAAATATGTCCTTCCGACTGTGCCACAAAAACTATCAGGTAATATCCCTTCGAGTCCGTACCCGACCTCGATCCTGTAAGCGCGGTCATCCTTTGCAATGACTACAAGAGCACCATTGTCTTTCCCCACCTGGCCCAATTTCCACTTTGTAGCAAGTTCTAGAGCATATGTTTCGATGGGAATGTCGCCGGTCGTATGAATTGTAAGAACAATCATCTGTGCGCCGGTCTTCTGTTCCAGTTCCTGGAGATAACCATTAAGCGCCTTCTCAACAGCGTCACTAACGATGTTGGCCCTGTCTTCAACATATCGTCTGGGGGCTGGTAATCCCTGTGCCTCTGCGATTGAGCAAAGGCACAAGAAAAATATGAAAAATCCAACATACCGGCAAAAATTTCTTCTACGCAGGTTTGATCTCAAATTCGTCCACCTTTTTAATGATCGCATTTAATACATGATACAGGTTTTCAAATATCTCCCGGAGCGCCTCAACGGAGGGATAGACGTTTTTCGCCCTTATCTCAAGGAGTTTTTTAAAGACGTTCATATCTATATCAAAATGCTCTTCCAGGGCGTAAAGGACATCGGTTTTTTCTCTGGGAATTTTTTGATTCCACAAAAAAAGTATACCGTGAAATGACGGAAAATATCCGGAGAGTGACCCTACAAACAGGTCTGTCAAAACCGTCTTGTTTCCCATTGACCTTATGTAACCCTGACAAATCTGTTGAAGTTTCCCTTTCAATTCTCGTTCACACTGGAGCCTGACATCGGCCTTTTCAATCTTTATATCTTTTAAGACATCCTCTCCGTAAACCAGTTGATGAATGAGTTTCATCTCCAGGAATTCTAATGGAAATACCTCTAACGATCTGTTGATGTAATCACGG
>JBKBTA010000056.1:0-15489 GCA_046291035.1 Candidatus Brocadia sp.
CAAGAAATTCGTTGTGGCTCGAACGCGGCATTTTTGGAAGTTTGGTGTTACAGGGGGGTGATGTGCTCGAACTCGCGTGCGGGGATGGATTCAATGCCAGGAACTTCTATAGCCTTCGTTCAAGGCGTGTTATCGCGTGTGACTTTGACCCGAAAGCGATTGACACAGCAAGAAGGAAGAACACTGCTCCAAACGTTGAATTTGTGTTGGCTGATATCCGCAGTGCCATGCCTGACGGGAAATTTGAAAACGTAGTTTGGGACGCCGCTATTGAGCATTTCACGCCAGATGAGATTCAGAAAATACTCAAAGATATCAAATCTAGGCTGACAAGCGAAGGTATTCTCAGCGGCTATACAATTGTTGGGAAATCTGATGGAACGAAATCGCTCTCGCACCATGAATATGAATTCAAGAGCAAGCAAGATTTGCTACGCTTCCACACTCCCCATTTCAAAAATGTGACGGTGTTTGAAACCATATATCCAATCCGTCACAACCTGTATTTTGGGGCATCCGATGGCTGTTTGCCATTCAGAAGTGCCTGGCCCAGTGTAATAAGCGAAAGCAGAGAGTAGCATCGCATTATACCCAAGACATTGAGCGGGCTAACAACGGGTTGCAGTCGACGTTGCTCCGCTGCGCTCCGCAACGCGGGTGATGCTGGCTGTTAGCGATTTAGAAAGTTACTTAAAGTGATTGCCGTCCTTGACACAAATATTTGGCATGGCGAACTTGTAGTTAATTCGTCCTTGGGCGCCACTGTTCGCTTTTTCCTAAACGAAATGCTCGGCTGGCCCTTCCTGGGGAAGTACGGTTAGATCTTGAGAGAGACTTTCGTTGGTGTCGTGGTATCGCGCCTTGATTAGTGGTTATTTTGGAAGTGTTTTTAATTTTACAACTTTGGCCTGGGGTATAAGTGGGCTTGTTGGACAATTTCGGGGATGGCCTCTTCCCATTCCACGGCCATGATGTGCACGCCGGCTATACCTTTGATTCCCCTGACCTGTTCGATGACCTCTAAACATATCTTGATGCCTTCTTCCTTGCCCTTCTTAGCAGCCGAGGCAGACGCCATGCGGTTCATGATCTCATCAGGAATATCCATTCCAGGTACGTTATGTTTCATATGTTTGGCCATACCTGCAGACTTGAGTGGGGCCACGCCGGCCAGGATAAACGCCTTTTCGTGGAGGCCCATATCGGTGACCATTTTCATCCATTCTTTAAATTTATTGACGTTATAAATAATCTGGGTTTGTATGAAATCGGCGCCAGCGGCGATCTTTTTGGCGAGTCTTATGACGCGGAATTTGAATGGGTCGGCAAAAGGATTTTCTGCTGCGCCAATAAAGAATCTTGGCTCTGACGCCTTTAACTCTTGCCCGCTTTGAAATTTTTTCTCGTCACGAAGGGTCTTTACCATCTGAATGAGTTGGATTGAATCCATGTCAAAGACGCCTTTGGCCATGGGGTGGTCTCCAAATTTCTGGTGGTCACCGGTCAAACATAGCAGGTTTTTTGCGCCCAGCGCAGCAGCACCGAGGAGGTCGCTCTGTATCGCAATGCGGTTCCTGTCGCGGCAGGTCATCTGGATGATGGGTTCTAAGCCAGCATCCAGGACTATCCGACCTGCGGCAATGCTGGACATACGCACCACGGCGGTCTGACAGTCTGTAATATTAAAGGCATCTCCATAGCCTTTTAGTAAATTGGCTTTTTTTTCTATCACTGAGCGGTCAGCGCCCCGAGGAGGGCCAAGTTCCGCCGTAACAGCAAAATATCCGCTTTTCAGGAGCTTTTCTAGGTTACTACCGGATTTTATGTCAGATTTATTTTCAACCATAATTTGATAATACAGAAACTTTCACCAGTAATTGTCATTTCGACCGAAGGGAGAAATCCATGTTCCGAATGCATTGAGGAATCTTAAGATTCCTCGCTCCGCTCGGAATGACAGCAAAGGGGAGATTTCATCCCTCTTCGTGACCGAAGGTCATGAATGTTTCATTTTGGGCGCCGATGAACGCAGATTATCAGGATATCAAAAATTAAGATAAAACACTATCTGTGTGTATCTGTGAAAATCCGTGTCCTTATTAATTATTTTTTCATGACCAGGTGTTCAAGAACCATCTTTCTCGGATGGTTTTCCATCCCCGTGGTCCAGTCCTTGGGTGGTACAATGGTCTCCATCGTTGCTAAAAGTTGCTGGGTATCCAGTTGATCATATATTTGATGCCACACACACGGTGTTTCCTGTGAGACCTCGCACTTCCCATTTTGAGAACCACCGCACGGTCCGTTCATGAGACTTTTTGCACACCGGCTTACCGGGCACAGTCCTCCAGTGGTTCCCAGGATGCAGTTGCCACAGCCGGCGCACCGTTCCCAGAAGATGCCTTGTTCGATGGGTCCGCCCATAAAGGTAGTATTCACACCGGGGAAAATTCTAATCTTAGGGAATTTTTCGGCCATATACTGCACACCAACGCCGCAGGCAATGGAAAGGACGGCATCGCAGTCCTTGATCACCTCTTTGATATCATCGATAAATTCCCACTCACACTGCCTGAGTGTCGAATCTTCTATAACTTCGATCTGTCTGCCTTCTAACTTGGCAGAAAGGCGGAGTTGTGCGGCAAGCTCGGCGACCTGTTTTTCGCCACCCGTATGGCATATGGTCACACACGAGCCGCAACCCAGCACGCAGATTTTTTTGAACCCGGAGAGCATCTGCTTGATTTCCGGAAACGGTTTTGATGATGCTACGATCATTGCAATAATCCACTATAAATTTTTCAATTCTTCAACCATGTTAAAAGCAATATCAAGAAATTCCTTACCATCCTGCGAAGAAACAAAATGGGTCTTAAATCGTCTGGTATCTATTCCCAATCCGCTCAGAAGCTGAGCGGTATATTTTGTCCTTCTTTCAATCCACTCCTTCTCTTTACAAAAGTGGCAGGTATCGTCATTGCATGCCGTTACCAATACCCCATGAGCGCCTAACTCAAAGGCCCTGAGATATAATGATGGGTCCACTTTACCCAATCCCAGAACACCTACCCGTCTGAAATGAAGGACAAGTAAATTATCTGTTGTGCTTCTACTTTCATCTTTATATGCACTATATTGACAATAAAAATTAATAATAAATGGTTTTACGTCTTGGACAAATTTTTCCTGGAAAACAGCCTCAAGGGCATCTTTGCCCCGATCTTCTAAAGGGGTTTTAAAGCTGATGGCCTTCGCTGGGCATTCCACAATACACAAACCGCAGGACTGGCAATCGCCGTCAATGTAGGCTGTGGTGTCGCCCTTTTTGATCTTCGGTACTTCAAAAGGACATATCCTTACGCAGGTAAGGCACCCAACACATAAATTGTCATCCACAAGGGCGCCGGCGCCGCAGTTCATGCATCTCTGGGCCTCTTTCACGGCGATATTTAAAGGAAATCCCAACTCTACCTCATCAAAGGTTTTTAGCCTTTCCTCCAGAGGCATGGTGGGCATTTCTTGTTTAGGTTCTTTCTTGATGAGGGGTATCCGTGATGCAGCTATATCAGGGACTGCTGGTTTTTCCGCCCACTTTTCGTCGTTTTGCGCTGTATTTCGCAAGGCATTGTGGATGGCAATCGCCGCCTTTTTCCCCTGGGCCATACTTTCAGTCATGGTACCCCGGCCTAACACAACGTCGCCGCCTGCATAGATACCCTGGACAGAGGTGCTGAAGGTATTTGGATTAACGATGATCGTACCACCGCGCGAGATTTGAATACCCTCCTGTCCTTTCAGGAAAGAGAGATTTGATGTCTGACCAATTGCAAGGATGATAGTATCTGCCTCAATAATAGACTCTGAACCTTCGTAGAAGGCGGGATTGAACCGCTTTTGTTCATCGAAGACATATTTTACTTTAAGCGTTTCCAGTCCGAAAACCCTTCCGTTCTTTCCGAGGATACGTTTCGGGCCTACAGAGTTGTAGAGCACCACGCCTTCATGAACTGCCTCCTCGATTTCGAAGTCGGTTGTAGGCATTTCCTTGCGGGACTCAAGGCAGGCAACGGATACCTTATCCGGTTTCAGTCGCAGGGCCGTCCGGGCACAATCCATAGCAACGGCGCCTCCACCGATTACCAGCACATTTCTGCCGATTTTAGCGCTTCCTGTGGTATTTACTTCGTTGAGAAAGGATACACCTTTGAGGACGCCATCAAGATTTACCCCTTCGATATTCAGGCTACGGCTCTCGGGCAAGCCCACGCTAATAAAAACGGCCGCAAACCCGTCCTTTTTCAAACTATCGAAGGTAATATCTACACCAAATGTTGTATTATATTTGATCTCAACGCCTAATTTTTTAATATATTCGACGTCATTGTCAATAGCCGTTCTTGGGAGACGATAGGTTGGCACTCCCATGCGCAGCATGCCACCAGGGGTGTGATTCGATTCAAAGATGGTGCATGAATATCCCAGAAGGGCTAAGTCATTAGCAGCGGCAAGTCCAGCCGGGCCTGCGCCAATGATGGCGATTTTTTCCGGATATTTTTTGTTGGTTGTTTTCCTGGTTTCTTGAGAAAAATTATCAGCGAGGAAACGCTTGAGCCATGCGATCGCAATCGGTGCCTCAGTGCTATTCCGGCGGCATTTTGTCTCGCAAGGATGGGTACAGATGCGGCCACATGCCGCAGGCAGCGGATTTCTCTCCCTTACCAATCTGAACGCCTCCTGAAATCGTCCCCTGGCAATGAGTTGAACATAATCACGGGCATCCTGCCGTATCGGGCAGGCTAGGATGCAGGGCGCCTCCTCGTTTATTTTTTTGTCAGACGTTGCGCATTTATTTGTTATTGTCATAATAAATTCTTTATTGAGTACCGTTCAGCTTTCGGCAAAGGCAGGAAACCAACTTTACATCCTGCTGATTGCCAATTACTGACATCTGAACGTTTTTATAATCTTAAAAACTATTCCCCCATAACTTTAATAATCAGTCGCTTGCTGCGCTGCCCGTCAAACTCGGCATAAAATATCTTTTGCCAGGTACCGAGGTCTAACTTCCCATCAGTTACTGGTATGACTACCTGGTGTCCGATAAGAAGGTTTCTGAGATGAGCATCGCCATTCACTTCTCCCGTGCGGTGGTGATAGTAATCGTGACCCTCAGGAATTAGTTTCAGGAGCCACTCCTCAATATCGCGATGAAGCCCGGGTTCGGCATCGTTAACAAAGACCCCTGATGTTATATGCATGGTAGAGACCAAAACCATACCTTCCTTAATACCGCTCTTCTGAAGTACGTTATCCACGTCTCTCGTAATATTAATAAACTCGCGGCGCTTTCTGGTATTAAAGGTCATGTATTCTGTCTGAAATTTCACCTGAAAATACCTCCTGTCTGTCATTCTGAACCCTTCGCTTTTTGTCATTCTGAACGAAGTGAAGAATCTCTTTTCCCGCTCAGGATGACATTTTCGCTGTCCTTTGTGAGCCGAAGGATCATGGATGTTCCATAGGGAAAACTTATTATTCAGATACTCAGAAATTTTAAATTAAGCCTTCGGCAACTTTTTTGTAACACCGGGGTAGGAGCCGTCTCCTGACGGCGATTGGCAATGCGCAACGGCGTGCATGCGCCAGGTCGTCAACGAGAGTTGTCTCTTACCAAAAACCTTGAAATCCCTTGCACACGAAAGCAGGGGACAAGGTTTGAAACCTATTTCTGCATGAGAATGTTCAGGATCGTAACAATTTAGTTTTTTGAAAACATTGAGAGTTGTAAATGTCGTAGAGGTAATTTAGTGGCAATTCATGAATTGCCACTACAGTACATGATAACCCCATCAATACGGGAATTTTTCAAAAAACTAAGTTATTACCGGGATTCTCGTATGCCTCTACTTTACTATCCGTTTCACTCATTAAAAAATTTATTTTATCAGTAATTTTGAACTATTCAAGGAAATTTCATGATTTTTCCATTACCTTTTTAGCCCTTCGGTCATCGGCCTTATCTCATCTTCGTCATCCATTATTTATCAAGGAAAGATCTGCAAACCGTGAGCGTTATTCGCGTCCGTTATTAATACCAGAACTTGCATTGTGCAAAATTCAGGAATTAAATTATCAACAAGACGTAGTCTTGCTAGTTGAAAATTTGGACAGAAGGTACCCTGATAAAAAAGGCAGAACAGTAATTTTAACCCGAGTCCCTTAAATTTTCTTATATTCCAATAGATAAACTGTGAGAAATAGGAAAAACAAAAACTGTGGCAAGAACTTTGCGAATACACATGAGGATTTGATTGTGCGCACAAAAATATACATCAAATGTGCATTTCATACATCTATCTCTAAGGAGAACCATTTATGAACGAGCAGGCGTTATCAATCGATGGTGTTAGCCGTGGAGTGGAGTTGCCCTCATTTCCACTTGAAAAGGCGGTATCAATGGGAGACGGTATGATGAACTTAACCAGCACATGGATTGGGTATGCCTCCTTAATCATGTTTCTCGTTGCATACACTCTCGTTATCTTTGAAGACATAATTCATCTGAAGAAGGCAAAACCAATGGTCCTCTTTAGTTGTTTTATGTGGTTTTTTATTGGCATTTATGAGGCAATAAATGGAGGAGGGCATGCTCACTCCTTTATAGAACATCTTATAGCAGAAATTGGCAGTCTCTTTTTCTTTCTGTTCGTTGCCATGACGTATATCAATACCCTGGCGTCCCTTAACGTTTTTCAATCACTGCGAGCAAAATTGCTGTCAATGGGGTTGGGTTATAGACAATTGTTCTGGGCTACGGGATGTGCTGCATTTGTGCTTTCCCCTTTTGCGGATAATATGACCACCGCTTTGCTTATGTCTACCGTTGCGCTGGCGGTCAGCGGTGGAAATAAAAAGTTTGTTGTTCCCGCTTTTGTGAACATTGTTGTAGCTGCAAATGCAGGTGGAGCATGGAGTCCCTTTGGAGATATAACTACGTTAATGGTATGGACTGCTGGTAAAGTAGAAACAGTTACATTTTCTTACCTTTTCGTTCCCGCTTTGGTAAATTGGGGAATTCCTGCTTTTATCATGAGTTTTTTTGTACCGAAAGGAAGGCCTGAATGCAGGAAAGAAATTGACGCTTTAAAACCGGGCGCAAAACTGGCGATAGTCTTTGGAATTGTAACTATAGCATTGGGGATTTTTTTCCACCAATTTTTAAATTTACCGCCATTTTTAGGCATGATGTTGGGTATGGGATTTCTCATGTTCCATTCGTACTATATGAAACACTGGGGAGAGAAAAAGTTTCTAAAAAAATTAGGGCTTACCAAAGACAGGCGTAAAACCGAACGTTTCGATTTTTTCAAAAGTGTGGAGGCAATAGAGTATGATACCCTACTTTTTTTCTTTGGTGTACTAGCTGCTGTGGGGGCATTGCAATACGTAGGATATCTTAGTGTAATTGGGGACAAATTATATGGGAATATGGAATCGACCATGGCGAATATTATCCTTGGCGGTGTTTCCGCAGTGCTTGATAACATTCCCCTTATGTATGCTGTTCTCAAAATGGATAAGGCGATGGGGGTTGACCAGTGGTTGCTTATTACGCTTACTACAGGTGTAGGAGGTAGTTTGCTTTCCATAGGTTCGGCTGCTGGTGTTGCGGTAATGGGTATCGGCAAAGAACATTATACATTTCTTTCACATCTGAGATGGACCCCGGCTATTGCCGCAGGATATTTTGGTAGTATAGCCGTCTGGTGGTTGATTACCATTGGACTAAGATAAGCAGAACAAGAATAGTAAAAATAGGGGGTATCTTAAAAATTCAAGATTGGTTGCAGAAAAAGCATCCTTTTGCTCGTGTATGCCTTTTGCCTTTTTTAATTTTTCTCCGTATTCGAGGATGTTTTGCATCATGTCTCTTCCGGATCCTTCGGGTTCGGTTTCCATACCCTGCCTTGCAGCATCAATGAAATTTTTAGCTACCCCGGTAAGTCCATCACCCCCGACCCTTACGTTTTAGATCACGACTTCGCTTTTTTTACGGTAATATGCTTTTTCCAGTGGACATTGTCTGTCTCAGGGTAATCCGAGCGGTGGTGGACCCCGCGTGATTCCTTTCGCTTCAGGGCTGATGAAACGATAAGCCTGGAGACGAGAATCATGTTCTGCAATTCCCAGCCCGTCGGGTTGGAAAATTCTTTGTCCATCACATAGCTGCCCCACATTTCGATCATTTCTTCGGCCTCAAGCAGGTGCCTTTCGTCACGTTCGATTCCCGCATCCCTCCACATGAGGCTTTTCAGGGAATTTCGAATATCGTCCAGGTCCAACCAGCTAATCTTTGATAAACCCATAGATTCACGGACGGCATAGGGGATCAGTTTCCGTGCACTCTTCAGGATTGACCCGCAGGCATCTTTTCCTGCGGTATGCCCCGTTACCAGTCCTTCAAGAAGGGAATTGCTGCCAAGCCGATTGGCCCCATGCATACCGGTACAGGCTGCTTCCCCACAGGCATAAAGCTGCTTGACCGTGGTTCTGAAAAACCGATCGGCCTTGATACCGCCGATCATATAGTGGGCGCTGGGGCGTACAGGGATCAAATCTTTTGCAATGTCGATCCCAAAGGATGCGCAAATTTCCTTGATTCTGGGAAAGCGGGCATAGAGCCGTTCCTTTGGAATATGGCGGATATCGATATATACATTCGTATGGTCGGTCTTTTGCATCTCCTTTAAAATACTCTGGCTCACTACGTCTCTGGGTGCAAGCTCTGCCTGTGGATGATACCGTGGCATAAAGCGTTCCCCCTTTTTATTTCTTAGTATGCCACCCTCGCCCCGCACGGTTTCTGAAATGAGAAACCGTACAGCCCCCGCAATATAGAGGGTTGTGGGGTGAAATTGTACAAACTCCATATCCTGGAGGGCGGCACCGGCTCGGTAGGCCATTGCCAGTCCATCTCCGGTAGCTACAGCAGGGTTGGTTGTCTCCCGGTAGACCTGTCCACATCCCCCTGTGGCGAGAATCGTCCGCTTTGCCCAGATTAATATGTACCCTTTTTTTGCATGCCAGGCAACCACACCATGACAGATGCCGTCTCTGGTAACGAGGTCTATCGTAAAGGTATGTTCAAAGACCTTAACATTTTTATTTCCTTTTACGGTACGGATAAGGGTTTGTTCTATTTCTTTGCCCGTGGAGTCACCTTTAGCACGGATGATGCGGGGAAAACGGTGTCCCCCTTCTTGCGTGAAGACCAATTGATCGTCCTCCCTGTCAAATGCTGCGCCCCACTCGATCAGTTCGGTTACACGTTTAGGGCCGTCGCTGATAATGGTTTTCACCATGGTGGTATCGCACAACCCCTGACCCGCATCCAGGGTATCCTTTATGTGTTTGGCTACGGTATCCTTTTCAGATAAAACTACTGCGATTCCACCCTGGGCATAGGCGGTGTTGTTTTCATCGATTTTATCTTTGGTGACAACCAGTACTGAACAATGTTTTGAGGCCTCTATGGCAGCGCTGAGTCCAGCCACTCCGCTTCCAATGATCAGTATATCGGTAAAGACATGTGACGTGGTGCGGCTGTCGAAGGAAATGAGATACCTTTTGGGTTCTGTGGATTTTTTCATGAAGGGATTTTATCCGCACTAAATTTGTTTGTCAAAGAAAACTAATTCTATCCAAAAGATTTCCTACTTGAATATTGATGAAAATGTTGTAGAATTCATCGCAAGTTCTTTATATTATTAGAATTTACAGTATCCATGAGGGTGGTATTCCTGTATGAGAACGGTAATTACGGGAGGTGCCGGGTTTATCGGTTCGCATCTGTGTGATTATTTGATAGAAAAGGGGCATGAGGTTATATGTATTGATAACCTGTTGACGGGCAAAGCCGAGAATATAGTGCATTTGATGGGGAATAGCCGATTCCGCTTTATAAAGCATAATGTGAGTGATTATATTTATGTGAGTGGACATGTGGATAATGTATTGCACTTTGCGTCGCCTGCCAGTCCCTTTGATTACCTGGAATTTCCTATACAAACCTTAAAGGTTGGCTCTTTGGGTACCTTAAACAGCCTGGGGTTGGCTAAGGCAAAGAAGGCAAGGTTCCTTTTGGCATCCACCTCTGAAGTTTACGGAGACCCTCAGGTCCATCCTCAACGGGAAGATTATTGGGGCCATGTGAACCCTGTTGGTCCTCGTGGGGTTTATGACGAGGCAAAACGATTTGCGGAAGCAATGACAATGGCATACCACCGATACCATCACGTGGATACCAGGATCGTGCGAATATTCAATACCTACGGACCACGCATGCGAGTAAAGGACGGTCGTGCACTTCCCAATTTTATGTGCCAGGCGCTGAGAGGCGAAGATATTACCGTGTTTGGGAATGGTTTGCAGACGAGGAGTTTCTGCTACGTCTCCGATCTCGTTGACGGTATCTATCGGTTACTTCTTTCAAATGAGCATGATCCTGTAAATATCGGGAATCCTGAAGAGATAACTATCTACCAACTGGCAAAGGAGATACTTGCCCTTACCGGGAGCAAAAGCAAGATTATATTTAAAGCCCTTCCGGTCGATGATCCCAGGATCCGGCAACCCGATATTTCCAAGGCAAAGAAGGTTTTAGGCTGGGAACCAAAGGTTGTTCGTGAAGAAGGTCTGCGCAGGACGCTTGGGTATTTTCAAGATGTGTTAACTTCCCTTGAAAAAAATCAGTGAAACATCCGTGGGCCGTTGGCTTACAAAGGGCAGTGAAAATGTCACCCTGAGCGGTGAAAGAGATTCTTCACTTCGTTCAGAATGACAAAAAACGAAGGGTTCAGAATGACAGAGCTGGAGGTATTTTTCTGGTGAAAAAAGTGATTGGCATCTTTGGTAGCCCACGTCCCCATGGTAACTCCGACGTATTGCTCGAGCAAGCCATGAAAGGAGCCGAGGCGAGCAATGCCGACGTCGAAAAGATCATTGTACGCGATTTACAGATCGCCCCATGTAATTCTTGCGGTGGCTGTTTTGAAAAAGGGGTGTGTGTCATCAACGATGATATGCAAAAAATTCATTCCCAACTTGTGGATGCAGACGGGATCATTGTGGCTTCTCCCATCTATTTTATGGGGGTAAGTGCACAATTAAAGGCGCTTATCGATCGTTGCCAGGCCTTTTGGGCCCGGAAATATATTTTAAACTTGTCCATCAGGGAAAATGGGAGGATTGCGAAGGGTTTTTTTATCGCAACTGCAGCACGTGATACCGGTGAAGGGCTGTTTACAGGTGCTGTAAAAACAATAAAGTCTTTTTTTCATGTATTAGACACGAAATATGTGGGCGACATATTATGTGCCGGACTGGAAGAAAAAGGCTCTGTAAATAAGAGGCAGGGTCTATTACAGCAGGCATTTGATGCGGGCAGACAGTTGCTTGAATTGTGAGGGTAACATTTATGAAAAAAGGATCAATTATTGAAAGGAGTGAAGAAAGGCAGCGTCGTTGTCCTGGTGAGTCTTATACAATTAGCGATTCCGTATGTAAGGGAAGACAGAGAGTAAATTATCCTAAATGCAATGTATGTTTGGAGAAGGTTGAACCAACGAGTTTTAACCAATTACACGCCGAATCCAAACTAGCGGTAAATATCTTTAAAAGTTACGATATTCGCGGGAAATATCCATCGGAGATTAATGATCAGACGGCTCACAAGATCGGAACAGCCATAGCCCAGTTTTTTAAGGAAGAGAATCCTGATGTGAAGAACATAGTCGTAGGCAGGGATATGAGACCTTCTTCTAAACCGCTTGCCAATGCCTTGATTGACGGTTTATGCACGGCAGGACTAAATGTTATTAATGTGGGTGTCGTTTCAACGGAGATGACCTATTTCGCCGTGGGCCATTACAGGTACGATGGAAGTGTCATGGTCACAGCTTCTCACAACCCCGCCGAATATAACGGATTTAAAATATGCAGGAAACAGGCCATCCCGCTTAGTTATGAAACAGGTATAGACCGGATTGCAAAACTGACAAAGCAGTACCATCCTCCGCGCGGGGAGCAGCTAGGTAAGGTCATTCAGAGCGACATTTTTGGAGATTATAAGAAGCACGTCTTAAAATTTGCCAACAACCTGAGACACCTCCGCATAGTAATCGATGCGGGAAATGGGATGGCTGGCAAAACAGTCCCTGTTGTTTGTGAAGGGCTTCCCATTGAAATTATCCCACTCTATTTTGAGCTGGATGGGAATTTCCCCAATCACGAAGCCAATCCATTAAAGCCTGAAAATCTTGTTGATTTGCAAAATAAAGTACGTGAGACAAGGGCTCACCTGGGAGTTGCCTTTGACGGAGATGCCGACCGATGCGTCTTTGTAGATGAGATGGGACGGGTGGTTGGATGCGATATCATTACGGCCCTGATTGCAAGGCAATTTCTTGAACGGGAAAGAGGGGCAACGGTTTTGTACGACCTCCGATCGAGTTGGGTCGTTCCTGAAGAGATAAAGGCCGCAGGTGGTATCCCTTATCGTGAACGAGTTGGTCATGCCTACATGAAGGCAACACTCCGGGAAAAAAAGGCAGTTTTTGGAGGAGAACTCTCAGGACACTACTATTTTAGGGATAATTACTATTCGGATTCAGGGATGATTGCTTTCCTTATGGTTTTGGATATCTTGAGCACGAAACGTGTTCCATTCTCAAATATTGTGGCGCCACTCAAGAGGTATCATTCTACCGGTGAAATGAATTTTGAGGTAGAAGATAAAGACGCAAAAATTTCAGAAATTGCTAACAAATTTTCAAATGGAAAGATTGACCATCTGGACGGAGTTACCGTAGAATACAATGACTGGTGGTTCAACGTGAGAAAATCCAATACCGAACCCCTGCTCCGGTTAAATCTGGAAGGAAGGACATATGAAATGATGGAGAGGGGGAAAAGGCTATTGATCAATATTATTCAGGGTAAATCCTGATCCGAACAAGCCGGGCATGCAAGGTAACATTTATACCGCTGTCCTGCGAAATGTAGTGGCGGGGTAACCCCGCCCCTACACAAAGGTTGGCGCTAAATTACTTTTGCCGAAACTTGTCCCTGTATGCTTTGAACAGGGAATGTCAAAATTATTTTTGGAAGATACTATAGAGTGACCAGGCATGTTTAACAGCACCATTTACAAATATACACGAATTGGCTTACTTACAGGCATGGTATCTTTGCTTGTTTTCACAGCCAATATAAAGCATGTCCTTTGGTCAGATGTGTTAACCGGTGAAGAAGTCCTCGATATCAAATTTAGTAACGGGCAATTATCCGCAAAGATAAAAAATTCTCCTCTGGAAAAGGTCTTAAAAGAAATCATGTCACAGAGTGGAGCCCGGATATGGCTTAGCGATTCGATAGACGGGACCGTTACTGTAGAATTCCAAAATATACCCATTGGTGAAGGGGTCCGCAGGATCCTCAAAGACAAAAACTATGCCTTTGCTTATGCCCTCCATGAGGTAAAAGAAGGGAAGCTGTCTATTATTAGTGCCAGTAAGTCCAGAGAAATTTTTACAAAAGTGAAGGAAGAACCGCCTAGAAAAGTTTTTCCTAAGCCAGGGATGCCTGTTGCCAGAAAAGAGAAACCAAAAAAGGAAAAAACCTCCTTTGAATCCCTGGTAAAAGACGCTTTGGAAAATGAAGATTCAGGGAAGAGGGAAGATGCAATTATAGCTTTGGGCGAAAGCAAAGACCCGAGGGCAATAGAAATTATCTCAAAGGCGCTGGCGAATGACCCTACCGAAGATGTGCGATTAAGTGCTATTGATGCCTTACTGGAAATTGGCGACAAAAGCATTGTCGATCCCCTTTCGATAGCGCTCAAGGACCGGGACCCATGGGTGCGGGAAAGTGCAGTAGAGGCATTAGGTGAAGTGGGAGGCGAAGCTGCTATCGAATATATAAAGAGCGCCCTCAACGATGAAGACGGTTCAGTCAGAGAGTTAGCGCAGGAAACACTGGAAGAACTTAATACGAAGCAGTAAAATTTTTAATTTTTCTATTGACATTTTCTCAAAAAATGTTTTAAATAATAAACGTTTAAAAAAATAAACGTTTGTAATTATAAACACAATCTCTCACATCACCCAATTGAGAGACCCCGTTCCTCCCGCAGTGAACAAAACTGCGGGAGGAATATTTATAAAAGCACAGTATAGAAATATTTGCTTACTGACTTACCTTCATACGCAATCTCTTCCTTTATGGAAACTCAATTTATTACGAAAAAGAAGGCGTATTAATTCATTCCTTCCACTGAGTGAGAGTTGTGGAATTTACTCAAGATCACATAGGGTTCAAGGGAGTTGCATTTGATTTTGAGTAATTAGCGATCTATGTCTAACCAGGAAGAAATCACGCAATATAACATCCTCCAATCAATTGAAAACGGAGAGCAGATCTCCCAACGCCAGCTCTCTTTGCAGTTAGGCATTAACGTAGCTTCCATAAATTTTGCTTTAAAAAAGCTCACAAAGAGGGGGTTGGTAAAAATGCTGGGTGTAAACCCCCGAAGGATACGGTACATTCTAACTCCCAAAGGGATTACAGAAAAAACACAGCTTGCCTATAAATTTTTTGACAGGAATTTTCATTTCTATAAGGCTGTGAGAAAAGACGTTGAAAATAAGATTGATAGTATCTCCTTTCAGGGTAAAAACTCTGTTGCCATTTATGGTGTTACAGACCTTATGGAGATGGCCTACCTCGTCATCCAGGATAAAGAAATAGACCTTGTTGCGATTGTTGATAACGAAAAAAAAATCAGGATATTTGGCTATCAGGTAATAGGAGTTGATGAAATACATAAGTATGCCCCTTGCTTCCTTTTACTAACGAAAGAATTGGATGTTCATACGATAAAACTAATACCGGATTCTGTACAAATTGTTGACATCAGAATCACGTAAAAATTTTCGTTGAAATCTGGTGTATAAAGAGTCATATTAATTGCATAAGGCAAATCTTGATATTGGTTCTTAAAGAGGTCATCCTATGGTAAAAGAGTGGATATCTGGTGCGTTAAAGAAAGTGACGCTTGAGTTGATATATGAGGTGGTGGACGAGAGGACGAAAGAGATCAAGGATGCTATAGATGAGGTAAAGCGGAGACAGGAAGAGGATTTCAGGTTTTTGAATCAAAAGATAGATTCGCAGATGGGGCAGGTCAGGCAGGAAATAGGGCAGGTCAGGCAGGAAATAGGGCAGGTCAGGCAGGAAATAGGGCAGTTAAATCAAAAGATGGACTCGCAGATAGCGCAGGTCAGGCAGGAAATAGGACAGTTAAATCAAAAGATGGACTCACAGATAGCGCAGGTCAGGCAGGAAATAGGACAGTTAAATCAAAAGATGGACTCGCAGATAGCGCAGGTCAGGCAGGAAATAGGACAATTAAATCAAAAGATAGACTCACAG
>JBKBTA010000057.1:0-15209 GCA_046291035.1 Candidatus Brocadia sp.
AAGGCGCTGATTGGTCGGGAGAACCTGTTTGCCAGAGTACGGTCAGCCAGCTCGAAACTCTCTCGGACCTCAGGGAACAGAATTGCCAGATCACGGAGCATGTCGGGATACTGTGAACCCTGGCCGGGAAACAGGAATGCAACCTTGCTATCCCTGCCAATGGGTTCCCCCGTAAAATAGATGCCTTTCGGGTCCTGGATTTGACTGCACCCAGGATTCTTTAAATTTTCTCCGGCAGAGATTAATTTCTGCTGTAAATCTTCCAGTGAACTGGCTACCATTGCGAGTTTAAATTCGGAATGATCTCTCCTCGAGTGTTTCCACAAAGTATAGGCAAGGTCGCGCAATGCCGGCGTGGCGCCATGCGATAGAGCATAACTGAGCTTATCTATGGTTTCGATCAGCTCCTTGCGGAAGTGCCCTGTCAATAGGAAGAGTTCACCCGGCCAGCAATCGTAAACAGCATCATGAGACGAGGTTAAAAAGTTTCCCGTGTACTCCTCAATTACAGCATGAAAGTTCGTTCCGCCGAAGCCGAAGGCGCTGACACCGGCCCGTCGCGGCTGGTCGGTAGTTGCGCAAATCCAGGGACGCGCCTCGGTATTCACGTAGAAAGGGCTTTCTGCTAAAATCTGATTAGGTTTCTCGACCCCGATGGTCGGTGGAAGTACCTTGTGATAAAGAGATAGCGCAACCTTAATCAGGCTGGCTACTCCCGCCGTTGATTTCGTGTGTCCGATCATTGACTTGACTGACCCAATGGCGCAACTTTGACGGGTTGCGCCGGCTGTTTCAAATATTTGCTTGAGCGTTTCAATCTCCGCGCGGTCACCGGCCACCGTTCCTGTGCCGTGTGCCTCGATCAGGCCAACAGTGGCCGGTGAAACCCCTGCCTTCTCGTATGCCCGCTTCAATGCCAGGGCCTGGCCCTCCGGGCGTGGGGCTGTTAACCCCTTGTCTCGCCCGTCACTGGAACCTGAAACCGCTTTGATTACAGCGTAGATTCTATCTCCATCCCGTTCGGCATCGGATAATCGCTTTAAGACGAGGATGGCAATCCCTTCACTGATCACGATACCATCGGCGCTCTCATCGAAGGTGCGGCATCTACCGCGCGGTGAGAGTGCCTGGGTCTTACTGAAGCAGAGATAAGAAAAGGGGTTTTGCAGTGTGTCAGTTCCGCCGACAATCACCATGTCGCTGGTTTCATTTTCAAGTTCCCTGACAGCCAGATATACAGCCGCCAGAGAAGAAGCACATGCCGCATCTACCGTGTAGTTGACTCCGCCAAAGTCAAAGCGGTTGGCAACCCGGCCTGCGGCTACATTGAGAAGGATACCGGCAAAGGAATCTTCTGTCCACTCGGGAAGTTTGGACAGGGCATCCGGTGGGATATTTTTCATGAAGAGGGGCAAATTGGACCGAAAGGAATACAGTTGTCCTAAATCGGAGATGCCACCGCTTGAGCCAAGGATTACCGATGTCCTTTCACGGGGGAACAAACGATTTGAATATCCGGCGTCTTCAAGGGCTTTTTGAACCACTTCGAGCGTAAGTAACTGGAGCGGTTCTATGGAGGACAGGGTATTGGGCGGCATCCCATATTTGGTTGGATTAAACGGAATGGGGTCAATAAATCCACCCCATTTGGAGTATACCTTGTCACGGGCATTGCGGTCCGGGCTGAAGTAGAGTTGCCAATCCCACCGGTCTTTTGGAATCTCGGTAATTGCATCGACCTTATTGAGGATATTCTCCCAATAGGTTTTTAAGTTACCCGCTTTTGGGAGCAAGCAGGCCATGCCGATAATCGCAACGTCGCTGGGTTTTACCTCTCGGCGTGCTGAAATCCTGGGTGGTTGGAATTCTGCCAGTGCAGCTAATCGCTCAGAACCTTTCACCGAGACCTCATGATGAATATCTTTAATCGTGCATGGTCGATCGCGGAGTGCCGCAAGCTGGCCAATCATATACATTCCCTGACTGTGCTGCTCCTCTGTGCTTAACAGGATATATTTCGATGCCCCTCCGTCCTGTCCGTATCGTGGATTACGGATAACACCTTTCGAGGCGACACGCAGTCGGCCAAGATTGAGTTCTTCGAGGGTATTTCGGATCTTTTCAACCGATGCCCCCTCTGTGGTTAGTCGTAACTTTTTCTTTGCAAATGTCCTGGTATACGGCGTGTCAGCGCAACGGGTAGCATGCCCGGGCCCGCTCTCCATGAGGACTGTCCTGGTGCACCGGATGGCCTCTTCCTGGAAGGTTTTTACAATGGCTCCGGTAGCTACCGCTTCCTCGGTAAACAGGTAGGCTGTACCAAGGAGAACACCGATCTTTCCCCCCCGTTCAGCCAATGGGGCAGCCATCGTTGCGACCATCGAGGCGGAAAAGGCGTCATGGATACCCCCGGCAAAGAGGACATGGCAGTCTGCCATGTCTTTTCCCTGCAATGACTCTATGAGGATGTCGATCATGGGATTCCACAGCGCAAAGCTTGACCGTGGTCCAACATGGCCACCACACTCGCGCCCTTCGAAGATAAAGCGGCGCACCCCGCTTTCAATAAACATCCTGAGTAGAGCAGGTGATGGGACATGCAGGTAAGTATGAATACCCTCCTTTTCGAGGGTATGGGACTGGTCTGGCCTTCCACCGGCAATGAGCGCAAAGGGTGGTTTGTAATTTCTGATGACATCGAGCTGTTTCTGAAGGAGGTCTGGGGATATGAATCCCAGTATGCCTACTCCCCAGGGTCTGTTACCAAGCAGCCTTTTCGTTTCTTCAAGTATCTCCCCGATCTCCTGTGCGTCCAACATGGATATGGCGAGAAAGGGCAATGCCCCCTCTTCAGCCACACGGGCTGCGAAGGCCGGGGTGTCGGAGATCCTTGCCATTGGGCCCTGGACAATCGGGTAGTGTGTGCCGTGGGATCGAGCCAGCGAAGAAACTTCACCGAGGGGACGAAGCATCTTCGCTGTTCGGACATGGGATGTAATTGCCTGCCTGAATCCATCCAATACCCCTCCAACAGTGTGGAATCGTTGGGCAAGGGGTGCGGCGAAGGCCGTATCCTGACCAAGGAGCCAGATATGTTGTCCCGGATCACCCCACCCCGCTCGTTTCTTGATCTCCTGACGAAAACCAGCAAGAATTTCAGGTCTGGGACGAGGATCAGTGGCAAGGGTATTTGCTACCATGGATAAATCCTGGAGGATGGGTAGTCCCGAACGTGAGTATATCCGGCATATCCTGCCTATCTCATTTCCTATACAGATTGTTTCACTGCCGTCCATATGAGCTATAACAGTTTTGACGGTCTCCGGCAGGGCAGACTCGCGAGTTAATGCAAGTTGCATATCCAAAACCACACCTGCGGCCCCCGCCGCATAGCAGGCTGCTGCCGTATGCAGTCCGATACCGCCCTGAATCCAGACAGGCAGTGACATGTTCTTCAATAATTGCTGAAGGAGTATGAAGCTTGTTTCTTCCCCAACCAACCCACCTGCCTCGTTTCCCTTAGCAATAAGTCCATCTACCCCTGCTGCATTTCCAAGTTGTGCCTGATCAAGGGAGGTCACTTCCAGGAAAACAGTAACATTTTTGTCCTTGAGGAGTTGTATTTGTTTGTGAAGTATCTCCAGGCTATCACAGGTCAGGATGGCCACATCGATCTGCCTGGGAAGTTTGGATATTATACGAGTTGCAAAAGGATCGTCTCCTCCATGTAGTTTAATGCCACAATCCTTTTTTGCATATCTGGCCAATTTCGAAATGGCATCAAGTCCTTCTTGCTCGTTTTCAACGTGTTCAAGGTCTATTATCCCAATCTCCCCGGCCCTGCTTGCGGCAATTGCGATGGATGGGTCTGGTAGGCAGGGCGGTGTCAATGCAATGAGTCGAAATGACTGCATAGTATATCTCTTATGACTAAAAAAGTTTTGATGTGGACAAATAAATCAGGCCTTCGGCAACTTTCTCAATGTAGAGCGAAGAGACTCTTTGCTCTACAGCCACAGTTCGGGTTAGTAATCCAAAAACTTTTAAAAAAATTCGTGTTTCTCCGAATGAGCTTACGAGCCTTGTATTGTAGGCAAACCCAATGAGTGATAAAAATATTTTTTGCAAGACACTATATATTGACTCTACGGTGGTGAAATTACAATTTGTGGCGGCTGGGCCTTTTGTTTTCCAAAAACCTCTGCGTCAATACGATCGCCCAATACGATGCCCTGTTCAGTCCATACGAGGGGCCGGACAATATTCTCAAAGTGCTTGAAGAATCGATCAACATTGGAAATGAACGTCCGGGGGACATACACGACGTCCCCATTTTTTAAGAAGACGTTCTGGGATAAATCCCCTGTTGCGAAGGTCTTTTTTAAATCAAGCCTCTTCAGTTCCGGTTTTTCCGGCCCTCCGCGGATTAATATGACGCTGTTATATTTTCCGTCCAGGGTATATCCCCCTGCCTTTGCGATTGCTTCAATTATGGTGGTTGGCGTATCAATCTGATATACTCCTGGGTTATTGACCTCTCCCAGGATAAATATCTTCTGGCCTTTAAAGGATGAGACTTCCAAACTTATTTGGGGATCTACAAGGTAAACCGAAAGGGAGTCTTTTATCTTTTTCCGAAGCTGATGGATGCTCATTCCCTTTGTTGGTATTTCACCAATGAGGGGAAAGGTATTTACACCGTCTGGCGGGATGCGGACTTTTTTATTAAGGTCGTCATGTCGATATACCGTTAACTCCACCTCATCGCCCACTCCCAGGACGAATTCGGATACAACCAGGTCTTTTTCTGCCTCAGAAAGTTTTGGGTCAACTTCGTTCTTCTTCAATTTTTGCGTTAGAGCGCACGAGACAGCCATCAAAAGGATTAGGCAGACGAAGATTACTCGCTTCATCAACAAGTACCAATGCGTTTTATACTGAGTCATTACGTATCACGAATGCAGATTCTTTACATAGATCAGGATATCAGATGTTCATAAATCTTAGGGAATGTTTTCAGTAAATGCAAGGTTTTTTTGCATATCCAGAAACATTGCCGCCGTTCTGGATAGACCAGAAAATGTTTTGAGTTGCTTCGTGTCAATACACAAGGTGCTGTATTATTTCCTGCTGACATATTGAGTATCGTAAGTCAGGAGGAATTACATTTTCTCCTTTTCCAGGAATAGTAATTTTTTAAAAATGAGTTTGAATTCTAATATTATTTCAGTATATATCAATATATTAGTGTAATACCTCAAGTTTTTAGGGTGTATTATTAAAAAGTCAACTTTATATAACTTCATACATAAATTTTTGAGGTAAACGTGCATGTTTGAGCCAGTAGTATATTGTTCTTGCGGGAATCTAAAAGAATATGGAGGCAATTGGCAAATAACGTCTCGTTCGTTTAAGGAGGCATTTATGTTGCTTAAAGAACGCGAGTCTCTTGTTTCAAAAGAAAGATGTCCCATCTGTAGATGTATAGATGCAGGAGAAATTTTAATATCTCTTAAAAATCTTTAAAAAGGTTGGCCTGTAAAAGAATAGCTTGCTTCCAGCTTCAGATAGCTAATTGATTTTTAATTATTATTAGATAGAATGTATCAGATTAGCTTTTTGAAAAACATCCATAGGTAGAAATGCTTTTACGACAGTGTGTAATGGCAATTCATGAATGACCGCTATTGTACACGATAACTACAGTATTATTGAAATTTTCCAAAAAACTAAATTGTTACGATAAGATATTTTCGTCTATTTGTGAAAACCTGGGCTAATACGCATCATGATTGAACATCTGTTTATTATATCGATTACACTGTTTGCGGTCGGTTCGCTTTTTGCATTATGCTTCTATAGATGGCAAAAGCTAGGGAATTACCTATCGCTTATTTTGGCTGCTATTGCCTCTTGTGTCAACATTGCAATAGCCACATCGGTATTATTCAACCATGCTGCCGTACGATTTCAATTTCTCTTATACCACGCCATTATTAAATATAGTTTTTTCATTGATTCGCTCTCTGCAATTTTCATCCTTGCCATATCTGTTATTAGTTTTATAGCCTCCATCTATTCTCTTGGATATACAAAGTTATACGTCAATAAGCGGAACACGCAGTTTTTGGGTTTTCATTTTAACCTTTTTCTTTTGGCCATGACCCTTGTGGTGACTGCAAATAATGCCTTAGTATTTATGATTGTATGGGAACTCATGACTCTGGTTTCGTTTTTCCTTGTCATTTTTGAATACGAAAATCCCTTTCATAGAAAGGCCGGTTTTGTCTATCTCTTTATGTCTTATATTTGTGCAGTATTTATCTCCGTTGCCTTTTTCATTATGTTTTCATATGTAAAGACATGGACGTTTGACTTTGACAGTTTCAGATATGCCGGAGACATTATGTCAGCGACATGCAAAAATATTGTATTTTTCCTGGTACTTATTGGTTTTGGTATCAAGGCCGGTATTTTCCCCTTGCATCTCTGGCTCCCTTTGGCACACCCCACAGCGCCCAGCAATGTGTCTATGGTCATGTCGGGCGTGATGATTAAAACGGCTATCTATGGTTTTATGCGTTTCTACTTTGAATTCCTTACACCCTGTCCGCCCTGGTGGGGGGTTATTATTCTCATTATTGGCGCTTCATCGGCGATATTAGGTATCCTGTATGCCCTTATGGAGAAAGATATTAAGACTTTACTTGCATATAGCAGTGTTGAAAATATTGGTATCATCCTTATTGGTATTGGATTGTCAATGATCTTTAAATCATATAATCTTATGGCATTGTCATCCCTTGCAATGGTCGCCGGTCTATACCACATGTTGAATCATGCAGTATTTAAGTCTTTGCTTTTTGGCTGTGCCGGGAATATCTATTACGCAACTCATACGAAGAATATAGAACAACTAGGTGGTCTGATCAAACGATTACAGGTAACCGCTCCTTTATTTCTAGTGGCTGTGCTATCAATTTCAGCAATCCCTCCCTTAAATGGATTCATGAGTGAATGGCTTCTTTTTCAATCATTGTTAAACGGCTTTAACATGCCTTCGGTAATTGTAAAGGTACTAACTGCTATTTGTGGCGCGGCAGTTGCCTTGACTGGGGCGCTCGTTGCGACTTGTTTTGTGAAGGCATTTGGGATTTCCTTCCTTGCTATGCCGCGTTCTGAACATGCGCAACATGCCAAAGAAGTTCCTGCTGTTATGTATATAAGCATGGGACTTCTGGCTGCACTATGTGTATTTATGGGGCTTTTCCCCGCAAAAATTATGACGACCATTAATCATGTCAATACCGAATTATTAGGCGTGAATATTGCAAAGGCAATTACTTCATATGATTGGTTGCAGACGAAGACCCTCCAGACCAATTTTTCTGAGATATCGCCAAAAAGTGCCACTGTTTTTGGCTTGATGCTTTTAGCAATTACCGTTGGGGCAATGACTTTAATAAACCCCGGTTTTACAAAGAAGCTGTATGAGACATGGACGTGTGGGATATCTCCGGAACCAAGGTTTGGGTATACGGCAACGGCTTTTTCTAAACCGTTCAGGATTATTTTTAGTAACTTATATAGACCTCGCCTTGAGATAAAGACCACGTACTCTGTTCCTAAGTATTTTGTAAAGTATATACTGTATATTGCTGAAATAACGCCCATATTTGAAAAATATTTTTATGCCCCCCTTTCAAGATATGTTTTAAGCATATCAAATAAGGTAAGATGGATACATACCGGGAGCGTTCATATCTATCTTGTCTATATTTTTATTACCTTATTAATCTCGATGTTGGTTATTAGGTGGTAGTGTGTCTGCCATGATTCAATTCATTATACTTCCCATTCTCCAGATCGTTGTTATTGTAGGGTTGTCTCCCCTGGTCAAAGGGTTTATTAATAAAATAGAGGCCCGTCTTCAGTGCCGGAGAGGTCCGAGCTTATTTCAGCCGTATTACAACCTCATGAAGCTCCTCCGGAAAGATGCTGTGGTATCAGAAACGGCTTCGTGGATCTTCATAGCCACCCCATATGTGATCTTTATATCTATCTTGATTATTGCGCTTCTGGTCCCTGTTCTTTCTTCCACCGTTCCTGCAAATTTTACGGGTGATGTCATTCTTGTTATCTACCTTTTTGCATTGGGCAGATTTTTTCTCGTGCTTTCTTCCCTTGATACCGGCAGCGCGTTTGGGGGTATGGGGGGCAGCCGTGAGATGACAATCTCTTCTATGGCTGAACCCGCCATGATGCTTTCTGTTTTTACCGTTGCTATTATTAGTGGTTCTACCAATTTGAGCAATATTACCCAGGCCATGCTTAGTTACAAATTACTCAGTCCCTCGCTCTTTTTAGCCCTCGCCGCCCTTTCCATTGTAATTATTGCGGAAGCGGGGAGGATTCCCGTTGATAACCCATATACCCATTTAGAATTGACGATGATCCACGAGGGAATGATCCTTGAATTTTCTGGCCGGTATCTTGCTTTAATAGAATGGGCATCCTGCATGAAATTGCTTGTATTGCTAACGATCCTTGTAGATACCTTTTTGCCCTGGGGTATTGCTTCTGGTCTTACATTCCCAGGTCTTATTGTTTCTTTTGCATTCTATGTCGTCAAGATTGGATTTTTTTCGCTTCTTATTGCCATTGTTGAATCTTCCTTCGCAAAGGTGCGATTATTCCGTATTCCAAACATGTTAGGGACTTCATTTATTTTAGGGGTGCTAGCGATTATTACCCACTATATAGTGAGTTGATTTGCTATGAAACAACACATAATTGTAAATTCTCAAATTATAGATGTACTAGCAGTCCTGATGCTTATGGCAACGGTTATACATATTAGCACAAGTCGATTGACTACTTGCGTATGGGCGTATGCTACCAGGTCCTTTATCCTGGCATGTGCGAGCGGACTTATTGCATATCTTTCCGGTATTTACCATATTTTTATTACTACGGGCATTACCCTTGTGATTAAGGTAGTTATCATCCCATGGTTCCTCTTTTATATCATAAAAAAAGTCGGGATTAAAAAAGAGGTGGAATCCTTTCTTAGTTTTACCTTGTCGTTGCTGTGTTCATGCGGCGTTATCCTTACTGCATATTATGCAACAGAACCTATTATTCAATTTGAAAGTACCTTCATGAGGCATTGCCTGCCCATTTCGATATCCATTACCCTTGTGGGATTTTTTACCATGATTACCAGGAAAAAAACCATTACCCAGATACTCGGCCTTTTGGCAATGGAAGATGGTCTTTTCTTCGCTGCGTTATCCACATCATACGGTATGCCCCTCATTGTAGAGCTGGGCGTGTTTTTTGATATCCTGGTGAGCGTGATCATTATGGGCATCTATGTGTACAGGATTAAAGAAACGTTTGAGACTATTGATGTTGGCTTTTTAAGAGAACTCAAGGAATAGCATGCTCATATCAATTTTTTTAATTATACCACTGATAACCGCTATTGCCTGTGTTTTTATAAAAAAACACAACATATCTAAATATGTAAGTGTCGCCGGCAGCTTCATTCTTTTGCTCTATAATGTGTATCTTAGTTATGCTATTTACATCAATCATTCACTAAAGGAACTCAATGGCTTTTTCTATGTAGACGCCCTTAGCTTGCTCACTGCGCAAATTGTTAGCATTGTTGGTTTCGCCGCTGCCTTATATTCGATTGGCTATATGGATGCCGAACTCCACGAGGCAGCGGTTTCCGAAAAGAGATTGCGGTGGTATTACTTCCTTTTCCATGTGTTTATTTTTACCATGTTGGCGGTTTGTGTGACCAACAATCTGGGTATCATGTGGGTAGCAATTGAGGCAACAACCTTATCTACTACATTTCTGGTGGGTTTTTATAATAAAAAGCCCCACCAGGAGGCGGCATGGAAATATATCATCATCTGTACCGTGGGGATTACCCTGGCGTTATTTGGCGTTATTCTTACCTATCATTCATCAAAAGATGTTATTGGCGAAATCGGGCATGCGCTGAATTGGACGGACCTGCTTGCTGTTGCAGACAGGTTTGAACCGCATCTGATGAAACTTGCCTTTCTCTTTATTATCATTGGGTATGGTACAAAGGCAGGGCTTGCGCCTATGCATACATGGCTGCCCGATGCCCATAGTCAGGCGCCGTCGCCTATTAGCGCCTTGTTTTCCGGAGTATTATTAAATTGTTCCTTGTACGGTATCGTTCGTTTCCATGTTATTTCGTCAAAATGCCTTGGTCCAAATTATTCGTGTACCCTTTTGATGGCGTTTGGGCTCGTCTCTGTCATTGTTTCTATACCTTTTATCCTTGTGCAAAGGGACTATAAGCGACTATTCGCCTTTAGCAGTATTGAACACATCGGTTTTATTGCCCTCGGTTTGGGTTTTGGGGGCATCTATAGTATTTATGGCGCAGAACTCCATGTTTTCAACCATGCAGTAACAAAATCACTCCTGTTTTTTTGCGGGGGCAATTTATTCTTAAAATATAAAACAAGGGAGATGGAATCTATAAAAGGAATTATCAGAACCATGCCTATTACCGGAGTAATTTTGATTATCGCTGTCTTCGCCATTACCGGCATCCCGCCGTTTAATATATTTGTCAGTGAATTTATCGTGCTGGCCGATGCCTTTTCAAGCGGGAGCGCATTTGTTCTTGTATTCACATCATTGCTTATTGTATTTCTCGTGCTTATTTTTATTGGTTATGTAAATAATATATTCAAAATGATTTTTAGCGAACCAGCAGAAACCCCTGCCCATGGGGAAGTGAACAAGTTTACCATTGCTGCCGTGTGCTTTTTATTGGTCTTTGTGCTGATTATCAGTTTCTACGTGCCGCCCATCATGCGGGTAATACTCAGTCAAATCTCTGATATTATAAGGAATGCATAATGGAAAACTACAGGCAATTTTATATTGACGAATTAACCAATCAGTTCAAAGACAAGGTGATCATTACGAAAAGTTTCCTGGAAAACGAAATATATATTTCCACGAAAAAAGAAAATCTTTTGGATGTGTGTCTCTATCTGCGAGGAATTCTTCATGCGAATCTTTCGTCAATGATAGGTAATGATGAAAGAAGCCTGAATGGAAACTTCAGGATTTACTACGTTTTTTCTATGCCTCGTGCAGATATATTTTTGATTGTTCATATACCTGTGAGTGAAGACCATCCGGAATTCCCATCGATTACCCCAAAAATACCAGCCGCGCATTGGTATGAGCGTGAGATTAAGGATATGTTTGGGCTTGAACCCGTTGGACATCCTGATCCCGATACGCTCGTACTTCATGGCAATATGCCGGACAAAACATACCCTTTAAGGAAGGATTTTGATATAAATACCCGTATACCCCTTCAGGAATCCAGATTGCCATTTTTTAAAGTAGAAGGCGAAGGTGTTTTTGAAATTCCCGTGGGTCCCATCCATGCAGGCATTATTGAACCCGGACACTTCAGGTTTAGCGCTGTTGGCGACAGCATATATTATCTTGATGCAAAATTGTTTTATACGCATAAAGGTACAGAGAAGCTGTTTGAGACGATGCCATATACAAAGGCGTTATTCCTTGCTGAACGTATCTGTGGTGTTTGCGCTGCTTCACATGCGACAGGATACTGTCAGGCCATAGAAAAGGTGGCGGGTATTGAAATACCGTCGCGTGCAAAATTTATAAGAACTATTATTCTGGAATTGGAAAGGCTTTACAACCATATTGGTGATGTAGGCAATATCTGCGCGGGTGCAGCATTCCTTTTAGGGATCTCACATGGGTTCAGGATTCGTGAGCGTATGCAACAACTCAATGAGACCATTTGCGGCAACCGGTATTTAAGAGGTATGCTTGTGATTGGCGGTGTGCGGTTTGATATCGACAATGATTTAAAACAACATATTTTAAATACGCTTAGCAATGTCAAAAAGGATTTCAAAGAGCTTACCAGTATTATGTTTGCGTCCTCCTCTCTGTTAGACAGGCTTGAAACTACAGGTAGACTGTCTGCAGAAATTGCTATGGAGTTAGGGGTTGTTGGCGTAGCAGCAAGGGCTTCTGGCATTGCTACCGATACCAGGCTTATTCACCCGTATGCGGCTTATGACGAAGTTGATTTTGATATTCCGATCTTTCATTATGAGGGGGATGTCCTTGCAAGGATACGGGTCAGGGTAGATGAGGTTTATCAGTCAATCTATATTGTTGAACAGTGTTTTGATAAAATGAAACCTGGGCCTATAAAAACCCCGATTAAGGGGGAGATCCCGCCTTACAGGCAAGCCTTGAGTTATGTGGAATCTCCGCGCGGTGAGAATATATATTGGATTATGACAGCGCCAGATAATAGATTATTCAGGTATAAGGTAAGGTCGCCGTCGTTCTGTAACTGGCCAGCGATTCCCTTTACGATCCCCGGTAATATAGTTCCAGATTTTCCATTGATCAACAAGAGTTTCGAATTATGTTATTCTTGTACTGATTTATAAAATGTTTACAAAATTTCAAAAAAGTCTTCATACAGGCGTAGTCACCTCAAAGTATCCAGAACAAAAAGAACCTGCTCCTTTGCTTTTTAGGGGCAGGATTGAGATTGATAACGAGCGGTGTAAGCAGTGCAATATATGTGTGGAAGTTTGTCCATCAAACGCTTACACATGGATCGGGGACAAGGGTAAGCGATACCTGCAGTTGGATCACGCTAGATGCGTATTCTGCGGTATGTGTGAGGAGGCATGTCCTTATAAGGCTATAACTATTACGAATGATTTTGAGCTTGCAGCGACGAACAAGGAAGCCCTTTTAGTCAAAGCTGGTTTAGATAAAACGGCTTCAGTTGAAGAGCTTGGCATGAAGCTCAGGGAGAGGATTTTTTCCGTTTTCAGACGTTCGCTTCATGTTCGCGAAGTGGATGCCGGTTCCTGCAATGGATGTGAATGGGAGTTTGTTGCCTTATACAACAGCCCCGTACATGATTTACAGAGGTTTGGGATTGATGTTGTTGCCTCGCCGCGGCATGCTGATTGTTTGCTCGTTACGGGGCCACCAACAAGGAATTTAGAAACTGCGCTGATAAAGACGTATCATTGCACTCCAGAACCCAGGATGGTTATTGCTATGGGTGCGTGTGCATGCAGTGGGGGTATCTTTAGTAATTGCTATGCTACAAAAAATGGGATTGACAACGTCGTTCCTGTGGATGTTTATATCCCCGGCTGTCCTCCTAGACCGCAGGCTATCATATACGGCTTTCTACTTGCGTTGGAGAGAATCGACAAAACAAAAACAAAGCAAACAAAGGGGAAGCAAACAAAGGCAAAGGGGTCAAATCTTTATCATTGACAAATCTGCTTCGACTCTTTTGATAATCTGAGAAAAATGCTTGTCACTTTTCAGTTTTTCTCGCAAACGTTTTCTCCCCACGCTCACGGTACTATAATCTACCCCCATCATTTCTCCTATCTCAGTTCCGCTTAGTCCGCCAACTCGATATAACAAGTCCATGGCTATTTGCCTTAGTATACCGCGTTCCTTTTTTATCTCATCAAAACTTTTATTCATCTCTTTGCAGAGTGCATCAATGATTTTCTCTTTTGCGATATATTTTTTTAACTGATGTACTGCTGGAATTTCACGAGATTTCGGTGGTAAATATTTGTCTCTTACCTGGTTGATGAACGTATCACTCCCCAGTAAGCTTCCACCGACAATCTTTTCTTTTATATCAATACCAGCCGATAAATCATTACAGATAGTTTCCCAATACAATCCCCTTCCTTTTTTGTTGTCGCCGCCATATGATTCAAGTATCCTGGCATAATCAATCATACTATTCCTTCGGGTCTCATCGATATATCCCAAAAGGCTGCTCCACGCATAGTTCCTTAAATATTTCCTCTTTTCTGACAACGGTAGTTTTCCTTCCTGCTTTGTTCTAATCGGGTTTAAATGAATATATCTGGATAAAATATGCAGATAAGTTTTCTTTTCCACAAGAATACTCTTGTATCTGCCCTGATACAAATGACCGGTCCTTTTGTGTCTTCTATTGTGGCGAGATGTGTAGGTGATGTTAAACCATCTCATGAATTCGCTGAGATTAGCAAGGGGTGTTTCTAAAAGCAGATGGAAATGATTAACCATGAGGACGTAACAATACAGGATGATATTATATGTTTTCAGCCCGTCTTTCAACAACTCAAGAAACACCTTCTTGTCATGGCTATCCCTGAATATTGTCTTCCGCTCGTTACCCCGGCAGGTTACATGATATAAAGCATTTTCGTATTCTATTCGTAATGGTCTCGCCATAAACAAAATGTATCATATACAAACTATTTGTCATTTGACCCCTTTTTGTTCTTTTTGACCCCTTTTTGTTCTTTTTGTTTTCCTTTTTGTTTTTCGCTTTGACGTTACCCTGTTTTTTCTCTCGCGGACTTGCATTCTTCGTTTTAACTTACTATAATGTCTTTCAATGCCCTGACAACTTTGTGTTTGGGAGTAAATAATCTGTTCAAAGAGGCAACGGCGTAAGATGAAATCAAATAATGTCCTATACGAAACGGTACTCAAGCAATTTGATACCGTTGCGGAGATGTTGCATATAGAAGACGGAATAAGGGAGCGTATGCGAAATCCAAAACGTTCCCTTATCGTTTCTGTACCTGTTAAAATGGATAACGGGAAAACAAAGGTATTCAAAGGCTATCGGGTACAACACGATATTACGCTCGGTCCCTCCAAAGGTGGTATTCGTTACCATCCTAATGTTAACCTCGAAGAGGTCTCCGCCCTCGCCATGTTAATGACATGGAAGTGCGCCCTCATGCACATGCCCTATGGCGGCGCCAAGGGAGGTGTTCAGTGCAATCCGGAAGAAATGTCAGAAAACGAGCTGGAACGCATGACCCGGCGTTACACTACCGAAATCGTTCAGATCATAGGGCCTGACAAGGACATTCCCGCCCCCGATCTTTACACCAATCCACAGACTATGGCCTGGATGATGGATACTTACAGTATGCAGCAAGGCAATACGATTCCGGGTGTCGTTACCGGTAAACCTTTGATACTTGGTGGTTCATTAGGAAGGGCGGAGGCTACAGGACGCGGGGTTGCCTATATGGTTATGGAGGCGGCACGGGTTTTATATAAAGAACTCCGAGGTTTGCGCGTGGCCA
>JBKBTA010000058.1:0-14958 GCA_046291035.1 Candidatus Brocadia sp.
TCACCACGTCAACTTCCTTCTTTTCCTTGCCTTCTTACTCCCTCTTTTTGGTATCGCTGGACTTTGACGTTACCCTGGGATGCTTACAATCTGTATAGAATGGGCAAAATGGATCAATCTCTGGAATTGTTAAAAAAGGTAATAGCAATCGATCCTGAACATGCTGAAGCACACTTTGGTATGGGAAGTATCTACTTCAGGCAAAACATGTTTGATGATGCCGTCAGAGAATTTACCGAGGTTACTCGTATTAAACCCGAATACGCTCTGGCATACGAACGACTCTGGCTGGCATATAAAAAACTGGGCATGAATGATAAGGCAGAAGAGTCACTACAGGCTTATAGAAAAATAATGTTAGAACGTATGGAAGCATTGTCGGGAAGACCGCCACAGGTAGTAAAACCAGTTACCCCACCCACGGAAGAAAAAAAGGCAGAATTAAGAACACCACAGACAAGGGTAGAAACTTCTCAACCCAACGGAAACCAAATCACCAGTAACAACTGTTCCCGAAACAAAGGTTACAGAATCCAGGCCTCAAGAAACAGAACCCAAAGTGGAAAAGCCTTTTGTGGTAAAACCTGTGATACCCAGGCAGGAAGAGACCGTGAGTCAGTCAGTTAACACGCCAAGATCATCTCTTCCGGAGACCAGGCCAGTTGAAACAAGGCCCGAAGAAACATTGAAACAATCTTCCAAGACGAAACCTACCGTAGAGCTCGATACAAAATACAAGCCTCCGTACGTAAAGGTAGATCGGAATAATCCTGAATCTCAGAATTTTTTAAAACCATTTAAGAAGGCGGGTTCGACCTTATTTAAAAACCCTTTCAAAGTGATTGCAGAAAAATTGGAAAAGATATATATATGATAAATTGAGTTAAAAAATGGTCGCTTTTGTGTTTCCCTTTCTTACACTAGTATGGTTACTGTTACCGTCTGGGCAAAAAAGCATGGGGTGATTATTGGTCATGGGATCCTAGGGAAACCTGGTCTTTAATTACATGGTTTGCCTATTTAATTTACTTACACGCACTTCTTATTTTCCCCTAACCCGGACGAGTCGGAGGGTATGGTAGCGCAGACTTCCAGCCTGCATATTGTTGAATTCAAAAGCAGGCAGGATGCCCGCACTACAAAATCTTTTTGCTAAATGTGTCAAAATTATTTTTGAAAGACACTAAGATGAATATTAATAAATCAAAGACATCTGTTATTTTGGCGATCTGGTTACTCATTTCTTTTGGGATAGTGAACTTTACCTTCGCAAATTTAAACTATCTGTCTTTTGCTGCCGACAGCAAACACATTTACGGATCTCGATAGCTTTGCAAAAGAAATACATTTTCAATCTGTTTCAATGACCCTACTATGAAGACCGGTATCGCACATCTTCCGCTTCACGGAGGTAAGGCACCGTCCTGGCTATTTCAGCGGATGAAACGTCTGGCCAGGGAAATTACCATTGCTATCGTGAGCGAGTATGGTCCCCTGGAAATGCTCAGGAGACTTTCTGATCCATTCTGGTTTCAGGCGTTAGGCTGCGTATTAGGATTTGACTGGCATTCCAGCGGTGTAACCACGACTACCTGTGGGGCTCTGAAGGAAGGCATCAAGGGGCTTGAGAAGGAATTGGGACTTTTCATTGCCGGAGGCAAGGGCGGGACTTCCCGTAAGACGCCCTCTGAGATTGTTGGTGTGGGTGACCAATTGTCATGTGACCCTGAAAAACTCGTCTACGCCAGCCGTATGAGTGCAAAGGTGGACAGTAGCGCTGTACAGGACGGATATCAGCTCTATCATCATTCGTTTATCTTCACAAAGTCCGGGGATTGGGCTGTTGTCCAGCAGGGAATGAATGATGCCAATAAATATGCCCGCCGGTATCACTGGCTGGGCAGTAAGGTCACAAATTTTGTAGTGGAGCCCCATGAGGCCATTTGCTGTGATTCCAAAGGGGATACCTTGAATATGGTAGACGGGGAAAGTGAAGAGGCAAGAAAGATGACAGTCGTTCTTTCACAGATAAAACCGGATACCCTGGTGGGTGAGATCAAGAAGATGCAGAACCTGCATCTGCCCTCCCGCCATCACGTCGATGTCCATGATATTCATCCCGACAGACTCTATAAGATATTCACAAAAACCTATGAAACTGTCCCGAAAGATTTTGAATCCCTGCTGGGAATAGAAGGCGTGGGGCCAAAGACCATCCGTGCCCTGGCACTGATCTCAGAAATTGTCTATGGTAAAATCCCGAGTTTTAACGACCCGGTGCGGTACAGCTTTGCGCATGGGGGCAAGGATGGACATCCGTATCCCGTTGATAGAGAGATTTATGATCGCTCCATTGAGATATTAAGAAATGCCCTCAAACAATCGAAGGTGGGAAACAGTGAGAAGATGGATGCCATTAAACGATTGAATTTTCTTATCGCCTGATAGACCATATCTTGCACGAACCAGGTAAGTCAAGGAATATAACATGAGCGAGAGGTACATTCACAAGTTACTGTTGTAACTCAAACCTTTAGGTTTGAGCCAGCGTTCTCAAGGCTTAAGCCATGAGTTACATAAGATGCATAAAAACCGCATGAATAAAATGAAAATTTCTATACAATCAAGCTATAGATTTCACCAAATTTGTTTTTCAGATATGAGATAAATGACCGCGTCTGTAAGGATTCGCCGGTGATTTTATTCGCTAGTTCGTTCAGGGTGAATTTGCGGCCGTGAGTATGCAGATGTGTGCGCAGCCAGTCGAGCACTATACGAAACTCGCCTTTCTCAAGGTGATCATCGAGCCCGGAAATGTCTTTTCTGAATCGTATCCTAATAATCGAGCCACTTTGACGCCAATATCCCACTGCTTCTGTTCATCAAAAGGCTGGTGTAAAAAGGAAGCGTCAACTACATTCACTTTTGGCAAAATGGCATGAACGACATGCACGATTTCTTGTTTAACGCTGGCAAAAATGGCTTCCACCTGCGCAGTTTTCATGCCGGGTTCAAACTCATCGAGGAGCGGATCATAGATGCGGTCAGTATAGCCCAGGCATTCGGCATAGCGTTTTTTCGAATCAAGATTTCGCTCAAAAAACTCCAATGCACTGCAGGACAAACAAAATTATCTTTACTGTTTATTACTTTTTTCTTCAGGTTTAATCAATACACCCTCAGACCAGTTGATGATAGACCCGATGTCTACGGGTTCGCCACCAATGGTCATCTTGTACTGCCGTCCTTCCAATAACTTTTTCTCTTCACCCTCGAATAGTAAGGTAGCCTCACCTTTTACGGCTGTCACAACGGTAACAAAATCCTTTGCCTGGATGTTCAAAGTAGCTTTATTCGTTTTAATCCGTCCATTCGGGGTGTCAATTTCCAATGGCGCTTCTGATTCCTTTACAGAAACGAGGACTTGACCGGATTTCAGCTGTATCTTCAACGGATCGATAAAATGCACTTCGGTATTTGAGTCCATACCCAAAACGATACCTTTCTTCGTGGATAAGGCAGTTCTTCCTTCGCTGCCGGTTTTAAGGGTGATACCACTCCGAAAACTGGTATGGTTTGATACTTTCTTCCATTCCTTGCTTTCCGGATATAAAAACTGAATTTCTCCATGCGTTTGTACCAGACTGATTTCTCCGCCCTTGTGCGTCAGATAAAAATATACCCCAACCAAAAGTATCGTTCCACATCCAATTATAGTACCTAAGAAGATAAATCCCTTCTTTGTGGGTCTTGCAATGAGTATTCCCAATTCATAGAGAACGATCATGGGAACGGCGGTCATGGTCTGTGTGAAAGGGTCTGGTGGCGTGACAATGGCTGCAATGATGAATATTACCAAGACGGCATACTTTCGCCACGCTACAAACTTATCCGGGGTGACAAATCCAATCTTAGAAAGGAGCAGCATAACGAGCGGTAACTGGAATACCAATCCCAACGCCACGGTCAGCATGAAAACAAGCGAGACATAATCCTTCATAGTGATGATGGGTTGAATACCGGGGCCAAGGATACCGATCAGGAATTGCAGGCCAAAGGGGATGAGCAAAAAATACCCGAAGAGTCCCCCAACCACAAATGCCACATACGAGACAGGGAGAAATAAAAGCACATACCTTTGCTCTTTTTTATAGAGGCCTACGCTCACAAATTTCCATATCTGGTAAATAACAAACGGATAGGCCAGAAAAACTGATGTTATAAAACACAGCTTCATATAAGCATAGAAACCCTCCTGGTAACTCAGTACCTGCAACTCAGTTGTCAAACCAACCTTTTCCATGGCAAACTTATGGGGTCTTTTCGCCATGTCCAGGATCTGTACCTTGAAAAACCAGCACAAGATAAAACAAAAAACAATGGCGATAATGGAATAGATAACCCTCTGCCTCAACTCTTCCAGATGCGCACCCAATGGCATCCGGATATTTTCAATTTCATTTGTTACTTCGTCTGTATCAGTCTTTTCCACACCAGGTCCTCGCTGAGTTTTTCAATTTTTAACCTGTTATCTTTGAAACCATGACAAAAATTTAAGGAATTTATAATACAGCCCTCCCTTTGAAATTACAAGAAACAATTCATCGGGCTTTTTCAGGTATTTTGATAAGTTTTGATTTTCTTTTATTTTTTTACAAATATTACTATCACGCAATTATTGAAATTTTTAGGGGAAATATAGCCAGAGGTATGAGAGAGTTAAGCAGGGTATATACAGGATGTTCGATAAAGAATTGAAAGAGGATTTTTCGTGTGTGTTAAAACTGATAGCTCAATCCAACAAAAAATGTTCGTCCGGGTCTGGGGAGATCGTCCGGTATAGCCATGGGCCCCGGGTCGCTATAGTCCTCGTCGAGCAGGTTAAACACCGTCCCTGCACCTCCATGGTCTTAAAGAACTCTTTTGCAATGATCGAAAGATTAAGCAGTGCATAAGCCGGCAAGTCGTCCCTGGGGTCACCATCTTTCCGGGAACGGGTACCGCTGATGAAGGTGCTCAGGTTGGTATTGATATACTTCCAATAATGCACGTTCACACCAAAATTGCCCTTGTGCTGAGCAACGGATGGCAGATCGTTTCCGTGATTATCTTCCGGATTTTGGAAGGTATAATTCATAAAAACATAATAATTATCTTTTGTTATATCCACCCTGGTCTCCATTTCAACACCTTGGACATGGGCATCCCCAAAATTTTCAAAACGTGCGGGTTCATTAGCAGATTCAGCGGTACGTAAGACAATGAGGTCCTCGATGTCATTATAGAAATAATTAACACTGCTGGTAACATGTTTGTTAAACTGGAAACTTAATCCAACCTCGTATGTTCGAATCGTTTCAGGATCTAAATCTTTATTTCCCTCAATAGCAGGCTGGTTGGTGGTAAACATCTCTTGAAAATTAGGTGGGCGAAAGGCCTCTCCGTAAAGCAGTTTTAGTGATGCGTTCTTCATAAATGCCCATGTTAAACCCGAACGTGGACTGGTCGCACCGCCAAAATCACTGTATTGATCATGCCTTGCCCCCAGGGTGAGGTGTAAGGTATCAGTAATGTCCCAGGTATCCTGCAGATAAACCGACCATATCCTTCGTGTAGCTTCTTCCAAAAAGGGATAAGAATCCGAAAAATTCTGGATAGAATCCAGAGGCTCCAGTGTTACTGGATGAAAGTTGCTCAAAAAATGGACATTGGTTTGATTGACCAAACGATATTCCAATCCCAGGGTAATGATATTTCCATCGAACAATTTATAATCAAAGGGAATCTCTGTACCGACAATCTTCTCAATCACCTTGCCGTTTCCAATAAGTCCATCGGGATAACGAGTATCGGGGAATCCGTCACCATTCCTATCCAGAGTTCCACCTTCTGGTAATGATTCAATGAAAATATTGTAATCAAATTGATCATAATAGACCCTTGGTTTTATGGTAAATCTTTCCTCAAAGGTTTTCTTATACCCGGCATCAACAAAGACGTAGTTAGTTTCCACGTCAGCCTCGTCATTCAAAGCAGATTGAGGACCGATAAAAGGTCCCCTATTTTTATTAATGTATAACCCCTCAACGTAGAAATCTTTGTATGTAACTCTTAGGTTCAGGTCGTATTCCTGCCTCCCGTCATGCACCCTTCCCGGGGCCTGGGAGGCTGCCGGGAAATTGAATGGAGGAGGTAAAGAAGAACTGATGTTATCATTTATTGTTTGTCTATCCCTTTCGACAATTCCATCAAAACCATTGGTCTGCCTGTAACGGGCCATCCCTGAGAACTCAACCTTGCCGCATGTCTTACCAAACGCAACGTTTTCCTCGTACGTATCGAAACTCCCATAACCACTACTCAGCTTTACGCCGTCAATATCCTTTGCATCTATAGTAATGATATTTACAACCGCCAAAAACGCATTTTCACCATATACAGCAGAACCCGGCCCCCGGATGATTTCTATCTTTTTTATATTTTCTACCGGAAAATCGTCAAATAAAGTAAATGCCCCTCCGCTGAAAGGATTATTTACGAGATGTCCATTGAGCATCACCCGTATTTTCTCTGAACCTATTAGTCCCCGTACGTTGGGGGATACAGCCCCAAAGGAATCATCCTTTAAAATTTCAAATCCCGGTACCGTCCTTAAAATTTCTACAAAGGTGCGATATCCTAAATTCTTAATGTCCCGGGCTGTAATCACGGTGACAATGCTGGGAGCCTTGCCAATGGGGCTTTCGTGTCTTGTAGCAATTGCTACTTCCTCCCCAAACCCAAACCAGATGGCTTCGGTTGCGAGTCCTTCCGCAACGGCAGCGTCCACATCGCGTGTATGTTTCTCCTTTTTGCTGGACGTGGTTTCAGCTGACCGGGTTGTTCCCAATATCAAAGTTGAGGACGTGTCTGTGCCTTCGGCGAGAATTTCGGGTGAAATAAAAGGAACGAGGCTTAGGAGTAAAATGCCCGATGACAGGAAGGACGGAAACAGACCATTTGTTGTCCATTTGGTCATGGGGCATGCTCCCTAAGACATTATTGATGGGTTCGATCCGCTTAATCCAACGATGAACAAAAAAACCAATTAGCTAATTCGATTTTTTCGCATCATATCCTTTATGAAAAATGTTGTCAATGAAAAACCTTGCCATTTCAGAATTTCTGCAGCTACCAGGAATTACTGCATTTACTTTTGGTAACAATTTAGTTTTTGAAAAACCCCAATAAATTAGTTCGCATCGATAAGCGAACTGAAGTTCGCACTACAATCGCGACTTTGAATTCCTTATCTTCATCTTCGGCGACTTTTTGGAAAAAAAGGTAGGAACCGTCTCCTGAGGGCGATTTGTGGCGCTTGCAAACCGTTGTGAATTACCAATCGCCGTCAGGAGACGGCTCCTACCTATATAACTTTGAAATTTCTTGTACGTGAACTTATCGCCTGCTGCGGACTCTTTTCTCCCACAAGATATGACACAATTTGTTAGCAAAGGGGGGATTCAGGGAGGGGTTATTATCCTTTTTAAGGGGGATTCGGTTGTAGCTATGCGGTACCGGGTGATCCTGTGGTTTATTTTTTTACTGCATCTTCAATGTTTTTTAAACGATGTAATTTCAACGCCTCGTCCTGGATACGGGTCACATTGCCCATCGTTTTGGAAGCACCCCACCACCAGCTTATATCCTGCTGGGCGTGGGCAGTGCCCTTGTATCCCTGCAAGTGGTTCCAGAACCACATCTCTACATATTCTCTTTCTATCCCACTTGGATTCCTGTCGTTCTGGGTAAATATGGCATAGGCGCCAAGAACCGGGCCGATAACCGGCAAGTGGCCACTGGTCTTTTTAAAAAGGCTATAAATTTCCGGACCCAATTTCTCAGGCCCGAGCATTTTGACTATTAGATCACTTAAGGGGAAGGGCGGTCTTTCCGCCGGTGATGGCTCAATCAGGTCTTTGGCAAAGAGCTCTTCCAAAACGAGCTGCGCCTCATCGATGCGGCGCCACGATTCAAACATATATTGATCCAGGGAGTCAAGCCACATGCTGGAAAACCGGTTACTGTGACATTTCGCACAGAGTTCTATCCACTGCTTACGTTTTGCCTTGCTTTCAGTGGAGTAGATTTCAAGTTTCTTGTCCATGGGTGGTAACTTTATCCCGTAGGGAAAGTCCTTAAGACTTGATTTAAATTCTACTTCTTTTGGGGGAATGACGCCCATACGCCATATGCCTTTGGTCTCCACGTTCATCTCCCAACGGCCATCACCCGCATACATGTGGCAGTATTGACAAGTTGGTGCAAAATAATCCTTACCAGGTATAACATCAAAAAGCCTATTTTCCCAATTCCACATCTCTTTGGTAGTATGGTATATTACACCCCACTTGGAATGTTCGTAACTCTCCCAGTCGGGGTGATCGGGGCCCATATGACAACTTGAACATGTCTCCGGACGTCTTGCCTCGGCAGCTGAAAAGCGGTGCCGGCTGTGGCAATCGTCACATGATGACATGTTCTGGTGACACTGGTCACATCCCACCATGGAATATCCTTCATTACGCCTGTACAACTCCACATACCACGGGACAGATACGCTTCCTTCCCAGCTCTGTGTATGGTTTGGTTTGCCGTAATCCCTGCCCTTTAAAAACTCTTTCGCCTGATTTGGATGGCATGCACCACATGAGTTATCTACCGTAGGCATAAAGAGATTTTCATGATTCTCGCCATGACAATAAGAGCAATAAACACCATCCTTTGTCCCCGGTTTCCAATTGTTCAGTTCCTTACCGATTAACTCTTCAATTTCCCGTGTCTCTGCGGCTACCTCTGGATTCTTCTTGGGGTTGGCATGGTTGGACGCCTTCCACTCATTGACAATGCCAGGCGAGGCCTCCTCGTGGCACTCGACGCACTGGTCGGGTCTGTATCTTTCCAGAAGCTTTTTATAATTCTGGCCGTCAGGGGGAATATAGTGTCGGACTGGATTGAAATAGGTATACAAAGGTATAGGTTTATAATACTCACCAAAGGGACCGTCACCCTGGCTTAGCCCAACAAACTCTTCATACAAACTTTTCAGCAACGGATCCGGGTACGTCAAAGACTCAGGTAAAGGCCCAAGGTTAGGAGGGGGTTTTTCAGCAGGAGACGTTTGAGATGCCATTCCCCTCCCCATCTCAACTGGCGGGATAGAGAACTCAGGGAGTGCTTGCGCCTGCGAAGTTTTCTTTGCCCCTTCCGATGGGAAAAACGTTCCTTTCACTGGTATTTTTGCCTCTCCCTTTTCTACCATGAAAATCCCAAACATACCGTTCATCATGTGTTCATGGAAGTGGCAATGAAATGCCCAGTTGCCTGGCCCAACATCTTCACCGGCAACGAAATCCAGGACATAGGAGGTAAATGGTACCAGACCGATGTTATCGATGATCTGCCCGCTTGCGCGATCTACCCAGCGGTGACCGTGTGTGTGAAACGTATGCACCTCCTCTGCAGAATTTATGAGATGAAACCGCACCTTCTCTCCCGTCTTTGCCTTCCAGACCAGACCAGGGAAGGCAGAACTATCCCCTTTCATAAACTCCATATCCCCTGATTTGTCATTAAAGGTTTCATATTCATGTCCGTTAACATGAAACGTGTGCATGAAGACGACAAACTCTTTGTCGGGAGGGTTAGGGTCACCCCCTTTCGGTTCTACAATGAGTGCACCCCATAATCCCCTGTACAATCCTTCTTCGCCGCCCTTTTCAAACGCATGGGTGTGATAAAACCAGGTCCCTGGTGTACCTGTGGTGTCCCACTCAAAAATCCTGGAATTCCCTGGCTCCACGATACTCGTGGGATTTCCCGCAATATGGGCGCCATCATTAGCTACGGTATATTTTACCCCGTGGGGATGTACAGAAGCAGGAACGGTTAGTTTATTGGTAAGACGGATTCTGATCTTTGTTCCTTCCTTTACTTTTATTGTAGGGCCTGGTACTGTGGGTTTTTCTCCCTTAATACAATATCCCCAGGCATCAAAGAATATTCCCGGCCTGAGTTCTATCGCTACAGGCCGAGCCTCCATCTCCAGGTTGACAATCCCGTCCTTTCCTGTTAGAAGGGGGATATCAGCATATCCATGACAAAGCCAGAGAGAAAGGAACACGAATGTCATCGCTAAGAAATAAACCAGATCCTTCACACTGATCGGCATTGTTCTATGCCCGGAGATTCTTCGGCTTTGCCTCAGAATGACAGGAGGCGAAGGAAGTGAAATGGTGACGTATCTCAATTTTGGATCTCCAGAATGCAAAATTAAACACGGACAAACGTAACACTTTAGTTTTTTGAAAATTGGTACACATGGTTTCGTTCAACACAGTGGCACGGACAAGCTGTGCTTGTCCGTGATCGTGTGTAAATGAGTGAGTTGAATACCCCACACGGAAAAACAGAGTTTGTCCGTGCCACCCTGTATAACTTACTCCAATGTGCAAATGGCCTGAGGGCATTTGATTCTGAGAATGGAACTTCCCACCACTCTGAACCGGTGGTTCAGGTCTTGAGGTCCCCAATATTCTACCCTAAAATCTGTACCCACCGCCAGGTCCAGGTTTTGTCTGCCCGTTGCTACCACAAGCGCGAAGTCCTTTTTGAACACAGGACTTTGATACACACCGCCCTTCATCAGCTCTTTTACCCCGTCTATTTCTAATTTTCCTGTACGTTCATAAACCTTATGGAGGAGGGCATAGAGCCTCGGGCTTACCACAAGGGCATAAGGGGGCAGAAAACCGGCACTTCTCAGTTTTTCTACAGCAGACACAACATCCTGAAAACCGTTCCCTATCACCGACCAGTCACTGAGTTTCATGATATGCCTCCCGTTAGCATTCAAAAGGCCGGTCATACCCATCTCTGTAAGACCATTGAATATGAGGTCGTCCTCCCTGGCGGCTGCTGCAACGGCTGCACCCACTGCGGCACTTATATCTAATGGAGTCTCACACTTTTTGCTTGCTTCTATATCTCTCCAGTAGAGCCAGAAGTCTTTGTAAATGAGGGGTATGTATGCAATATCCCTCTTTAACGTGTGAATGGCTTCGTTGCCCTCGCCCAGCATATCCACGCTGGCCTAGGAGGGTATTGCATAAGTATCAAGGGGCACACATTGAACACCCGTTCCTAAGGGACCGTAGACCTCTATAAACTTTCTTCCTACAAGATGCCTCTCAATCGTCTCATGGACTGCACGCTGCATCTTCTCCCAATCTTCATGCCCAATACGGATTTCCGAAGTAATATCCGCAAACTTTTGCCCTTCTGTACCTTCGGACACCTCCACTTGTGCAGACTGGGGAGCAGATACCACAGTGGTCTCAGCACCATTCGCAAAAACAGATGAGGTTCCAGCAATGGTATAAAATAGCAATGGCATGCCAAAAAACGCTGTCAAACTATTAAAGTTTTTTAAAGTACTCATAATCTTTCCTCCCTTTTCTTTGAGAATTATACTCCATTGTTATGAAAATGCCAGCATACAGAAATTAAATCCCTTTTCGATGGACGTCCGATTGCTATTTATTTGGTTTTTGATTTTACATCTTTTGATGGTGGTGGAGTTCCCTCCAGACAACTGCACAGGTCCTCTTCGATATGTTTAAGATCGGTATAGCCTTCTTCTATATGTTCGAGCTCCCCGTTTTTATAATAATAGATAATGGGGATTTTCCTGATGTTGTAAACATAGCTCATCTCCTCTTTGTCTTTTGCCCTGAGAACCGGGAAGGCAATCCCTTTTTTTTCGATAAAGTCCTTAACTTCTTTCACTTTATCATCCAGTGATACCCCTATCATTTCTACCTTCTTCTCTTTATATTTTTCATAGAGGGTGTTGATTTCAGGAAGATGCTCCTGACAGACCTTGCACCACGTTGCCCAGAATGTTACGGCCACTACTTTATCCTTATTTGATCGAATGATCTCTTTCAAATCCGTAGAAGTAATATCTTTTATATCCTTTGCATACGAGACGTCCGGTAAAGACATAATCGTAAATAAAGCTAAGAATAATACATTTCTGAAATGACAAACGATAGACATGATTCTTCTCCCGTCTGATAAATTTTTTTGCACTGTGGCAGTTCGATGAAGAACGAAGGTCTAACACGTAGGGCTACTTCCCATCTTTATGGGCTGAAAGAGCAACCCGAGCCCTTGCCGTACTTAAAAATCTTTTCTTCTCCTTTCACGAACTTTTCCCTTATACCTGAAGATGCGTGAAATTCTATGCTACTCTGAGGTTTTTCATAAAGAAGCAACCACTCTGCATGAGAAAAAAGCGATGAGAGTTTTTCCATACCTTCCGATCCTTTAATAAACAGGGCTGTTGCCAGGACTCCCGCCTCTTCTGCTGTAGCGGCAATTGCCATGGCGGCAAGAATTTCGTTCGTAACCGGTCTCCCTTCCACGGGATCAATCAGATGAGTATAAAACCTATCCTGCACTGTAGGATACCGAGAATAATCAGCAACAAAGGCAACCCCTTGATTAACCAGACGTAAAAAACCTATTACAGAATCGCCTTTTACCGGATGCGGAACCCCAACCTTCCATAAATTTTCTCCGGAAGGAGGCCCCAGCATGCGCGTAACACTACCATAGTTTATACAAGCATTCTTTATCCCTGATTGTTTAACAATCTCAATGGCCTTATCTACTGCATATCCCCTTACTATCGGCCCCAGGTCTACCTTTGTTTGTTTATGGGCAAAAGAAAGTACGGTATTATTGTCATGTATCTTTATATTTTTATAAGAGACTGCCTGGAGAAGGGTCCTCTGCTTCTCCTCTTTCACCTCTTTTCGTTTACCTTTATAAATCCCCCATTGATCCAATAACGGAGATACCGTTATATCAAAGGCGCCTTCCGTAAGCACTCCATATTGATAACATCGTTTTATTACCTCAAATACCTCTTTGTTACAAGAAAAAGCGGCTTCCCCGGCCTCACGATTCAACGCCTGCAATTCTTTTCTGAAAAGCCTTTCGATACGTTCCATCTCATTGAATGCCTTATTTGTTATGGAAAAGAACTGTCTCTCATTGTCCGCTTCAGCCGCCACTACTGCTTTTACCCCCTCAATAACCCTTGCAGTGGTAAAGAGTTGTTTACGGGATGACTGCATGGCACTGACTTCTTCAGGGGTTAAACGATGAGCCAGTGTTGCAGGGAGAGGATTTTTTTTGATATAAAATTCGTGAATAAAAGCGAGCATCTTTTTGACACCCCGACAAACGGCTTGCACTGATACCGTAGCCCCCGTAATCCTAATAATGTCTTTATTGGTCGAGAGGGGATCTTTTAAGGACTTACCTTCGAATTGCTTAAGGAATCTCTTCCTGCTGACCTCATGCCCACGGCTCTCCCGATAGATCATCACTGCGATATCAAGAATCTTCCCCTCTGCATTTGTGCTGAGGATCCAGGTGATCGGGTGAAAGCAACCCATTTCTTCCGTGATAATAGCATACCGGTCTGTCACCCCTTTCTTTTTTCCAATATAGACTTGAAAGGTTGTTTCAAGATCCGGTCTCTTCAGTAAACTCTTAAAGTATTCGTATCCTTCGGGTGTAAGGGTTATAAACTCAGATTCTACCCTATCGCACCCGGCAAAAACTTTTGATAAGGCCTCCTCTTCCTCCAGAAAGACCTGAAACTGGTAGTTCTCTGGAGGCTCCTCTTCGTTAAGCAGAAATTGTCCCAATGATAGATTTGGAAAAAGAACAAAGCTCCACAGCAAAAGTAGTAAAAGAAAATATCTTTTCATAACCGCTGTTTTTATAAATCCACAGATTTTTATAAGGAATAGAATGTCGTTAAACCAAGAGATGACTTTTTTATGAAATCCACCACGACTATTAAGAAAAATACAAGGCAAGCTATAAGTAAAGCGACGACACATCCCATAAAAATAAAATAAAGATTTTCTTTCATCATTATCTTTCCTTAAGCTTTACTAATTCTCCTTCTACCTGTTTTTACAACCATCTGGTTATATTGCCGTGAGGCAATAAGGTTTTGCCATTGAAAACGTATGCAAGTCCTTTCAGGGCATTTACAATCTCTCCTTCCACACCGCCGGAAGAAAGTAAATGCGGGACAACGATAACCGTTCCTTCTTTGCCACTTGTCTGTACCATTGTCCGTAGCTCTTGGATGGCCCTATCTCTGATCTCTTTAGGTGCATCACTCCGCCACGTGGCAACCCTGACTTCCTTAAAGCCTCCCTTTCCATGGACAAACCAGGCAAGTTTTTCCATATCATTTAGCCAGAGTCTATTCTCCTTTTCATTATTCGGACCGTGCCCAACCAGAATAACGGTTTCTTTCGTTGGGTCAGTGCTAAGTTCATTAGCCCTTTCCAGGAGGATTTCCGCCACAAGCATGCTGTCGTCTAAGGCCCCCGTCATACGAAACCTTACCTTGCTTTCCACACGAGGCAAAAATTAAGATAAATCTTACATGTTATTTGCTGGCTTTATTGTGCTTAGTTTTTAACTATCATTTTTTTACTGCTGCGATGCGTTCTTCAGGCAAAACAGGGATATGCCTTAGCTGTGCCTCTTTTATTATCTGGCTGAGATACGGTAAATAGTGGGCATCTTCCCCCAGTATCACAAAATCAACAAACGGTACGAGCGCTATTACTGATATGTCTAAATCACCGTTGTTTTTTGCATAGCAAAGGTGTATGTTTGTTACTCCATATTCTTCCAGTTTTCGTGCCATAACAATGAACCTATCAAGACTACTGATTATCATCGCAGACATAGTTTCTCTCCTTTTGTCTCTTTTCTCTCTGTAAACTTCATTACCAGATATTCCTGTTACGAACCGCCACTGCCACTACCGCTACCAGAGCCGCTGCCGCTTCCACCAAGGCATTCACCCGCACTACT
>JBKBTA010000059.1:0-14915 GCA_046291035.1 Candidatus Brocadia sp.
ATCCTTTGAAAGGATAATGCGTTCTTTGCCTCTTCCCTAATGTCCAGGTTTAACAACATGATCACGAAGAGGAAGAGTACCATAATGGCCCCTGCATATACAATGATCTGAACGGCAGCGATGAATTGTGCCTCAAGCAAAATATAGAGTACCGCAATGGAGACCATCGTTTGAATAAGATACAAGGCGCAGAAGACAGGGTTTTTCTCAAAGACAAGATAAACCCCGCTTGTTACAGCGACTGCAGCCATAATATAGAATAAATATGCTTCCATAAGAGTATAATTTTTTATCGACGACTATCTTGGCAAATTCCTCTTTCTCGTAAGGTCTAATAATTTTTCTTTATCGAAGATGCCCTTGTTTTGATATGTTGCCAGTTCAAAGGTGTCCCTGAGTATTATGGCTCTTACCGGACAGGCCTCTTCGCAATACCCGCAGAAAATGCAGCGGAAGGCATCCAATTCATAAATTTTTGGGTATCTCCTGTGCGTTTCATCTTCTGCTCCCTCGACATAGATGCAATTAGAGGGACACACCTTGGCGCACAGTCCGCATGCGACACACTTTTCCTTGCCGTCTGTTCCTATTTGCAATTCTGGCAGCCCACGAAACCTTGTGGAAAGTTTCGGCCGTTCATCAGGATACTGCATGGTGACGCAGGTGCTCGGGTTAAGAAATCGCTTGAGTGTGAGTATCAGACCTTTAATGAGCGGTAAAATCATGTTATCCCTTAATAATCATGATAAGTCCTGTAATTATGATATTGAGTAGTGAAAGTGGTAACAGGAACTTCCAGCCAAAATGCATCAATTGATCGTATCTTAGCCTTGGGAAAGTTGACCGTATCCAGATAAAGAAAAATAAACAGGCTGACAATTTTAACATAAACCATACTACCGGGGGCAAAAATGGCCCATGCCATCCACCCAGGAAAAAGGTCACAGCAATTGCAGATACCGTGATCATGTTGGCATATTCTGCCATGAAGAACATGGCGAATTTCATACTGCTGTATTCTGTATGGTATCCCGCCACAAGCTCCGACTCTGCTTCCGGAAGATCAAATGGAGTGCGATTGACCTCCGCGATAGCGCTCGTGGCATAAACAAAAAATCCGATGGGTTGTACTATAATATTCCACAATTTTGCTTGTGCATTTACAACATCCACCAGGCTTAATGATTCTGTTAACATAACCACTCCGATGAGTGATAGTCCAAGGGTCAGTTCATAGCTGATCATCTGGGCCGAAGACCTTATCCCACCCAATAATGAATATTTGTTATTTGATGCCCAGCCAGCCATGACAATCCCGTAAATACCTAAAGAGGACACCGCAAAGATATAAAGAAACCCAATATTGATATCGGTAATTACCAGATCTACGGTGTATCCGAGGAACTTTACCGAGTCTCCAAATGGTATGACGGCAAAGGTCATCATGGCGGGAATCATGGCCATGGCGGGTGCGAGTACAAAAAGCAGTTTACTCGCCCTTTCCGGGATAATATCTTCCTTGAACAGAAGCTTTATGCCGTCGGCAATGGGTTGCAACAATCCATGTGGACCGACTCGCATCGGTCCCAGTCGTACCTGCATGTGCGCCATGATCTTCCTTTCGAGCCAGATCATGGAGATAACCATAAACTGGATCACGCCAAACACCAGGAAGATCTTAATGCAGGCAATAATAAGGTATACAAGTAATTCTTTATTCATTTAGCCGACGATCGCCTCTTTTCGTTGCATTCTCTGGCCGCAACATTCTAATATGCCGGTCGTTTCAACGATAACGTCTATCTCCTGTCCACATACATTGCATACAAATTTTACCCCACCCTCGGGCTTGTGGTGAACTGTTGTCCAGGTAGCCATCATTCCCTTGACGCCCACTAAACGCATTTCCTGACCGCAGCATACCAGCACTCCAAAGCCTTCTTTGGTAACAACTACTTTTTGCCGGCAGATTTCACAAAAATATGTTTGACCTTTTTTTGCCATATATTTACCCTGTCTCCTTATAAATTTTGACAGCGGTGTATACCCTGTCACGCAGGAGATTTACTGGTACCCACTCATAATCTTCGGGAATAAAAACTATACCTTCTGGAGGTTTACCGCTGACCTTTGCCTTGAGTTTTATCTTATTTTGCATAGATTCAACTGTAACCATATCCCCACCCTGGATATGCATTTCCTGCGCATCTTTTCTATTTATTTCCACAAAACATTCTGGGGCAACTAAAGTAAGTGCCTTTGAATGCCGGGAAAAAGTACCTTGATGATTTAAACTGGCACCGGTGAGTAGTATAAAGGGAAAATCCTTCTTCTTTATGATTTTTAACGATTCAGGTTGAACAATATCAAACGTATACATTGTTGGTTTATTCTTATCATAAACAAAAGATGCCCATTGAAATTCTTTCCTCTTCAAACGATCGTAATTAACACCAGCATATATGGGTACTATGCTTCCTATTTCATTCAATACCTCTTTTGTAGATGCGTATGAATATGGCTGTCCCATCTTTTTGGCAAGGTCACAGATAATTTGCCAATCCGGTCTGGCGTCTCCCACGGGTTGAATAGCTTTGTTTAGTCGTTGCACGGTCAACCCCATATTGGTAGATGTCCCTTCCTTTTCGGCATAAGTAACGGTAGGGAGGACGACGTCTGCCAGTTGTGCTGTTTCCGTCATGAATGTATCCTGGACAACGATAAAGTCGATTCTTTTAAACGCCTCCCGAACGTCTTTGCCATTGGGGTAGTTTATGACGGGATTTTCTCCCATAACATAAAGCGCCTTTAATTTTCCATTGAGTGCAAGATCAACAATGTTTACAGAGTCTTTTTGAAAAATATCGCCAGCAAGTTTTACGCCCCATAGTTTTTCGACCTTTTCCCTGATGGACGTATCGTTGATATCGCCGTATCCAGGAAAAAACCCGGGGACAACGCCCATATCATTTACACCCTGAGAGTTGTTATGGGATCTCGAAAACAGAACCGAAATCTTACCGGGACTTGTCTTTTCATCATGAGCGGCGTTGATTAGTGCGCAGAGGTTCATCAAAGCTTTGATTGTTAGCTCTCCCAGAGGGTCTTCTTCAATGTCCTTGCCACAGACAATACAACAATTTCCTGGCTTTGTTAATAATGTCGATGCAATTCTGATGGTTTCCTCTGAAATACCGGTAGATTGGGAAGCATCCTTTAAACTGAACTTGTCTAACGAGGAGCGCAATTCATAAAAGTTATTTGTCGATATTTCTACCTTTTTTAAGTCAACTAAGTTCTCATCGATAATGACTTTAGTTAAGGCATTAATTAATATGGCCTGACTTCCTAAAGTATAGTTTAAACGAATATCATTTTTGGCAGTGCTATTGAATAGGACATTTCTTACATTGGCGATGATGAGATTTGCGTTATTCAGTCTTATAGCTTTTCGGGCCATGCATCCGGCTACAGGATGAGCCTCTGCCATATCAACTCCCAGAAAGAACAGGGTTTTCGCCTTTTCTATCTCTTTCAATGATGTTGCCGCAATCCCATTCACAACCGATTTATAAATCAGCCCGTTCAAATAAGGTGATTTTAAATTGGACAGGTTGTCGATGTGATTCGTTCCCAGGACAGACCTGCAGAATTTTTGAAAGAGATAATTATCCTCATTGGTACATTTTTCAGAGCCAATACCGCCAATCGATTTTCCCCCATGTTCATTTATAATTTGCTGGAATCTTTTTGATACGTAATCAATGGCACTATCCCACGAGGCTGGGTATAACTCGCCATTCTTTTTGATTAATGGTGTTTTTATCCGTTCGGGAGAATGGATAAATTCGTGGCCGAACCTTCCTTTAACGCAGAGGTTACCTTCATTTATTCCTAATCGATCGTTGGATATGATACGCCTGACGCTTTCCATCTTTGTATTTACAACGATTGTACAACCAACGGAACAGTACGGGCAAATAGTCGGTGTGCTTTTAAATTCCCACGGTCTACCCCTGAATCCCAGGGTTCTATCCTGCCAGGCGCCCGTTGGACACACTGCGACGCAACCGCCGCAGAAACTGCACTCCAGCGGTCTGTCAAAGGCAGTACCAATAACCGTTTTAAAGCCACGATTTTGGAAGTCAATGGCGCCGACACCTTCAATCTCTTTGCATGCGCTTACACACCGGCCACATAAAATACACCGATTCCGGTTTAATTCTAAAATTGGATTATCCCGAATTACGGGGTAATGCATCCTCACGGTCTTGAATCTGCCCGGACCCAGATTCAGTTCATTGGTAATGTTTTGCAATCCGCATTCACCGGATTTATCGCAGGTAGGACAGGAGAGTTCATGATGGGCCAGCAAATATTCCATAACGGACCTTCGATACCTGATTACCTTTGGCGTATTCACTTTTACAATCATTCCCTCAGAAACCGGGTGTGCACAGGCAAATCGGTGTCCAGTCCTTTTCCGTTCAGTGACTTCTACAAAACAGAGTCTGCAACCCCCAAATTGGGAGAGTTTGGGATGGTAGCACAGTCCGGGAATATAAATATCGTTGTCCAATGCTGCCTGGAATATATTTGTACCTTCAGGGGCAACAATGGGTTTATCATCAATAACCAGATGTATGATATTCATTTTATTGCCATAAAGTTACATTTTTCGTAACAGAGGTTACACTTAATGCATTTTTCTTTATTGATAAAGGCAGCCTCCACGGTACTACCGCTAATTGCCTTAACAGGGCAGTTTCGAATACATGCCTGACACCTGGTGCATTTTTCCGGGATCACTTCGTACTTGTGAAGGGCAACACACGTGGCGGTTGGGCAAGTTTTGTCACGTATATGAGCAATGTATTCGTCTCGAAAATATCGGATGGTAGATTTTACAGGATTTGGGGCAGATTGTCCAAGTCCGCAAAGGGACATCACCTTCATCTCATCACTCATTTGTTCCAGTACTTCTAAATCTTTTTCTTCGCCTTGTCCCATGGTAATGCGGGTAAGGATATCCAGCATAAGGGTAGTGCCGATCCGGCAAGGAGGGCATTTCCCGCATGATTCATTGGCGCAAAAATTCATAAAGAACCGTGCCATCTCAACCATACAGGTGGTATCGTCAACGACTACAAAACTTCCGGAGCCCATCATTGCACCTGCCCCGACGAGTGACTCGTAATCTATTGGTAAATCCAGCAGGGACTCAGGAAGACATCCACCGGATGGGCCTCCGATTTGCACCGCCTTGAATTTTCTCTTTTTCGGAATACCGCCGCCCATATCGAAGACAATTTGCCTGATCGTAGTACCCATGGGAACCTCAACGAGGCCTGCATTTTTTATCTTCCCGGTCAGGGAAAAGATCTTCGTTCCCTTGCTGGTCTCTGTACCAATCCTGGCATACCAATCCGCACCTTTATTGATGATAAACGGTACATTAGCAAAGGTCTCTACATTGTTTAGACACGTGGGCTTGTCCCATAGGCCGGCCTCCACAGATTGCGGTGGTCTTGTGCGGGGCATACCTCGTTTGCCTTCAATGGAATTTTGCAATGCAGTTGATTCGCCACAGACAAAGGCGCCTGCCCCTTCCTTTATAGAGATATCCAGGCTATATCCGCTCTTCAGTATGTTTTCTCCCAGAAAGCCGCGCTTTTTGGCTTCTTCAATGGTATGTCTTAATCGTTTTACTGCCAGCGGATATTCAGCGCGAACATAGATGTAACCACTCGTCGCATTAATGGCATATCCCGCGATAATCATGCCTTCCAGGACGGCATGGGGGTCTCCTTCTAAAAGACTCCTGTCCATAAAGGCACCCGGATCGCCCTCGTCGGCATTGCACAGGACAAACTTTTCGTCGGCGGAATATTTTGCGCAGGATGCCCACTTCTCACCGGTTGGAAAACCACCACCACCACGGCCCCTTAGACCCGATTTGCTTATTTCATCAATTACGGCCTTGGGAGTCATAGTCTTGAGAACTTTTTCGAGTGCTGTGTACCCACCCCGTGCAATATATTCATCGATGCTATCGGGGTCAATATATCCGCAATTCCTGAGAATATATCTCTTTTGCCCCTTATTCATCTCCAGGTCTTCAAAAAAAGGTATCCCGTCATAAGGGGTAGCTGTTTTGTCATCCAGGTACATCTGTGACATGCCAAATTTCTTTACTGCCTCTCCCTTCCCCACGTGTTCTTCTAATATTTGCGGAATCATCGCTGTTTTTACATTTCCATAAGTAACACGTGTGCGGCCCGGAAAGATCACGTCCATGAGTACTTCGTGCGCACACATACCAATACAACCAGTATGTACTATGTCTGCCTCGAGTTTCTGTTTTTCCAGCTCGTGTTCTACACTTTTCAAGATATTCCTTGCGCCTGCACCCAAACCACAGGAGGCCATACCAATAAGTATCATTGGCCTTTGAGGATTGAATTTTTGTTCTTGAATTATAGTTTCATTACTAACCATTGTCATTTATTAGTATACCCTGAAAATGTGCCACTTTTTGCCTACCGCAAACTGTATACTTCTTACCTGTATCTTTTTAATTGCAACTACGCTACGCCATGATATCCAGACTCTTTTATCTCTTTTATGACTGTAGCAACGGTGTCGGGCGCTAGTTTCCCATGTATATCTTCATCCACCATCATAACAGGCGCCAGTGAACATGCACCCAGACATGCCACTTCTTCCAACGTAAATACATTATCCTTTGTTGTCATACCTGTGGAAACTTCTAATGTTTCGCTCAGTTTTTCCAGGACCTTTTTTGCCCCCTTTACATGGCACGCAGTCCCGCAACATACCTTAATGATATGCTGACCGCGAGGTTTTAAGTGAAATTGAGAGTAAAAAGTAGCAACTCCTATTATTTCGTGAACACTGATATGTAATCTTTCTGAAATAAGGTCAATAACGGGCTCTGGCAGATAACCATATTCGGCTTGGGCCACTTGCAAAACAGGGATTAATGCCCCCCTTACGTTTTTATATTTCTCCAGTATCTTTTCTATCTTTGAAAGATCTATTGTCCTGTTCTGTGCGTACTGTCTAGTTGTTATCATAATAAACCCTAATGAGCAAAAGGCTCATAAAAGCGCCTGGAAATTAATGTATCGGAGGAGATGTTCCCTGATGGCGATTGGCAATGGCATATAAAACAATTAATCGCCAACGGGAGTTGGCTCCTACCATATATGACTCTGTTAATTAAGCGCTTTCAAATTAAATTTATATACCATATACAATCTCACGTTGCCATAATGGTATGCAGCATATTGTCGAAATGAGAGTTAATCAACAGGGTCATATATTTACTTTTTGTAATTTTGAAAAGTTTAACGATCAATTTCTCCTAAAACAATGTCCAAACTTCCAATGGTAGCAACAACGTCTGGAAGCAACCTGCCTTCTACCATCTTTGGTAATGCCTCCAGATTGACAAAAGAAGGAGGCCGTATTTTTAGCCGGTAAGGATTGCTGGAACCATCACTGACTATATAAAAACCCAATTCACCCTTCGGGGCCTCGATGCTGGAGTAGACCTCTCCCTTTGGGGGATGGATACCGTGCATGATGAGTTTAAAATGGCTGATCATGGATTCCATATTTGTTTCTACGTCTTCTTTCGGAGGCAAGGTAACGTTTGGTATCCTTGCCATAAAATCTCCCTTGGGGAGGATATTTAAAGCCTGACGAACGATACTGTTACTCTGACGCATCTCTTCTATGCGTACACAATACCGATCGTACACATCTCCATTTTTACCCAAAGGAATGGTAAAATGATATTTGTCGTAGCTGGAATAAGGTTCTGACTTTCTGACATCCCAATTAACCCCAGAGCCTCTTAAACTCGGGCCGCTAAGACCATAATCGACCGCGTCTTCAGCAGAGATAACGCCGACACCGACAGTGCGTTTTTTCCATATGGGATTGTCTGTCAGGAGCGTTTCGTATTCATTGAGCCGCGAGGGAAATTCGGTAACAAATTTGTGGGTTTTTTCCAGGAACCCTCCAGGTAAATCACGCAACACGCCACCCACCCGGATATATGAGAGGTGCATCCTCGCCCCTGAGACCATTTCAAAGATATCATAAATTTCCTCACGCTCTCGGAAGCAGTAAAAGAACACAGTCATCGCGCCGATATCCAGCGCATGGGTTGCCAACCACAACAAGTGCGAGGCAATCCTTGTAAGTTCGCAGAGAAGGACGCGGATATGTTGTGCCCTTTCCGGGACCTGGATGCCAAGCAACTTTTCAACTGCGAGGGCATACGCCAGGTTGTTTGAGAAAGGGGCTACATAATCCAGCCGGTCTGTGAGGGGTATACACTGATGGTATGTCCTGTATTCCGCAAGTTTTTCCACACCCCTGTGGAGGAATCCCACGTGCGGTACGGCCTTTACGATCATCTCCCCATCCAGTTCCAGCAAAAGCCTCAGGACACCATGTGTGCTGGGGTGCTGCGGACCCATATTGATGGTCATCAGGTGGGTCGTAGTTGTTGTCGCTGTCTCTGTCACGCATCACCCTTTCGATAGGTATCTCGGAGTGTGGCGGGTTGTCTTCCATCTAAAGGATAGTCTTTTCGTAAGGGATGCCCTTCAAAATCTTCTGGTGTGAGAATCTTTCTCAGGTCAGGATGTCCATCAAACTTAATACCAAACATGTCATATGTCTCTCTTTCATGCCAATCGGCCGTCTTCCAGACGCCGGTCACCGTTGGTACGCATGGGTCGTCTGATGGGACTGGCACCTTGAGGCGTACACGATGGTTTTTCTGTATAGAATAGAGATGGTACACCACCTCAAAAACATTATCTGTTTCAACCCGGTCAACACCACAGAGATCCGATAAGAAATTAAAATCCAGTTCCTTATTTTCTTTAAGGAATCTGGCAATATCAACGATATAATCCTTTTTTACCATAAGGGTTAATTCATTACGAAATATACTGGAACCTACTATTGCCTCCGGGAAACTTGTTTTTAGTAATGTTGCTATAGATTCATTATCCATGTTGTTCACAAAGATTCCTTTTCAATCTTTTTTTGTATTTCCATAATGGCGTGGATCAATGCCTCCGGTCTGGGCGGACATCCGGGGAGATATACATCCACGGGCATGACCTGATCCAGGCCTTGAACAACGCTGTAAGTATTGTATACACCACCAGAGACAGCACAGGCACCCATAGCGATAACCCACTTGGGCTCCGGCATCTGATCGTAGATTTTCCTTGCCACAGATGCCATCTTATACGTAAGCGTACCTGCGACGATCATCAGGTCTGATTGCCTCGGTGAAAACCGAAAGACCTCGGCGCCGAATCGGGCAAGGTCATAGCGTGGCGCAACCACTGCCATCATTTCTATGGCGCAGCAGGCCAATCCAAATGGCATAGGCCAGAGAGAGGACTTGCGCGCCCAGTTTACCATGGTAGTTAAGGTAGTGGTCAGAATATTATCACCCAGGTGACTTTCTATTCCCATTCCAACCCTCCCCTTTTCCATATATAGAGATAACATACGAGCAATATGCCGATAAAGATGAGCATCTCAATAAACCCAAAGAGCTTGAGAGACTTAAATGCCACTGCCCATGGGTAAAGAAAAATGACTTCAACGTCGAAGATAACAAAAAGCATGGCGATGAGATAAAACTTTACCGAGAAACGCTCCCGCGCTGAACCTACCGGATCAATACCACACTCATACGGAGAGAGCTTTTCTGTGGTGGGTTTCCTTCTTCCCAATATCGCCGAAAGCCCTATATTGGTAACGGCAAAACCACCAGCTACGATAAATAATATCAGTATAGGTAAATATTGTATCATAAAAAAGATTATAGAGTTATTTTTTTAAAAGTCAAAGAGATTTGCTGTGTCGAATCTTTCAGAAAATAATCAGGATGAGATTAGCGCAAGTATAATGCCATGTTCGGTTGGAGGTCAGTAAGGTACTTGAAGATAGATACTTAATAACTTAAATTTTTTGGAGATGTTTGCAACCGGTGTTGAAAATAACCGTAAGTGGCGGATTTCAACAAGCAAAGATAAAATTTACACAAAATGGTTGACAGTATCTTACAATCATCATATAAATATGGCATGAACTCCGTATACCACCTGGACCTTGACAGCGAAAAGATACAAGATGCAAAGATCGCACTGCTGCCTGGAGACCCTTTTCGATCTCAAATTATCGCCGAGACAATTTCAGGAATCTATGGAACGAGCAATCAGAAATTAGCATGGAAGAGGGAGTTCTGCACCTACCTTGCTGAGATAAAGGGGAAACGACTCCTTATTACCTCAACGGGTATAGGCGGACCATCCGCATCGATAGCCATTGATGAGCTGGCACAACTGGGAATCGGCACCTTTATTCGGGTAGGGACAACGGGGGCTATTCAGGAGCATATCAATATTGGAGACGTCATTATTACCTCTGGTTCTGTTCGCCTTGATGGGGCTTCAACCCATTACGCACCCATCGAATATCCCGCAGTTGCCCATTATGAGATCCTCAATGCCCTTATTGAAGGGGCAAAAAAAACAAAAGTAAGATACCATGTAGGCGTAACGGCATCTTCCGATACATTTTATCCCGGTGAGGAGAGGTACGATTCGTTTTCAAAATATGTACTGAGGAGGTTTCAGGGGGCTACGAAAGAATGGCAGAAACTTCATGTGTTGAACTATGAGATGGAATCATCAACGGTCTTAACCCTTACCACTTCCATGGGTCTCAGAGGAGGCTGTATAACAGGTGTGGTGAATCAAGGAGGCACAGGAAAGATAACAAAAGAGTCGCTTAAGGTTGGGGAGGAAAATGCGATAAAGGTTGCAATATGTGCTGTCGAGTGCTTGATATAAGCAGGCATTTTCAAATATGCCATCCGATTTCTTCGTATCGATCTTTTTCCTAACATTACATACTCCCTCCTTTATTGAGTGAATTGTCAAATCAGATCCATCAATATAAATATAAGGCAGACACGGCCTCACCATTTCCATAATCCGATCAATATCAAAATCGTTTCATCCATTTTTTGCTGGTTCAATCGTCCTCGATTGAACTGAAATAGTTGGCATTTTCCATGGCTGATAGCATTTGGGACCAATAGCACGGGCAAAATACATGGTTCAATCTACAAGATTGAACCAGCCATGGCACCGGATTACTCTTTTTGTTTGTGGCATAGCTGCGCCAGGAGTTATCCAATTAACTCCGTCCCTTTCCAGAGCGTACAGAGCATGTCTCTTGGTAAAGGGCTCCAATTTTCTTCGCCATGCTTTCTGCGGTAAAGTTTTCGGACACTGTGGCCTTAATGGAGGATGAAAGATGGGTCCGTAACCCAGCATCTTTGATTAATCTCATCATTGCAGCCGCGAGGGCATTCGGATCTTTTACCGGTACTAAGAGTGCATTTTTTTCATTGACCAGGATGTCTGCAACGCCATCAATGTCCGTAGCAATTACGGGTTTTCCGGTTGCGCCTGCTTCCATGATTGAGATGGGCTGTCCTTCCCACAGAGAAGACAAAACAAAGACGTCAATGGCAGACAAAAGCTCATGAACATCCGTTCTTGCACCAAGGAATTGAACTGACTCATAAATACCTAAATCTTGTGCCAGTTCTTCCAGCTTGCCCTTAAGTTCGCCTTCCCCGATAATCCATAACCGGGCGAGAGGGTGCTGGCTCTTTACTGCTTGAAATGCCTCAAGAAGGTAGCGGTGTCCCTTTTGCACATGAAGTCGTCCCACGCTTCCAAATAATATAGCAGATTCGTCAAGTCCATATTGAGTTCTCAATGCTTCCCTTTCCCTGAGATTTTGGAATCTTTTTATCTCAATTCCATTCTCGATGATGACGCCTTTCTTTTTGCTTACGATTCCCGCCTCTAACCCTTTCCTGTAATCGGACGGACAAACGCAAATGACCTTGTCGGTCAAGCAGAGAAGAAGCCGGTCTATCATGCGCAAATACCTGGGAAATGTGAAGTTTTTACTCAGGTAATGCATGCCGTGATAACTGTGGATACGAACAATGGGTCTGCCTGCAAGAAAGGCGCCTATTCGTCCCCAGAAACCTGCCGTACCGCCATGGGTATGAAGGACATCAAAATTTGAGCGGCGAAATATTTGCACAACCTCACGGAAGGTTTTTAAACTGATGCAATTATCCACGGAGATGGGAATGATATTGATGCCCAGTTTAAAGGCTTCATCTACCAGAAAACCCCGACCTTTACACGCTATACTGACCTCAAATTTCCCACGGTCAAGATGCTTTGCAAGCATCAGCACATGAACCTGACCGCCACCGATGCTGGCGTCATCAATCATTTCCAAGACGCGGATTTTCTTCACAGACATTGCAGCTTTCCCGTTGCGCGGAGATACCATCTGAGTATTGCAGACTGCAGCCTTCCCAGGTGCTTGTGATAATAGTAAAGCTGGCTGGTGCGATAGAATTTGTTGATTTTTTGCTTATCAACATTACCGGAGCTTCCCGCGAGTAAGTGGATAATGGATGTCAATGGGTAGTAAATGATTTGCCATCCGGATGAGTTGATCCGCTTGCAGAGGTCTTTATCTTCGAAGTACATAAATATCTTTTCGTCGAAGCCGCTAACCTGCACAAAGGCCTTTTGACGAACCATGAGGCATGCGCCGGTTAACCATCCAACCGCTTTCGTGGCGGTATGCAAGCGTTCTAACAGAGGGCACATCACCGTACTCCATTTACGAGCAAGGAAATATACAATTTTGTCAAAAAATTCTCCCAAAAGGTTGGGAAGCCGGCCAGAGGAAAGTTGGAAGCATCTATTCTCAAAAAGGATCTTGGGACCCACCGCACCAACCTCCGGATGTTCATCAAGAAAATCCGCTAACATTTTGATCGAATTTTCAAAAAGAATCGTATCTGTGTTGAGAAACAAAAGATAGGCACCTTTTGCCATGCTGGCGCAAAGGTTGTTTCCACGGCTGAAGCCAAGATTTTCTGAACTTTCGATAAGTTGAACGGCAGGAAATTCCGAACGGACGATCTGCCTGCTGTTGTCAGAAGACGCATTATCAACAACGATAACCTCGAAGGGAATTTCCTTTGTTTGTTCGTAAATCGATTTCAAACACTGGCGGAGAAGTGCAGCGGAATTGTAATTTACCAAAATAACGGATACCTTCATTTTAACGATAATCTACTTGCTTGCAATTTATTGTATTGTGGATAACCGTAAATAATATTCCAATGATGAACCAAAGAAATACTGCATCGGGTTTTTTCCAGAAGCTATCGGTAAAGCTGTGTAAGAAAATAGAAACGAGACCCGCGGTTATACCCATTAAAAGTGCCTTTTCGTATTCTGATCTTGAAAGCCGCCATGATCTTATCGCTGCATAAAATACCGCTGTAAATAGCCACAGGAATGCCAGCAACCCAATGATACCCGATCCCACCAGCAGATGAAGAAAGACGTTATGCGGATGGGATAATCTTTCGATACCCTTTATTTTGGTCTTTCTTTTGACCTTTTTTCCCTGGGATTGTTCAACCGCTTCATTTTTTGGTTGTTTTTCCGTATTTCTTATTTTTTCTGCGTACTGTTGATATACGTTTCGAAAATTCTTTTTGCCGGGCCCTATGCCTAATACAGGATGATCTTTCATGATAGCAATTGATGCCTTCCAGCATAACAACCGTTCGCCTAAAATTTCTTCGGATGTAAAAAATTTGTTAACCTGTGTGATGGTTTTTACCTGCGTGATAAATTTAGAAGGCAAAATGAAGATACCTAATGCACACATGCCAATCAATATATATATCAGGTACTTCTTTTGAGCGGCAAAACCGATAAAGAATATCGTAACTAAAATGGCCACCCAGCTTGTCCTGTTCATTGTCAAGATTAAGGAAAGACTGCACACAAAAATGAGAATAGACAGGTATAGGCGGCTTACTATATTCTTGTAATAGAAAAATAGGCAGACGGCAATGGGTAATAATAACGATATATATTTTGCGATTCGGGAATGATATTCAAACGTGGCTACAAGTCTTTCATCACGGATGACAACCCCCGTGTAATATCCATACACACCGTATGCACACACCAGACCGCAGGTAATAAGCATGGCCTTTACGATGCGCTTTATTTGTTCCAGACTTTGGATGGTATTGACCATGCAAAAAAAGAGAATAAAATATGTGAGATAATCATGGAATATCGTTCCAAGGCTGTATTGGATATGAACCGAATGAAATGAAGTCATTAGCGAACACAAAAGGAATGAAAGGATAGGAATATTGAGTGATGTTTTGATGAATAGTATCTTTTTTTCGGATAGCATCCTCGCCGTCCAACATCCGATAACAGTCAACAGGCACAGTAATTTAAAGATATCAGCGCTGAATGGAAAAAAAGAAAAGGTAAAAAAATAAGCAATAAAGGCATACTCTGAGATGAGGCTTGTATAATATGTAATATGCTTATGCATAGAGAATTGTTTCTCTGTATAACGGCATAAATAGCACCGCATAGCAAAATGAAAGGTCAAAGATAAAAATGCAAATAGTAATTCTATGATCTCCTATGATCCTTTGCAGGTTTCAAGCCCATCCAATCAGGGCATAAGAAAATATGCCACAGAAAGAGCTTATAGTAGACTGATAGGCGGTAGCGCAATTTTTCATTTTGAAAGAATACGAATACGTTGCCAACGACATTTGTGGCTAGATTCAGAATAATTTTTGCCAGATAGAATGTCCGAAGCATGATATACGAAAAGGTAGACCTGTTTTTTCTGAAAAAAGTATACAACGAACGGCAATACTCCACCTGTGATTGCCATGGTGCCCTCCTCTTGAT
>JBKBTA010000005.1:0-40184 GCA_046291035.1 Candidatus Brocadia sp.
GGGTGGCACGGACAAACTTGTTTGTCCGTGCCTAATTTAAACCCTTTAACCACAGGGTTCACAAGGGAAAAACATTGTGTGCTTTGTGGTTTGCCTTTCTGTAGTTTCGCAAATGACATTTGATGTTAGCATACCCATATTGAAATGACAAGGACAAAAACGGCATTTTAAGGCACTGAACAGGCGATTTGCCTTGACAAAAAATTGCACTACCTCTAGAATTACCACCAGAAATAGGATTCCTCAATTCCGCTCGGAATGACGCTACACTAAGCGAAGTGGAAGAGTGATTGAATCTCAACAATGAACCTTCTGAACGCCCAATTTCAAATTATTTGTGTCGTCCACTATAGTCTCATAAACAAATGGATTCAAACAAGAGTATAGCAGGTGAAACATTTATCCGGGAAGTCGAGGATGCTTGCTCCCCTTTAGAAGCATTTTGCCGCTTTGTTTCCCATGCGAACGTATTTTTTCTCGACAGTGCCTTGCCGGTAAAAGGGATTTCAAGATATTCCTTTTTGGGTTTTAATCCTTTTTTGGTAATGAAGGCGAAGCAACGGAAGATCACCCTGACCGACAGTAATGGTGCCCTTGAAATTGAAGGGAACCCCTTTGAGCACCTGCGTGAGTTACTCAAACAGTTTTCATTAAAAAACACGATTGAGTCCATTCCGTTTCAATGCGGCATAGTGGGATTTTTTGGTTACGACCTATGCCATTTTATCGAAAGGTTACCCAGTAAGGCCGTGGATGATATTGGACTGCCAGATATGTATATGGGGTTTTATGATACTATTGTTTCGTATGATAATTTTCTCAACAAGTGCTACGTAATCGGGGTGGACTTTGGTTTAAATAATACACTGAAAAGTAGAATGGAACACGTGGTTGATGTATTGTGCAGAAAATCCGATACGGGTTACGAGTCCACGTACAGGGAGCCCAATCCAGGAATACCTGAGCCCACACTGAAATTTAATTTCACCAAAGAACTCTATATCAATGCAATCAAACGCATCAAAGACTATATTACGGCAGGGGATGTCTATCAGGTCAATTTCTCGCAACGAATAGAGACGCATATTGATATTCCTCCCTATCAACTGTATAAAAATTTGCGTTCGGTAAATCCGGCTCCGTTTTCTAGTTATTTAGCCTTTGATGACGTTGCCATCATCAGTTCCTCGCCAGAGCGATTCCTCCAGGTCAATGCAAGACATGTCCAAACCCGTCCTATCAAGGGTACAAGGCCGCGTGGTGAGGATGCAAAGACAGATGAGGTTATGAAATATGCCTTACTCTCGAGTCCAAAGGACGATGCAGAGCTTACCATGATCATTGATCTGGAGCGTAACGACCTTGGGCGTGTGTGCGATTACGGTTCTGTCAAGGTCATAGAAAGAAAGGTTCTGGAAGCTTATCCCACCGTGTATCACCTGGTTTCTACTATTGAGGGCGACCTGTACGAACGATATGATTTCATAGACCTCCTCAAGGCCACATTTCCCGGCGGTTCGATCACAGGGGCGCCAAAGATTCGCGCCATGCAGATTATTGATGAACTGGAACCTACCCAACGAAGTGTTTATACGGGATCTATCGGTTATATCGGATTTAACGGAAACGCAGACCTGAATATCGCTATACGAACTTTCATTATGAAGGGCAAGACGGTGTATTTTCAGGTTGGCAGTGGTATTGTTGCTGATTCAAATGAAGAAGAGGAATATGAAGAGACTCTGCACAAGGCAAAGGCCCTCATTGATTCATTAAAAACATGCCCAACGTCATCTTCTTAAACGATAAAATTGTGGAAGAAACGGAAGGGCGTTTGAGTACCCTGGATCGGGGTTTTCTTTATGGGGATGGACTTTTTGAAACCCTTAAGGCTTACAACAGGAGACCCTTTCTGCTTGAAGACCATGTTGCACGTCTCTCAAGTTCCTCGAAATATTTTGATATCCCTTTTCATTACACATTGCAGCAAATACGGCTGAGCATTGAGCAACTCCTTACCAGGAATAATTTACAGGATGCTTACATCCGTATGACATTGTCTCGCGGATCCGGAACCAATGGGCTAATTCCCATAGATGCATGCAGTCCCACCTTTGTAATCCATACAAAGCCCCTTGCTGCCTATCCAGCGCCATTATATAAAACAGGCATGTCGCTTATTACTTCCGCTATTCGGAGGAGTACTACCTGTCCCATCTCACCTCATAAGACGCTCAACTATCTGACTAATTACCTAGTTAAAAAAGAGGCGGTTGGGAAGGGTGCTCATGATGCGCTTATTCTGAACACTGAGGGTTATGTTACTGAATGTGCCGTAAGCAATATCTTTATTGTTGAGCGAGGAACCGTTATTACCCCTTCCTTAAAGGCCAATATCCTGCCTGGTATTACGCGACGGATCATCTTGGAGTTGTGTAAGGGAAACGGCATTCATGTCTCAGAGGGGCTTTTTGGTCTGGAAAGGGTTTTTGCGGCCGATGAAGTCTTTCTCACTAACTCTCTTATGGAAGTAATGCCGGTCTCCAAGATTGACGGACGTCCTATAGGAAGGCATGTTCCTGGCACCATTACAAGCCTTTTACATGGCAAGTACAAGGCGTTAATTTATTAAGGTTCTTTCCTGATTTGGCTGAATACGGAATTCCTATCGCGGCTACGCCGCAATTAAAAGATGCAGCAGGCAGGACCCAGTTGGCAGTAGGCAAAAAGCGATACATTTCCATTACAAACTGCCAATTACCTACTGCTCACTGCCTACTTAAGCGGGCAAATGGGCTAGTTACTAAAAAACTTAAAAAAAGAAGTCTTTACAGAGTAATACGACAACAATCCATTTCCTCCTTCGCAACGAGAAGATAAAAGGGAGGTATTCCACTACGGGAACCTGGATATGCATTGATTAGTTATGTGTAATGAACGGAGAAATACCATCGCCGATTTATGCCTTTTCAACTTCAAAAATCTCCCTGAGGTTTGCTTTGATTCCTTCCAGTGACTTGAACGGTAAGACTTCCAGATGACCAAATATCTCTCCCTTGGTATAAGTCCCATCTGCACCCAAACAAAACCTCTCCACATATTCCTCAAGGGGGTCGATGATAACGTATTCCATTACACCAAATTTTTCATAGAGATTCTTCTTTTCCCTTAAATCCTTTAAGGCTGTGGCTGGCGAAAGTACCTCAATAACGAGTTCGGGGGCCCCCTGAATATTGGCATTGGTTATTTTCCTTCATTTTAATTTCAATAAGCGTAGTTATAATCTTCGCAAAAGTCAAGAAATGTCAAACGTTTTCTTTTTTTCGTTTAATTCAGAAAAAGGAAGGGCGATGCAGTTACTCCTCCTCTGGATTGATGTATATCCTGGGTACGCGATTGCTTATAGCGCAAGTAACCTCGTAGGGGATCGTATTGAGTTGTTTCGCAACAGATTCTATCGATATCGTTTCCTGTCCCTGGCTGCCATATATTACAACCTCATCACCAACAGAAATATCTTTTATATCCGTTACATCCACAAAACACTGATCCATACAAATCCGTCCGATAATAGGTGCCTTTATGCCTCTTATAATTACCTTTCCTTGACCAGAAAGCAATCGATTATACCCGTCGTCATATCCAAAGGGGAGTGTTGCAACACGGGTGGGTTTTGTGATCCTGTATATCCCACCGTAGCCCACAACATCACCCGGTTCCATATTTTTAATATGAATAACCCGTGTCTTAAAACTCATAACTGGCCTGATGCCGATATCCCTGGATACCTCTTCTGATGGATAAAGCCCATATAGCGATAGACCCGGTCTAACCATAGTAAAATGAGTATCGGGATAACTGATAATGGCTCCGCTATTCGCCATGTGTTTCAGTGGAATAGCCACCTTAATCGCATCCAGAGCCGCCAGTACGTCTCTAAACCTTTTTATTTGTAAATTGGTAAATGCCGATTCCTTCTCATCTGAACATGAGCAGTGGGTGTATATTCCGCCGATGAAAAGATTTCTCATATCCTGCAAGGACCTTATAAACTCCACGGCCCTGTCATACTTTACTCCAATACTCCCCATTCCCGTATCCACATACACATGTACATTGATAACCCTGTTAAAAGCATGCGCCCTTTTTGATATTACCTCAGCAAGCTTTAAATCATAAACAGTGGGTATTAAGTGATAATGAATGACTGCATCGATTTGGTCTTCAAAGATGCCACCCAAAAGTAATAACGGCGCTTCTATTCCTTTATTCCTTAATAGAATACCTTCTTCAAGGATGGCTATGCCCAGCATTTCGATCCCGTGATTTAACAAGACCTTGCTGACCTCGTAGTCGCCGTGTCCGTAAGCATCAGCCTTGACAATACCCAGAATTTTTACCTGTGGTCCGACCCTTTTCTTTATGGCTAGCAAATTATGTCTCAATGCGTTCAGATCAATTTCAACCCACGTCGGTCTATGCATAACTCTCCTTAAAAATCTTTAGCAACCGCAGATTTCTCAGATTACACAGATTTCTGGCTCTAAACGCCTATTTTTATTTTCTGTGCAATCTGTGGTTTCAAAGTATTTATCAATTTGTCTATATCATCTTCGGTATGAGTAGCCATTAAGGAAATACGTAATCGGCTTGTACCAGGCGGTACCGTGGGTGGACGGATAGCAGGAATTAAAATGCCGTTTTCATAGAGTTTCATGGATAGACTGACTGCATCTTCAGGTGATCCGACAATAAGAGGAACAATAGGGCTTTCTACTGCGATAGTATCTGTGAATTTTGATAGCTGAGACTTCAAATACCTGATATTTTTCCATAACTTATCAATAATGGACACATCTTCCCGAATAAGTGCTAATCCTGCCAGGGATGCAGCGCATGCAGCAGGCGGCAGCGCCGTTGTATAGATAAAAGGTCTGGCCTTATTTTTTAAAAAATCGATGAGGTGCTTGTTTCCTGCAATAAATCCACCGATGCTGCCAATCGCCTTGCTGAAAGACCCCATAATAATATCGATTTTCCCTTCGAGACCATAGTGTTCGATCATGCCTCTCCCTTGTTTACCGAACACGCCCGTGGCATGGGCATCGTCTACCATAATGATAGCATCGTATTTCGTGGCAATGTTTACAATCTCAGGCAGCGGGGCCGTATCACCATCCATACTGAATACGCTGTCGGTAACTACTAATCTTCTCCGATACGGAGAAGATCTCCGGAGCAAAGACTCTAACTGGCTCACATCATTATGCGGATAAACACGAAACGTTGCACCTGATTGACGACAGCCATCAATAATACTTGCATGATTCAGTTTGTCGCCAATGACAATGTCTCCTTTTGAGACAAGGGCACAGAGAGCACCTAAATTGGCCATATAACCTGTCGGAAACAGAAGCGCTGCCTCTGTCCCTTTGAACTCCGCAATCTTCTTTTCAAGCTCCTGGTGGAGTGTCATATTTCCGGAAACCAGTCGCGACGCACCGGTGCCCCATCCGTATCGATGAATGGCCTCAATGGCGGCTTGTTTTATCTTTGGGTGATTGGCAAGTCCGAGGTAGTTATTGGAACAGAATGACAGATAAGATTTACCGTTTATTTGAATATAGGGGTCTTGCGCGCCTTCAATGGTTCTGTATTCGCGCAGCAAGGCCCTATCTTTCAACGTATGTAATTCATCCAAAATAAATTCTAGCCTCATGGAATAAACGTTTTCTTGTTTTTATCCTCTAATACAACTATAATGAAACATCCATAACCTGACAGTCACAAGGGAGCATGAAAATGGAGATTTTCAGGCGAAATTTTCAAAATGCAACTGATTGCTTCTCTCTTCGGAGGAAATATAGAGGAAATATATATGAAACCAATAAATCATTTTAGCGTGTCTCTTATTACCGGTGCCGTTACCTTTTTAACAACAAAGACAATATTTCCCAGTATTGCATCTTTTTTAACAGGCTGGTTGTTAGATGTCGATCATATATGGGATTTTTATAAAAACGGGTGCAGACGCTTTAGTGTCAAAAGATTTTTGGATGCCATGGACAATGGTGAAATAAAGAAGGCTTATTTATATTTCCACAGCTATGAACTTTTATTGATATTGATATCTCTGTGTTTCGTTACGCACTTTAATTATCTTTTATCCTTTACTACCCTAGGTTTCGCTATCCATCTATTTTTTGATCAGCTATTCAATCCCGTAAATCCTCTCACTTACTTTCTTACATATAGGATATTGCACGGTTATAAGACAGAAATTATTTTTAGAACGAATATCCATGCGCCTTCTGCACAAGAAAGGGTATAAATACAGGAATTAAAGAGAAAAGGCAGCGCTATCAATTGTTTTGCAACTCCAATCCCAGGTCTTTTACCATCTGAAAGTCCTCTTCAATTTTTCTTCCCGTTGTCGTTAAGTAGTTTCCAATCATCGTGCTGTTAGCGCCTGCGTAAAACATCCATGATTGTAAGTCTCGCAGGGTCCTTTCACGACCACCTGCGATCTTAATTTCTTTATCAGGTAAGACAAATCGAAATACAGCAACGACTTTTAGCGCTTCCATAGGGGTCAACGGGACACTGTTCTCCAGCGGTGTACCGGATATCGGATGTAAAAAATTAAGGGGGACAACATCCACATCCAGATTTTTTAATGTAAATGCGAGATCGATACGGTCCTCTATTTCTTCTCCGATACCAAAAATTGCGCCGCTGCATATTTCTAATCCAACCTCTTTTGCAATACGAATGGTATTCATTCGATCAGAAAACGTATGTGTTGAACATACGTTTGGGAAAAATCTTTCGGATGTTTCCAGATTATGGTTAAGTCTCTTTAGTCCGCATTTTACTAAAGATTCGGCTGTTTCTCGTGTCAATATCCCGAAGGAACCGTGCGGATGGATGTGTGTGTTCTTAATAACTTCCTTTATTGCCGCAGAAATTTTATCAAGATCACGAGGGTTATTCATCCCGTACCCGCTGGTAACAATACCAAGAGCGCTTGAACCTGTTTGCTCAGCATATCTGGCAACATCGGATATTTTTTTTGTATCAATAAGCGGGAATTCTTCTATACCGGTGTGATAGCGGGCCGATTGGGAACAAAAACTACAATCTTCCGTACATCGCCCCTGTTTCGCACTTACGATGGAGCATGCCTTTACGGAATGGCCAAAATACCGCAAACGTATCTGATTAGCCCAATACAATACATCATAGATTTCGTCACCGCCTATTTGCATGAGATAGAGGGCATCGTCACGGCTAATAGATTCATTTTGCAAGGATTGGTTGGCAATTTCTTTTATTTTGTTATTCATTGCTGGTAATCATTTAGCCACGAATGAACAAAAATTATTCTTTATTCTTATACTTCAGATAGGCGTTACGAACATTCTGCCAAACGGCATCAGGACGTTCAGACCGGACATAGGTCATACAATCTGTACCTTCAAAGCTCCATGTAGCGATATTGCGAATTCCCGAAGTATAAGCCACATCCACCGCGGTTACAATCTCCTCTTCTCTGTATGCCGGCACCCGGTAGCCCTGTATCCATATCTGTGGTTCTTTATTATACCTTTTTGAGAGTGTAAGCACCTCATGGGAGATACGGCGTACAAAATCAGTTACGTCTTGCTGATAGGCATACCAATAGGGGTCGCTTCCAAAGATATTAATGCTTTTAATCATGGCAACCTTTTCCCACTCATAAATACCATATCGTGGATCAGTTGTCGGAAACAAACATACCGAATTCTTCAATCCTTTCTTTGCCGCCTCATTTGCCAGGTATTCAAGAAAATTAACAATGGTCGTTTGACGGAATGCCTTTACATCATCAGTAAAATCCACGGGCATCTCATAGCCGTACTGTTGTTTGAAAATATCTTTACAAAGTTCACAGGTACATCCCCAAATATCCCTCTTTTTGCCTCCGAACAAGGGAGTAAACTCTCCAAAAAATAAATGCGGTTCATCCCAAAAAACACCTTCTGCACCCGTTTTTGCTGCAAGTTCAATCCAGGTTATCATGGTATCTCTGAACGTTTTTGAATTCAAACACGCCTTGTATACTTTTATTTCGCCCTCGGTAAAATTTAATCGCTGCCTGCAATTGGAATACATCTTCACAAAGGTGGAAAATGACTCCCCCCCGAATACGCGCCCTACACCCCATGGATCAAGGAAGACCTCCAACCCAACCTCGTGGCTTACCTTTACGATATCGACCATTGTACCTGTATGGTATGTCATATCGTGTTCGCTCATGGTGTGAATGACAAAATTACATCCGTCGTCGATCATCTTTTTCATGTCTTCACGAACGTGACGTAATATCCTGTTCCCAAAATAGCTTGCTCCAAGTTTCATGTTTTTCATGTTACCCGCACCGGGGCTTTATGTCAAGAAAATCCATCAATACAACGTTTTTTTCTTGCCCGGAGTTGAATTAATTGCTAAGATAACCGCAACTTGGTTGAGGCTCTGCCATGTACGTGTTTGAGGTATTATTTTTAAGGACCTATACCAAATATCTTGGGAACCCGTCTTTGCTGGGAAACGTACATTCTCAAAGAGAAAGGTACAAATCTAACATAGGGTAAACCACCGTAAAATGCGGGTCCAAAAGATAGCCTCACACGGCATTGCGGTGGAGCCTTAAATCATCCCTATCACCTTTCATCAATATTGCTTATCTCACTAGTTAGCGGGTAATAGAGAAATCCACATTGATTTACAATAATGTACAAATCTTATGCCATCTTGAATTTATGTATATAAATTTATACAATATTTTTCAATAAAAAGATTCAGGAACATTATTCAAAATTTTTTTGTTTGAATCAAAGGAAACCAAGCAATGAGGGAAGAGGATAGAAGAAAAGAATTTGAAGAGATTGCGCTGGCGCATGTCGATTCCCTCTATAATATGGCTTTACGCCTGGTGTTCAACAAAGAGGAAGCTGAAGATCTTGTCCAGGAAGCATATTTAAAAGCGTACCGATTTTTTGATACCTTTCAAAAAGGGACTAATATAAAAGCATGGCTTTTTAAAATCCTTCGTAATACCTTTATCAATAAGTATCGGAAATCAACGAGTATGCCGGGTGAAGTTTTCCTTGAGGATATTGAGTCGGTCAATACCAGCATGACCTATGAGCAAGAAACTAAACCTGAGGAATCAATCGATACCCTGGAAAGTAAGTATACTGACCTGAGTAGTTTATTGGATGATGACGTAAAGCGAGCGATAGATAGCTTGCCGATTGAATATCGAGAAGCAATCTTATTTTCAGATGTGGAAGAATTATCGTATAAAGACATTTCAGAAATTACAAACGTGCCGATAGGAACGGTAAAATCTAGACTGAATCGGGCTAGAAAGTTACTCCAGAAAAGTCTATGGGAATATGCTAAAGATAGAGGTTTTATTAAGAGGGGGAAATGATGTCTTGCATTGAAACTGTTAAATACTTTCATGAGTTCATGGATAAGGAACTGGATAAATCTCATTATCTTGCAATTAAAAAGCATATTGATCGTTGCGACGAATGTCATCAAAGGTATGAATTTGAAAAGGGTGTTCGGGCTCTTGTAAAAGCATGCTGCATAAATACAACTGCGCCTGTATACCTCCGTGATAGGATTATAGAAGGTCTCAATTCCATCGCTGCAGATAATGCAGATAATAAGGAACGTACAAATACAGGAGATGTTTATAAGCAAAAGGCAACAATACGCAAATTATTTTCATCACGCACCTATGCTATTGCGGCATCTATTCTTATTTTAGCATCCGGGGGTATTTTTTATTATGCAAATTATTACGGTAATGATTCCGTAACTATTGTTGATGATGCAGTAAGAAATCATGTGGTGGCGGTAAATGACAATTTAGTATTTAATGAAAAGACCTCTGTTGTGGGCAATGTTAATAAGTATCTTGGGAACACTATAAATACCAACCTCGGCAATTCGTCTCCTTTTCTCAACGCAGAAAAAATTAGTGTCATGGGAGGAGGTTCCTCCAGATTTTGTGGAACAAGTAGTCCCTGTGTTATTTTCGACAAGGGAGGCAATAAATTATCACTCCAGATTGTACGCAATAGCCGTATTCCAATCAGAGATCTTGAAAGAGTCAAATTGGGTACCAAAGAATTTTATATAGGAAACCGTCGCGGATTTAATTCTGTATTATGGGAAGAAGGAGGAATTACGTATTGCCTTACCTCAGATATTAACAAAAGCGAAATGCTGAAATTTGCAGCAACCCTTACCTCTCGCTGAGGCCATATTTCTATGAGTACCCACTATGTAAAATACAGTGACACCCATTTCATACAACATAAACCAATCACTGCCCTATTATTCTCCATCATTGAAAAACTCCTAAAATCCTCAAAACGTCTCAACCACTGGAAAGGGAGTGTAAACCTGTTTCCGGGCATCATTCATAAAGGGTTAAATAGATAGGAGGCGTGTATCCATTGATTGAAATAAGGATTCATGGACGCGGCGGACAAGGTTCAGTTACGGCGGCAGAATTATTGGGATTTGCAGCTCATAGCGACGGAAAATATGCACAGGCGTTTCCATCATTTGGATCAGAAAGAATGGGGGCACCAGTTCAGGCTTTTGTGAGAATCAGTGAAAAACCAATCCGTATCCGGAGTCAGGTGTATAAACCTAATTATGTAATCGTACAGGATCCCACTTTATTAGAAGTAATTAATGTATTGGATGGATTACGAGAAGATGGATTGTTGCTTATAAATTCAAAGAAAAAGGCTACTGAACTCGGCATTAATACAAAGGTAAAGGTGAAAACGATTCCTGCCATGGAAATTGCATTAGAGGTGATTGGAAGACCAATTATAAATACAACCCTCCTGGGGGCATTTGCTGCAGCTACGGGGGAAATCAGCCTAGAAGGTATACGGAAGGCGATTCACCATAAGTTTCCTGGATCAGTGGGGGAAAAAAATATTGCAGCAGTACTACGGGCTTTTGATTTTATCAAGAAGGAGGCATTATGAGATTGGATTTGGGCGCCATTGCAATGGCAGGTACCAGTAAGGCCAATCAGACCGGTGGCTGGAGGAATTTTAAGCCGATCTTCCATCAGGAAAAGTGCGTTGGTTGCGGTCTTTGCAAAATCTATTGTCCCGATGGTTGTGTTACCATGTTAGAAAAAAAGAAATACACGGTAGATTATACGTATTGTAAAGGCTGTGGAATATGTGCTGAAGAATGTTCTTCAGGCGATATTGAAATGGTTGTAGAGGAAAAGTAATGAGTACTACATTTATTGAAGGCTCAATTGCAGTAGCGAAGACTGTGGGCGTCTGCAGACCCCATGTGATTTCAGCTTACCCTATTACACCACAGACCCACATTGTGGAGCATCTTTCGGAATTGGTGGCTAACGGGAAACTCAAGGCAGAATATGTCAATGTAGAAAGCGAACATTCGGCGGCATCCGTAGTCCTTGGAGCGAGTGCGACAGGAGCAAGGACATATACCGCTACAACCTCACAGGGGTTTTTGCTTATGATCGAGGTGCTTTACAACATCGCCGGCATGCGGCTTCCTGTAGTCATGACCTGTGTCAACCGGGCCGTGTCTGCCCCTATTAATATCTGGAATGACCAGCAGGATTCTTTAACAGCTCGTGATAGCGGCTGGATACAGCTCTATGCTGAAGATAACCAGGAAGCAAGCGATATGCATTTACAGGCATTTAAGATCGCCGAAAATAAGGACGTCATGCTTCCCGTTATGGTTTGTATGGATGGATTTGTCCTGACCCATTCGTTTGAACCGATTGAACTTATCTCGCAGGAAGAGGCCGATAAATTCCTGCCACCATTCAAACCCAAATATTATCTTACACCGAAAAATCCGCTCACCTTTGGAACAATGGTGGGGCCGGACGGGTACATGGAGACACGCTACTTTATCGAAAAGACGATGCGCACCTCGTTACAGGTTATCGGTGATGTTGCAGCCGATTTCCATAACCAGTTCGGCCGTTTTCAGGGTGGACTTGTTGATACGTATAAAGTTGAAGACGCCTCTCTGGTCCTCGTGGCTATGGGCTCTATTATCGGGACACTGAAGGACGTTGTCGATGAGTTACGGGCAAAGGGACAAAAAATTGGTATTCTTAAAGTCCGCTCATACCGGCCTTTCCCAAAGGATGAAATTTACAGGGCATTAAATCATGTAAAAGAGATTGCCGTGCTGGAGAAAGCCATTTCCCTGGGTTATGGCGGCATATTGGTAAACGAAATCAAGAGCGTATTCTACGGTAAACCCAAGACGCCAAAGATCAACGGATTTATTCTGGGTCTGGGTGGCCGGGATATCACCGTTGACACAATTCACCACGTCATTAAAGACACCGTGAAGGCTACATTCGAAGAAAGATTTGTTGGACTCAATGAGGCATTAATTGGGGGTAAATAATGTTATGACGACAACACTAACAGCATTGAAGGAACAATCGTGTCAAACGCTCTTAGCTTCCGGGCACACCGCCTGTACCGGGTGTGGTGAAGCGCTTGCCGCAAAGCTCGTATCGGGCGCTGCTGGTTCACAGGTAATTGTCACAGATGCCACGGGGTGTCTGGAGGTTTTTACCACACGGTTTCCTCAATCTTCATGGGAAGTCCCTTTCATCCACTCATTATTTGAAAATTCGGCTGCCGTGGCATCCGGTATCGAGGCTGCCCTGAAGGCTTTGGGAAGACAGAACGAGGCAAAAGTCATTGCACAGGGTGGTGACGGTGGAACGGCCGATATCGGCCTCCAGGCACTCAGTGGCATGCTGGAAAGGGGACACGATATCCTTTACGTTTGTTACGATAATGAGGCATATATGAACACCGGCGTGCAGCGTAGCGGTTTGACGCCCTTCGACTGCATGACAACGACCAGTCCCTATGGGGAGTTTTCGTGGGGGAATAAACACAACAAAAAAGACTTGCCTGGCATCGCAGCCGCTCATAATATTCCTTATGTCGCAACGGCCTCAGTGGCATTCCCGAAAGATATTGAAAACAAGGTGAAAAAGGCGCTCTCTATAACGGGCCCAAAGTATCTGCAAATCCATTCCCCGTGTCCACTCGGCTGGAGATCTGACCCCCAACTGACCATCAAGGTAGCCAAATTAGCCGTACTGACAGGCCTTTATCCCATCTTTGAAATGGTGGATGGCAGGACAACAAAGGTAAGAAAGGTCACTACACCCAAAACGCCGGTTGAAGAATACCTGAAGATCCAGGGTCGCTTCGCACATCTCTTCAAGTCTCCGAAAGGGAAGGAAGAGATACAGAAGATACAGGAAATTGCAGATAGGAATATTGAGAAATACGGATTGGCTTAAGTGGACAATTCACCGCAGCCGTCAACCGCTCTTGCAACACATGGAAACTATAGAAATATTTTAGATGTTTCGGTGAGTCCTCTCACCGAAACAAAATTCCTTAACACTTAATTAGGCGTTGGTTTTTACGCCGAATTCACCTTCACAATGCCCCCCCTTCATAAAGTTTAATCTTGATTTCATTTTTGCATTTGGTGTAGAATTTAATTGAAACCCAAGGTTACTAGCCCCTATAGCTCAATTGAATAGAGCGTTGGCCTCCGGAGCCAAAGGTTGCAGGTTTGAGTCCTGCTGGGGGCGCCAAATCTCATCTATCATCGGTGTCTTGTTACTCCCACTTTTTTGCAATAGATATTGACCGGGCAGATGCTACATTTGGGTGAAATAGGGACGCAGATATTTTGACCGAAGGTAACGAGGAGATCATTGATGGTGAGCCAATATTTTTTGGGGAGTTTTTCACGGAGGGCAAATTCGCTTTCGTGAGGATTCTTCGTTTTAATGTAACCCCAGCGGTTGGTAATCCGATGAACGTGGGTATCAACACAGATGCCGGGTTTCTGATATCCAAGAGTTACCACTAAATTTGCCGTCTTACGGCCTACGCCATTGAGTTTTAATAATTCTTCGATTTCGTCCGGTACCCTGCCATCATATCTTTCAATTAATACCCTGCAAATCTCCTTGATCTTCCTTGCCTTAGTACGATAAAACCCTACAGGGTAAATGAGTTTTTCTAACTTTAAAGTAGGAATCTTTACCATATCTCCCGGATTATCGGCCACGGCAAAGAGCCGCTCCGACGCCTCACGGGTGGTCTGATCCTTTGTCCTGAGGCTTAAGAGACAGGAAATGAGGACATGGAACGGGGTTCGTTCCCTGGAAATGGTTGTAACGACGGGTTCAATAAACCGCTTGTTTTCTTGCTCAATAATCTTTAGTACGGTATCGATATCAAACAAGAGTTCTCTCTCAATAAAAACGGCAACGTATAAATCAGATTTATACGTTGCCGCTCTTTTGTTTCAAATACAATTTCTAATTAATTTATTAATAACAATAAGCCTAATTTTTTCTGGTCGCAATTATTGTTTTCTGGCTTCAGCAAAGAGTTGATCGTAAACAAACCCCGCTACAATTCCCCCTAAAATCGGGCCAATCCACCAGACATAATGATGGGTAAACTGCCCCGATGCGATAGCCGGACCGAACACGCGGGCTGGGTTCATCGCACCGCCACTGATTGTACCACCAATCATTGCCCCAAAGAGTACCACCAGTCCGACGGCTACCCCGGCAAATCCCGGTGATGCCCTTCTGTCTACGAGCGTCCCGTAAATGGTAAAAACCAAAAGAAAGGTAATAATAAATTCCATTAAAATCCCGCGTCCAATAGAAACTCCGGGTGACAGCATACATGTTCCTAAATATACGGTCTTGAGCGCATCGGGAAACAGGGTTTTTAATGCGAGTCCCGCCACTGTTGCACCGGCAATCTGAGAAATGATGTACATGATTGCCGTATTGGGATCCATCCGTCTACTGATCCAAAAAGATATAGTTACCGCCGGATTGACATGGGAACCGGACACATAACTTGTGGCATAAATAACGGCAATTACCACGATACCAAATGCGATAGAAATACCTAATAGACCCAGTCCTTGCCCGCCTGCTTGCCTCAAATAAAAATCGGCGCATATAGAGCCAGCCGCTATAAATACAAGCGCAAATGTCCCAACGAACTCGGCTATATACTTTTTGTACGCTTTCATTTCGCTTTCTCCCGTATATTTTTAACTAAATTTCTTTTTAGATTATACCTAACTATGGAGTAGACATAAATTTGTAACAAAGTAACACAATCAATTAACACTGTCAAGCAAAAAGATGCAGAGTAATTTACCTATTTTGTTTTGGTTTACCGACAAAGCTGCAGAATGTCCATAACTTTCATGCTTCCTCAAATGGACTCGTCTCTAAATTATCGAATACCTTAAGAAACATGGGAAAAAAATATTGGTCACTACATTTACTCTTTTCTCGACAAAATGCGAAAAATATTGTATGCTGATTATGATACAAATCCCAATTCGAATGAATCATAAGATGTAGCGCGCATGTATGTCGCTGCCCTGCGAAGTGTAGGGGCAGTGCTAAATAGTTTTTGTCGAATTTGTCGAAAATGTAAAAATATTTTTATGGTATTACGTTGCTGCGTTTTTTTGGATAAATATGTTAAAATCTGCAAGGAGAATAATGTATGAGTCGTAAGATGGTGACAGTTGATGGCTGCACGGCGTGTGCACATGTGGTGCATGCCACCAATGAAATTATTACAATTTATCCCATAACCCCTTCATCGCCTATCGCTGAGATCTGCGATGCGAAGTCTGCAGCCGGACAGGTGAATATCTGGGGATCGGTACCGAAGGTGAGCCAGATGCAGTCAGAGGCAGGTGTTGCAGGGGCAGTGCACGGTTCGCTTACCACCGGTGCTTTGGCTACTACGATTTCAGCCTCTCAGGGGCTTTTGTTAATTATTCCCAATATGTATAAGATTGCGGGTGAACTGACACCCACGGTCTTTCATATAACCGCCCGTTCCCTGGCATGTCAGGGATTATCTATATTTGGCGACCATTCAGACGTGATGGCGGCGCGATCTACGGGTTTTGCTATGTTGTGCTCGAAAAACGTGCAGGAGGCCATGGACTTTGCTCTCATTGCACAGGCAGCAACACTTGAATCCAGGATACCGTTCATGCACTTCTTCGATGGTTTCAGGACGTCCCATGAAGTCCAGAAAATTGAAGAGATTAGTTTTGATGATATGCGGGCAATGATCGATAATGACCTAGTCATAGCCCACCGCATGAGGGGGCTTACCCCCGACCGTCCAAGTATACGCGGGACTGCTCAGAATCCCGATGTATATTTCCAAGGAAGGGAAACGGTCAATAAATACTATAATGCAACACCAAATATCGTCCAAAAGGTAATGGATAAGTTTGCCCAAAAAATCGGGCGTCAATATAAGCTTTTTGAGTACTATGGCGACCCCAATGCCGAGCGTGTCATTGTGACGATGGGATCGTCAGGAGAAACCGTATTCAATACAATTCATGCTTTAAATGCAAAGGGCGAAAAGCTAGGACTCGTTCAGGTTAGGCTCTTCAGACCTTTTGATATTGATGCCTTTGTTAACAGTTTACCAAAGAGTGTAAAATCGATTGCCGTTCTTGACCGCACCAAGGAACCTGGCGCGATTGGTGAACCATTGTATCTCGACGTCAGGACTGCCATAGGCGAGGCAATGGATAGGGGGACGGCCAGGTTCAAAGATTATCCCATAATCGTTGGGGGCCGTTATGGCCTTGGTTCAAAAGATTTTACCCCCGCTATGGTAAAGGCTGTGTTTGACAATATTTCTCAAAACAGGCCAAAGAATCATTTCACCATTGGTATTCATGACGATGTTACTGGTACCAGTCTTGGATACGATGAATCCTTTACAACCGAAGAGAGTAAGGATTTTCGCGCCCTGTTTTATGGTTTGGGCGCCGATGGTACCGTCGGTGCCAATAAGAATACCATTAAGATTATAGGGTCTAAAACAGACAATTATGCGCAGGGTTACTTTGTTTACGATTCCAAGAAATCTGGTGCAATTACTGTCTCTCACCTACGCTTTGGGAAGGAGAAGATTTCTAAACCCTATCTCGTTTCAAAGGGGAATTTCATCGCCTGCCATAATCCCGCTTTCCTTGAGAAGATAGACATGTTATCCCACGCAGAGGATGGTGCGACATTTCTGCTCACAACATCGCATAAAAAAGACGAGGTATGGGACACCTTACCAGTTGAGGTGCAGGAGCAGCTTATCTCCAAGAAGATGAAATTTTATATCATTGACGCCATTTCACTCGCTAATGAGCTTGGACTCGGTTCAAGGATCAATATGATCATGCAGACCGCCTTCTTTGTTATTTCAGGCATTATTCCGAAGGAAGACGCTATTAAAGCGATCAAGACCGAGATTAAAAAGACTTATATAAAAAAGGGCGAGGAAGTTGTTAATATGAACTATGCCGCGGTAGACAAGGCACTGCAAAATATTGTAGAGGTGAAGATACCTGGCAAGGTTACGAGCAAGCTCAGGATGCGACCGCCTGTACCCGAAGATGCGCCTGACTTTGTCAAGAAGGTAACTGCTAAAATGATTGCAGACAAAGGTGATTCCTTGCCTGTTTCTGCAATACCAGCAGATGGTACCTGGCCAACGGGGACCACCCAGTATGAGAAACGAAATATAGGGGTACACATCCCGATATGGGAGCCCGATATCTGCATACAATGTGGCCAGTGCTCATTTGTCTGCCCTCACTCAACCATCAGGATAAAGGCATATGACCCGTCATTGTTAAAGGATGCGCCTCCCACATTCAAATCAATTGATGCCATAGGGAAAGAACTCAAAGGATTGAAATTTACCGTTCAGGTAGCTCCTGAAGACTGTACTGGTTGCGGTTCCTGTGTCTATAACTGTCCGGGACAAAAAAAGGATGCCGAAGGGAAGAAGATTCCGGATTTTAAGGCAATCAATATGAGACTCCAGGAGCCACTGCGTCATCAGGAGGCTGAGAATTATAAGTTCTTCCTCAGTCTGCCCGAAACCGATCCTGCGAAGTTTAATGTCAAGACCGTTAAAGGAAGCCAGTTCGTCAAACCTCTTTTTGAGTATTGCAGTGCATGTCCAGGTTGCGGCGAAACTCCTTACATAAAATTGCTTACCCAGTTATTCGGCGATCGTTTGCTTATTGCAAACTCTACGGGTTGTTCTTCCATTTACGGCGGTAATCTGCCAACAACCCCATACACAAAAAGGGCTGATGGGCGGGGGCCTGCATGGTCGAATTCCTTGTTTGAAGACACAGCAGAATTTGGCCTTGGCATGAGACAAACGGTTGACAAGTTTTATGCACAGGCAATTGAATTGATGGACAGGCTTTTGAAGAATCCTTCCTATTCAGATTCGAAGGGACTTTTTGATTCACTGAAAAATGCCGACCAGTCTACACAGGAAGGGATTGATGCGCAGAGGGCTCGTGTTGAAGAATTAAAAAAGAGACTGTCGAAAGATACTTCTCCTGAGGCAAGGAGTCTTTTTTCCCTTGCCGACTACCTGGTCAAAAAATCGGTATGGGCAATTGGCGGTGACGGTTGGGGGTACGATATTGGTTATGGCGGGGTAGACCATGTACTTGCATCGGGTGAAAACATAAAGCTCCTGATTATGGATACCGAGGTTTATTCAAATACCGGCGGTCAGATGTCAAAGGCGACGCCTTTAGGGGCGATTGCACAGTTTGCAGCAGGTGGGAAGAGGACTCCCAAAAAGAATATCGGCATGATGATGGCTGCGTATGGCAATGTGTATATTGCCCAGGTGGCCTTTGGAGCGAATCTCGTACAGACATTGAAGGCAATTTCTGAAGCCGATGCGTACAATGGCCCTTCGTTGATAGTCGCCTATTCAGTCTGCATTGCGCATGGCATTGATATGAGCAAGGGGATCGAACAGCAGAAAAAGGCGGTAGCGTGCGGTTACTGGCCTCTCTTCCGCTATAACCCCGAACTCGAAGCCCAGGGCAAGAACCCTCTGGTTATCGACAGTAAAGAGCCTACGATTCCCTTCGAGGAATATGCATACAATGAAAACCGGTACAGGGCACTGAGGGCAAGTAATCCGGAAGTTGCAGCGGCACTCATGAAGCAAGCAGAAGATGTAATAATGAGGAGGTGGAAATTACTCAAGCATCAGGCAATGTGGTCGCCTGTTTAGAATCAGTAATACCAGGAAGAAGCACAAACATAAATAAAATGATTGGGCGGCATGGGCAAACGTATCTTTGCCCGTGCTGTGCCTGGTCTAAAATCTTGATTTTTTCCTGGGTAATGGACTTTTACCTTTGAGAATAAACTAAATTAATATTCTTCTAAATGATACCACTCGGCATTTTCAAGCCAGTTCTCTGGACGTGAAATGAAATCAAGTATATTTTCCAATATGAAATAATGTTTCTTTTCTTCGTCCGCTATCTTCAAGAATATCTCCTCATGGGATGGATTGTTTACTTCACCTGCCTTCTCCAAATAAAATGTCTGGCTCTTTTTCTCAATCTCCTGAGCCTTTTTATACAATTCTTTTTGTGATACATTAACACCGAGCGTATCCTCTTCTTCTTTCATTTTTACAAAGATATTTTTGACGTTTGATAATATCCCGGTATCGAGCATTTGAACCTTTTCATTTTTTTTCATCTTCTGCAGGATATCGTAGTGTTTTACTTCTGCATCTGCCAGCATACCCAGTATCTTCTTGATTCCCGCATTATCGATCTTCCTGGTTAAATCACGGTAATAATTTTCACCATCTTTTTCCATCTGCATTGCATAATCATAGATATTCATTTTCGACCTCCCTTTTTCGTTTGTATGGAGTAACACAGCGGAAATTTAGTCTATCGAAGAAGTATCTTTTTGAGATACATGGGTATTTTTTAAATTAGTTCTTCCATTTCGGACTTGGGGGCACGCATCATAAGATTACTCACTGCTTCAAGAGGATTTTTGCCTGTAAAGAGTACATTATAAATTTCTTTTGTAATGGGCATTTCCACTTTAAATTTATGGGAAAGTGCCAGAACGGATTTTGTGGTCCAGACACCTTCTGCGATTTGCTCCATTTTCTCCAGAATCTCCTGCAGCTTTTTCCCTTTTCCAATCTGTTCGCCAACCCAGCGGTTTCTCCCGTAAGGACTGATACAGGTCGTTATCAAGTCGCCCAGTCCTGTAAGGCCGGAAAAGGTGCTTCGCTGCGCCCCCATAGCGATACCGAGACGGCTAATTTCTACCAATCCTCGGGAAATAAGGGCGGCCTTCGAATTATCGCCGAATTTCAGGCCATCGCATATACCAGCGGCTATCGCAATTACATTTTTCATTGCGGCGCCTAACTCGACACCTATCGTGTCAGGATTTGTGTAAACCCGAAACCTGTCCGTGGTGAAAACCTCTTGGACGACCCGTGCCAGGTTACCGTCTTTTGATGACGCAACAATGGTAGTGGGCAATCCGCGTGCGACCTCTTCTGCATGACTTGGACCCAGGAGCAAGGAAATGGGCTGCATTCCCAGCACATCGGCAATAACTTCACTGGGTCGCATAAGTGTGTCATTTTCAATCCCCTTCGTAACACTGACGATGGGTATTCCATGAACGAAGATGTCTTTAAATTTCACGAGCACAGAACGTAGATAAGGGGTGGGTGTGGCAGAAACGATGAGTTGTGAGTCCATTAATTTATTTGAGATTTCGGAGGTTATGCGTATTCCATCCGGGATGAAAATACCTTTTAAAAACTTAACGTTTTCTTTTCTTTCATTCAGATACGCTACATACGACGCATCAGCACCCCACAGGGTAACTTCGTAGCCCTTTTTATGTAGCAGAATAGCAAGCGTGGTTCCCCATCCTCCGTTGCCAATAACCGTTATTTTTTTTATGAATGATTTTAAAGTCATTTTTCACGTAAAGGGGTAAAAAATAGGGCTGGATTGCTCCAGCCCTTTAGTTACACAATACTCGTCCCAAACTCTGCTTGGGAACAAACAAAGGTAGGACAAGCGTCCCCGCTTGTCATCATAATATAATGTCAGGTGTGGTCACCTGACATTCCTTTGTCCGTGCCACCCTGAAACTTGCTTAAGTAAAATAGAAATTTCTATGCGATAAATGTATCTTTCCAAGTTATTACTATTTCGCAACCTGGTATTCCGCTACTTCATATAACGGATATGCTGAACAGAGCTCTTTCACCGTTTTCCGAACCGCGTCTTTAGTCCGGTTATCATTTGGTTGTGAAAGGACTTTATCAATACACTCCGCTATTTTAATGACCTCCGCTTCTTTCATACCTCTTGAAGTTATCGTGGGCGTTCCAATGCGAATGCCACTCGGTTCGTTTGCGCCCCTTTCATCAAAAGGAATCGTATTCCTGTTCAGGATAATATTCACGGTCTCTAACAATTCCTGAGCTTCTTTTCCGGTAATACCTTTATTGCGTAAATCGATCAGGAAGAGATGGTTATCTGTTCCGCCTGATACGAGATCATATCCCCTTTTTACAAATTCCTGAGCCATTGCCTTTGCATTTTTTACCGTTTGTCGCTGGCATTGTTTGAATTCTTCCGTCATTGCCTCTTTAAATGCGACAGCTTTTGCTGCGATAATGTGCATGAAAGGGCCGCCCTGAATTCCAGGAAAGACCACCGAGTCGATCTGTTTTGCATACTTTGCTTTGCATAAGATCAAACCGCCTCTTGGTCCCCGAAGTGTTTTATGGGTTGTCGTGGTAACAAAGTCAGCATAAGGAACAGGACTGGGATGCACACCGCCAACAATAAGTCCGGCGATGTGGGCAATATCAGCCATAAAGTAGGCGCCAACCTCATCTGCAATTTTTCTGAATCGTGGAAAGTCGAGTATTCTGGGGTATGCACTTGCACCCGCGATAATCATATGGGGTTTCGTTTTGAGGGCAATGTCACGCACCTCATCATAATCGATATATCCGGTCTCTTTTTTTACACCATAATGGGTAATTCCATACAGCATTCCCGAGAAGTTCTTTTTAAATCCGTGGGTAAGGTGTCCGCCGTGGGACAAATCCATACCTAAGATACGATCTCCTGGTTTTAACACTGCAAAGCAAACAGCCATATTGGCCTGTGATCCTGCGTGTGGTTGAACATTGGCATATTCTGCTCCAAAGATTTGTTTTGCCCGTTCAATAGCCAGCCTTTCTACGGTATCTACATTTTCGCAACCTGCATACCATCGTTTTCCTGAATAACCTTCTGCATATTTATTGGTCATAGAAGATCCCTGTGCCTCTTGCACTGCTGGACTGCAAATGTTTTCCGATGCAATCAGATCGATGGTATTTTGTTGCCTTTCCGATTCGTCCTGTATGGCCTGCCATACTTCTGGGTCTTCATTTTTCAATGTAATCATGATTTTGTTTTATCCTTAAAAATATGATTAATATAATACCGACTCGCGCAGTCGGCTTTGGAATTGATCCTACGCAACGAACTTACTGTTGAAATCTCTCAGGGTTTAATGAGTTTTTGCCAATCTCCATTTTAGATACGCTTCCATAAACTCATCAATTTCGCCGTCCAACACTGCCTGTGTATTTCCTGTTTCTTTGCCAGTACGTAAATCCTTCACGAGAGAATAAGGTTGCAATACATAGGACCTGATTTGATGACCCCATGCAATTTCTCCCTTCTCATCATAAGCAGCGGAGAGTTCTTTCTCTCTTTCTTTTTCTTTTATCTGATACATTTTCGCCTTCAACATACTCAATGCCATACGCCGATTCTGGTGCTGTGAACGTTCACTCTGACATTGTACGACAATCCCGGTAGGGATATGGGTAATACGAACGGCCGACGATGTCTTATTTACATGCTGACCTCCCGCCCCGGATGCACGGTAAGTATCCACCCGTAATTCATTTTCGTTAATTTCAATCTCTTCTTCCTCTTCAATCTCTGGCAGTACGTCGACTGCTGCAAACGAGGTATGTCTCCTTGCGCTTGCATCAAAAGGAGAAATTCGTACCAACCGATGCACACCGATTTCAGATTTTAAATACCCGTAAACATAATCACCCTTTATGAGGGTGGTAATCCTTTTAATTCCAGCCTCTTCACCAGGTAATACGTCAATGAGGGAAAGTGTGTATCCACTTTTTTCAGCCCAGCGGCTATACATACGGAATAACATGGATACCCAATCGCACGACTCTGTTCCACCGGCTCCTGCATAAATACTCAAGTAAGCGCTACAATGGTCATTGGGTTCGCCAAGCATCGTAAGCAATTCAAATTTTTCAAGTTTTTGTATAAAGGACTTAATGTCTTTGACGACTTCTGCCTCTGCCTGTTCATCTTGCTCTTCTTCCGCAAGCATAGATAAACACTCGATGTCATCAAGTGTCTTTTGTAATTCATGTAGAGGTAAGATAATCCCTTTGAGTACTTTCAATTTTCTGATAGTTTGCTGTGCCTTGTCCTTGTTTTCCCAAAAGTTTGGTGAAGAGAATTGTTCTTCTAAGATTGAAAGCTCTTTTTCTTTATTTTCCAGGTCAAAGAGAGTCCCTGAGGTGAAGTAATCGCTCTCGAAGGGGGGTTAATTCTTTTGCTATATTACCAATCATAATTATTATGTTACCTTAACGATACTGTTTAGAATTTTATTTTTGAGATTATAAAGTATAAAATATGTATCTGTCAATATAGAATTTGGAATTGACTTGAATGGGAAATATCCTTATCATGTTTTATATATTTGGTTAATGACTTATAGAAACTTTGAGTTGTTACCGATAGGTAGTGGAAACTCTCATAGAAATCTTATCCAGGCAACTCAACGAGTGATAAAGACGGGGCTGCCATAAAATATCAAAGAATACGATTGTGCGTGTAATTGCCGGTAATGCAAGGGGCATTTATCTCAGTTCAGTAAAAGGAAGTGCGACAAGACCTATACCGGATAGGATAAAAGGATCTTTATTCAATATCCTCGCGGATATTGTCCCCGAAGGTCGTGTTCTTGATATGTATGCCGGTACAGGTGCGATTGGAATAGAGGCATTAAGTCGGGGGGCAAAATTCTGTATTTTTGTAGAAAACGATTGGTCGGCTATTCAGGTTATAAAAAGAAATCTTGAGGCAACCCGGCTTCAAGATAAGGCACTGGTCTTAAAAGATGATGTGTTCGAAATTGTTCCGTACCTTGAGAAAAACAATATCGAAGTCGATCTCGTATTTGCCAGTCCACCCTATCCTCTCATCGAACAAAGTTCATATAGAAACAAGCTCTTGATCTTGTTTTCGTCCTTATGCAGTAAGCACATATTACAACCAGAGGGCATGATAATGTTACAGCACAGAAAGACAGGCTTTGAGGTACCTTCGGAGGCTTTTTCTATAGAATTGTTTGATACTCGAATTTATGGTGATACACAACTCTCTTTTTTTAAAAATACCATGAAACAGGACAATTCTTTATGAAATACTGGAAAGAACAAGGGAAAATAAAAATTGCAGCACCTGCAAAGATTAACCTATTCCTTGAGATATTGGGTAAACGGCCAGATGGTTATCACGAAATTGAAACGGTTATGCAGCAGGTTAGCTTATGTGATTATATTTATATGGAAAACCATAACAAAGACATAAAATTTACTTGCTCGAATCCGGGACTTTCCGTTGACGAGGATAATCTTGTTTTAAAAGCTGTCCGTCTCTTTCAGAAAGAATCTAAGGTCTCCAGGGGAGTGAAAATCCATTTAGAAAAGAGAATACCCATTGGGGCTGGGCTTGGCGGAGGCAGTAGTGATGCCGTGGCCACCCTGTTTGGATTAAATAAGGTGTGGGATGTTGGGTATGACGAAAAAAGATTAATGTCACTGGCTGAAAAATTAGGTTCTGACACCCCCTTTTTTGTTTCCGGAAACACAGCGGTATGTAAAGGAAGGGGAGAGGTGGTTACGCCATATCCTCTAAATGTAAAGTATAATTACATAATAATTTATCCACGGCTTGAGGTAAGTACCGCTACGGTGTATAAAAATTTTAAAATTGTCTTGACAAAAAATTTAAAAGATGTTAACCTTTTTTTGAGATCATTATCGTCAGGAAGTCCGGAGAAATTAGGGGCTTCTTTGCATAACCGCTTGGAAGAAGTGGTTTTTCGGCTCTATCCGGGCATTGAGAAAATTAAAAAAACATTGGCAATGTTTGATTTTTGTGGCATACTTTTATCAGGAAGCGGGTCGGCTTTATACGGTTTATGTAATGGGGAGAGAGATTCGAAGGAAATTGAACAGCGAATAAAAATGCTTGATATTGGCGATGTGTTTGTGGTAACCAATGATTTCAATGACAATGCTAAGTGAACGGAAGGGGGAGAAAACCGTGAATATTACCGAAGTCAGGGTAAAGTTAACAGAAGCTAAGAAAAATAGATTACAGGCATTTTGCAGTATTACGATAGATGATGATTTTGTCGTAAGGGATCTAAAGGTTATCGAAGGACACAAGGGGGCATTTGTAGCTATGCCCAGCAGAAAACTCACAGACAGATGTCCAAAATGCGGCGGTAAAAATCATTTAATGGCGCAGTACTGTAATGATTGTGGTACTAAATTGAATGAAAAGCGCGCATCCAAAGGTGCAGGTAGATTAAAGTTACATGCAGATACAGCCCATCCAATAAATTCACGTTGCAGAGAGCAGATACAAGAAAAAGTACTCACCGCTTATCGGGAAGAGGTAGAAAAATCTAAGCAACCTGGTTATAAGCCTCCAAAATATGAAGACATGGAAGATGTCGATTTTGAAGACCTGGAGGACTTGGAATCAGAAAAAAGCGATACCTAAAAGCATGCTTTGTTATAGATAGATATACCTTGTCCGCTTCATGCCAGATTCTGGTTATAAACAGGCTTTTCCTTGTTTATCAAAATTTGTACCTCCCGTTAAAACATACCGTTAAAACGGCGATACGTAAATGGTATCGCAGTTCCTAATAATTTTAGTTTACTATTTTGTATATTGATGAATAAATATTTTCATAGTGTAACAATTTGATGATTAAGACAGGTGCACAAATTTTATTGGATGCATTAATAAGGGAAGGGGTTGAGTATATCTTTGGAATTCCAGGAGGCGCAAATCTCCCTTTATTTGATGCATTATATGAGTCTCCTATAAAGTTCATCTTGACTCGGCATGAGCAAGGCGCCGGGCACGCTGCGGATGGATATGCCAGGGCTACCGGCAAGGTAGGTGTTTGCCTTGCTACATCAGGTCCCGGTGCTACAAATCTGGTTACTGCAATTGCAACGGCCTACATGGATTCTGTACCTATGGTAGCGATAACAGGACAGGTCAAGACGTTTCTCATCGGAAATGACGCCTTCCAGGAAGCTGATATTATTGGAATAACACGTCCTGTAACAAAACACAGTTACTTGGTGAAAGATGTTAAAGACCTTGCCAGAATCGTAAAGGAAGCATTTTTTATTGCTAACACGGGAAGGCGAGGCCCGGTGTTAATTGACCTCCCCGTGGATGTTACCATGGAAAAATGTGAGGAAATAATACCGACGGACATTGATCTGCCTGGATACAAGCCCAGATATGAAGGAAATATTCGCCAGATCAAGATTGCCGCTGAAGAGATCAATAACTCCATGCGGCCGGTTGTCTACACGGGAGGGGGTATCATTGCTTCTGAATGCTCAAAAGAATTGCTTGAACTTGCAGAAAAGGGAAATCTTCCGGTAACTACAACCCTTATGGGTCTCGGTGGATTTCCGGAAGACCACCATTTATCACTTGGGATGTTGGGTATGCATGGGACGGTATACGCCAATTTTGCAGTGACCGAGTGCGACCTTCTCATAGCTATTGGATCACGGTTTGACGATCGGGTTACTGGAAAGATTGATGAATTTGCCCCCCATGCGAAGATTATCCATATTGATATCGATCCGGCGTCCATCAGTAAAACCATTAAGGTAGATATCCCCATTGTAGGCGATGCAAAAAATATTTTACAAGAGCTCAATAAACATATCCATTTTGTAGAAAGGAAAGAATGGTTTGATAAAATCAAATCCTGGAAGGAAAAAAATCCATTATCGTACAACAATACCGGAAGCGTTATTAAACCACAATATGTAATTGAGCAAATATGTGATGCAGGTAATGGGAATGTTATCATCACAACAGAGGTAGGACAGAATCAGATGTGGGCAGCCCAATTTTTTACCTATACAAAACCGCGTACATTCCTGTCTTCAGGTGGATTGGGGACGATGGGTTATGGTTTTCCCGCTGCAATCGGTGCTCAATTGGGATGTCCAGATAAAATTGTTGTGGATATTGCCGGTGATGGTAGTATTCAAATGAACATCCAGGAACTCAGTACCGTTGCACGTTTAAATATCCCTGTAAAGATAGCTATTTTGAATAATGGTTATCTGGGAATGGTACGGCAGTGGCAGGAACTGTTTTACAATAAACGGTATTCCGGAGTTAATTTGAATGGTAATCCGGATTTTGTCAAGTTGTCTGAAGCATACGGCGCAAAAGGATTTTTAATAGAGAAAAAACAAGAAGTACGGCCCATCATAGAAAAGGCATTTTCTATTAAAGGTCCTGTTGTTATGGATTTCAGGATTGACCCCACTGAGAATGTCTTTCCAATGGTACCTGCTGGACAGGCGATCCACAGAATGATCGGAACCGTGGCATAACGGAACTAATTATAGCTATTTTATGTTTTGATTATAGGACGGATAATCCACAAGCAAACTTATCGTGCTTAATCAAATAGAGGAAGTAATCGATGGCAGCTGTAACTACTGGGAAAAGAATGACATACGATGATTATTTAAAGATTGATGATAATAATCGTTACGAGATTTTAAACGGGGAATTACATATGGTTCCAGCGCCATCAACCGATCATCAAGGGGTGTCGAGGAATTTAGAGTTTCTGATCTGGAATTTTGTAAAAGGAAAGGGTCTTGGGAAGGTTTTTTATGCCCCAGTCGATGTTGTTTTCGATGATGACGAGGTATTTCAACCAGATATTGTTTTTATTAAAAGTGAAAGGCAGGGCATAATAAGTAAAAACGCAATTCAAGGTGTCCCCGATCTTATTGTTGAAATTATATCTCCGTCTTCCGCCTTTTATGATACGGTGGAAAAGAAAGAGATTTATAGAAAATATGGCGTAAAGGAATATTGGTTGATATTTCCTGAAGAAAGAGTTATCGAGGTCTTAACTTTGGAAAAAGGGGAATACCTGGAATTTTGCAAATCCAAAAGAGAAGGAATGGTGAAATCTAAAATATTGGAAGGATTAGAAATAGACTCTAAGGATGTGTTTGATTGAAAAATTTTTATAAAATTAAAATTTTTAAAATATTCATTTTTTGGTGGAAGATCAAATGGGTTTACTTTTAGGAGCAGCAATTACGTTGGTCATTTTAGGCATGGTCTTTGGGATAGGTCTTGCCATTGCCTCAGATAAATTTGCAGTGAAGGTCGATCCCCGCATTGACAGCATTAATGAAGTACTTCCAGGTGCAAATTGTGGGGCATGCGGTCAGCCAGGCTGTAGCGGTTTTGCTCAGGCCGTCGTGGAAGGTAAGGCACCTGTAACTGGTTGTACGGTTGGGCAGGCTACCGTGGCACAACTTGTTGCAAACATTATGGGGGTCAAATTTGAAAATAGAGAACCTGTTGTTGCCGTTGTAATGTGCCATGCGAGGGGCGTTAAGGATAAATTTGTCTATAATGGGATTAAAGATTGCCGCGCTGCAAATATTGTGGGCGGTGGTTTTTTAGGTTGTGATTACGGCTGTCTGGGTTTGGGTACCTGCGTAGAGGCCTGTAAATTTGAGGCAATGTATATGGGGGAGGACAACCTTCCCAGGGTGATTGAGGAGCGGTGCACAGGCTGTGGAAGGTGCGCGGCCGTTTGCCCCAGAAAGATCATCAGTATATTGCCGGAATCAAAAATGGTACACGTGCGGTGTAAATCCCTTGATAAAGGCGCTGTAGCGAAAAAGATTTGTCAGGATTCCTGTATAGCTTGTAAACAGTGCGAGAAGATATGTCCATACGATGCCATCCACGTGCAAAACAACCTTGCCGTCATTGATTATAATAAATGTACCTCCTGTGGAAAATGTGTTGAGGTTTGTCCCAATCATACAATAATCAATTTTGCCAGAGAGCGGAGCCTGACCACGCATATCTTGTGACCGTATAAATGCATCAAGATCGTTTTTACCTGCCACATGCGCCCACAACTCATGAAATTTGGTTACATGGTGAAGAAGCCCATCATATCCTGCATGTAAAACGAGCAAAGCTGGGAAGTAAAATTACCCTTTTTGATGGGAAAGGGGTTGAATACCTTGCACGTATTACTGAAATTTTACATGATACATTAAAGGTATTTATTGAGGAATCCAGATCGGTCAATAGAGAACCCGGCATTGATATTACCATCGCCTTTTCTATCCCGAAAGGGAAACTCGCAACCTTTCTCATTCAAAAATGTGCAGAGTTAGGTGTAAAGACTCTGATCCCCCTCCACTGTAAACGAAGTGTTGTCGATATCCGAAACAAATCCGGTGACAAGATTGAAAGGTGGAACAAGGTCGCAATTGAGGCGTCAAAACAGTGTAAACGAAACTTTATTACCAAAATAGAAGGCGTAATGTCCTTTGATAGCTTAATGAAAACTGTTCATAACTATGACCTTTCACTTATCGCATGTACGGAACCGCATACGAAAAAATTAAAAAGTCTATTAAGTGAACATCCATCAGTTAGAAAGATCATTTGCCTCATTGGGCCTGAAGGTGGTTTCACCCAAACTGAAATCGAAACGGCAGAAAAGGTTGGCTGCTTACCCGTCAGCATGGGCCATTCAATATTGAGGATTGAAACAGCCGCCATTGCAATTTCTTCCATGTTACTCTATGCTTACACCGATTAACACATGCATACCTTTAACGGTGAGGTAGGTAAAACACATCTTTGACATTGAATCGGGAAATACACCTCAACAATTCTTAAAAACAGGGCAAGTACTCCATGAATTCGAGTGATACAAGAATACTTGCCCTGATTATTCCAAAAGTTTTAACTTACCTTTACAGGGATCTGTTTTGGTTTTACTTCTTCTTTCTTTTGCATGGTAATTTCCAGTACACCGTTTTTGTACTCTGCCGTGACTTTATTTGGGTCTACGGAGGTAGGAAGATCGATGGAGCGAGAAAAACTCCCATAACACCTTTCCATGCGATAGTAGTTTTCCCCCTTTTCCTCTTTTTCTTCCTTCTTTTCGCCTTTAATTCTCAGGGTATTTCCCTGGATAGAAATATCTACCTCCTTTGGGTCTATACCCGGAATTTCTGCCTTCACGGTTACCTTGTCTGCTGTCTCTGATAAATCAATGGGAGGCATCCACGCACCAGTTTCCACCCCAAATTCAGGTAACTCCCAGCCCCTAAAAAACCGATCAAACATCCGATTTATTTCACTTTGTAAGGAAGAAATTGTTGGCAATTGCGGCCACTTCATTAAATCCTTAGCCATGGGCGTTACTCCTTTCAAAAATTAAAGTAAAAGAAATTAAATACGTTTTACACAAATATATACTGTCATACTGGCAGTGCGATGAATATGGCCTGTCATTATAAAACAGTAAAAGTGTTTGATTTTTTTTCATCCCATGCTATGCTACCACTAATTTAATACTTATTCCACTGAAAAAATCCGTCTCGATTTGTTTAAAGAAGGAAGGACTATTATACTGCAAGTTATGAAAGAGCCGAAATCCCTATTCCTAACTGAAGATTCACTTGGCATCGTCACGGACCTTTATCAACTAAGCATGGCGGCCGGATACTTCGAACAGAAAATGCATGATATTGCAACTTTTGAATTGTCCATTCGACACTTGCCGAAAAATCGTTCTTATCTAGTCACAGCAGGACTAGAACAAGTACTGCACTATCTTACCCATATTACATTTTCACCGGAAACTATTCAATTTTTAAGGAAATTACCCATCTTTAACCACGTAAGTCAAAAATTCTTTGAATACTTGAAAAATTTTAGTTTCAGCGGCGACGTTTATGCCATGCCTGAAGGAACCACTGCCTTTGCAAATGAACCCATACTCAGGGTCACGGCCCCTATTATAGAAACGCAGATCGTAGAGACCTACCTTCTTTCAATGATTAACTTTCAGACCTTGATAGCAACAAAGGCATCAAGGGTCGTATCTGCTGCTCAAGGACGTGATGTTATTGATTTTGGAACACGCCGTGCGCATGGTCCACAGGCGGGTGTCCTTGCTGCAAGGTCTTGTTTTATCGGTGGGTGCAAGGGTACCTCTAATGTATTTGCGGCCTACGAGCTGGGCATACCGGCAGTAGGTACCATTGCACATTCATGGGTCATGGCGTTTGAAAGTGAACAAGACTCCTTCTATAAATTCCATGAAATATTTCCCGATAATACTATTTTGCTCATTGACACCTATGATACCCTGGCCGGGGCACGACACGCTGCCATGATTGGTAAGAAACTAAAAGGTGTCCGTATTGACAGTGGAAACTTATCAGAACTCAGCAAGGAAGTCCGAAGAATTTTAGATACTGAAGGGTTACAACATGTCAAGATCATCGTCAGTGGTGATCTGAACGAAGACCGTATTGATGATTTGTTAAAAACTGGCGCGCCCATCGATTCCTTTGGAGTAGGTACAGAGATGGTGACATCCAAAGATGCCCCAGCGCTGGGTGGCGTCTATAAGTTAGTTGAGCAGGAGCATCATAGGAAAGTTATACCAAGGATGAAATTCAGTGAGGACAAACTTACGTATCCATGTAAAAAACAGGTATACCGCACCCTTGATAAAACCGGCAATTTTGTAAACGATGTGATCGGGCTTGAAGGTGAAAATTTGCAGGGAATACCCCTTTTAATACCTATTATAAAAGGTGGTAAGATATGTTACAATATTCCAACGATCCACGAAATCCAACTCACCTCTTTAAATAACCTTGCACACCTGCCAGAACCCTTCAAACGGTTAACCGATGCGGAAACCTATCCTGTCACCAAAAGCAAGGGACTGGAGGCAAAAAGACACGAGGCGGAAAAGATACTGAGGGACATTAATATACTATAATGTTTTGAAAATGATACGAAGCTGGCTTTGGCTTATTTCAACGCAGACCCAAGACTTGTTCTGAACTGGTTTTCGTCTTCATTGTTATAGAACGGCACGCCAATCAAGCGGTATTTCTTGTCTTCAAACGTGAGCGGTTTACCGCCAAACTCGTTAGTGATTTCTTTCAGAAAACTCTCTTTCCAGCGGTCATGTTCTTTGAGGTGTCTCCCTTTTGGCTCGATGAAGAGTTGGTAGATGAGCAATTCGCCGCCTTTCTCGCGCAGGAACAATACAAAGTCTGGTTGGAAGGCTTGTCCATCGCTGAAGTTGTAGATGGCGAAATGCCCTTCGTTGCGCAGCAGATAGATTTGCTCGTATTGCGCTTGTAGTTTTTGCATTTGCCTGTCCAGCATACGCACAAAGGCCTTTTCTTCGCCTGTGCCGTAGATGGTGTTAAAGGCGAACCAATCTTTGGCAGAGACGAAATGCTCGAACTGCTCGTCGGATGCGGCGCGAGGGTTCTTGGCGTCAAATTTCAGCGCCTTGTCTTTGAAGACTTCACGCACCCAATCGCGCCGGAAGTCGCGCGTGCCTTCGTACTCAGTGACATTGGCACGGATTTCGGCTTCGATTTGACTCAGCAAACCTGACACGGCGGCGAGTTTTTCAAGGCGGTTGTCGTCCAACCCGTACACATTGCCCTGAAAGGTGATTTCTAATCCGCCAAGATAATCTTCCGAAGAGATGAAATCACGCATGGAAAGGAGATGGGGAAAATAGCGTTTGATATTGGCAAAGGTGTAAAACGGGTTGCGGACAATAGCGGCTTGCACGATGTTGCGCTCGATGTCTCGCACCTTCACGTCCTGACGGGTTTCATCTTTCACCACCAACCCTTTTTTCCCGTTGTCTAGCGCGACGGTCGCGCCGCCGTGACCTGTGGCGATAAAGTGGGTGTAGTTTCGCTTCTTCACGCCCAAATTGGCAAAAGAGCGGATCTGCTGATAATCTTTGGGACGGCGGTCGTTGAGCCAGACAATCCCATATTTGTAAAACTGGGTTCTCTTGAACGACTCTTTCAGTTTGAGTCCGCGGGTCACTTCACGCTCGTCCATCATGCCCTGCTCGATGAGCGCTTGACGGATTTCGGCAATGTAGCGCGAGTCGTTGATGCTGTGATAATGTAATTCTTCCAGCACGCGCAGTTCGTGTTCGAGGTCGCCGTCGAATTTGCGGCGGAACCTGTCCTGAGCGAAGTCGAAGGAACGGTCGTTACTTGCTGGTAGAACGAACGGGAAATAGCGCGCCCCGCGCCCGATGAGTTGCGCTTCAGACACGGTCGTTGTGCCAATTTTGCCCTTGCCAGAGTCGCGGGTTCGTAACAACGGACAATATCGAACAGGTTCAGCACGTCCCAGCCTTCGTTGAGTTTCTGCACGGCGAAGATGGCGCGAATGCGGTTGGTTTTATCTTCCAGCGTATTGACGAGAATTTGATAGTTCTCTTTTTCTTTCTCATCGTTCACCGACAGACAAAAATCGGGGTGAAATTCCCGCTTCAGTCGTTCGACCAGTTGCTCGTCGCTGATGCGGTGCTCATCGAAGAATTGAAAGGCGCGCTGCACAAGCGGGATGTTCGACCTGCGGATGCGGGCGATATGCCTTGCGGTAAGGCCATCAATGAGTTTGTGAAATTCCGCCTTGACCTGTTTCGATTGCTCAATCGTCCGCTGGGCTTTGAACAAAATCACAGGTTTGAGATTGATGCGGTATTTCGCCGCTACTTCCTGCTTGTACTGGCTCAAGATAATGGCTTGCAGGATGCGTTCTTGCTGGTCAAAATCCGATTGCACGATAACCACGTCCTTTGAAAAACGGTCGTTGCGGAATTGAAGCAGGTCGTAGCGGATGATGACCTTGTTGCGGTACTTTTCCACCATCGCGGGCGTGGCGTAATCGTGCGTGGCGGTGAACTCCAGCAGCAGGTTGTCTTCGTTCTGGTTGAAGATGCGCTCGACGGTGTTTTCCCAACTCTCGAACAGTCCGCCCTGTGTCTTGGTCTTGACGTTGATGTGATGCGCTTCGTCGGCAATCAGCACGACTCGATGCTTGCGGAAGTCTTCAAAGGTCAGGGCGTTTTCCTTTTCGCTGGTCAGATCGGAGTGGAGTTTTTGAATCGTGGTGAAGCAGATATTGATGTCGCTGGGATTGACCGCTTCAAAGTTCTCCACTGGCGAAACGCGCACGCGGCGGTTGCCGATGTTGATCTCGGAATTGAAAAGATATTTGATGGAAGCAGGATTGAGAAAGTTGTTTTTGGTCTTTTCGATGATGTTAGTGGAGTTGACAAAGAACAGGAAATTGCGATAGGCCTGCTCGTAGAGATACAGAATCAGCCCCGCCATGATAAGTGTCTTGCCGCTGCCCGTCGCCATGTTAAAGAGCAAGTGCAGGGGATACACTTTATTGGGAAAGTCGTTTTTGTTGCAATGGAAAAATCGCGCAAAGGCTTCTATTTGATAGGGGCGCAGTTCATATTTGGGATTCAGGTTTTGCGCAACGCTATCGGGGACTTCTTTTTTGATACTGCCCCATTGGGAAAGCGTATCGAGTTGTTCGTAAAGAAACGGCTCAGGCATGGGATTTCTTCGTGTCTTTCATGTAGAACACCTTGCCCACGCGTTGAATATGGTCTATCACATCAGGGTCGCTGATTTGCCGAAAGATGGATAGATCGATGGTGTAGGGTAGGAGCAGATCATCTATCTCGCCCATGATGCGGTAAAGAACATCCATGTTCAAATCCTCCCCGCCCAGGAGCGTCAGGTCAATATCGGAGCCGTTTTTATAGTTGCCTTTGGCGCGCGAACCATACAAGACAGCCTTCTCCACTTGTGGATAGTGAGCAAGGACCGCGCAAATTTTTTGGATGGTGGTTTCTTTCAAGCCAAAGCGCAATGTCATGATGCCTCTTTTATCAAAGACTCCATCGTTGTCCTTAGCTTTTGAAACTCTGGAAAGTAGAGGTTAAGAATCTTGTTGGCAATATCTTCTGCCACATCCTCGTTGTAGGTATGAGAGGTCAAGTTACGGCTATTAATCATATCCATCCAAACCTCCCCATTTTCAATTAATCCTGTCTTAAATGCTTCGCGCGTCGTGTCTTTGGAACCATATAATTTTTTGACGCCGCACTCCTCTAAGAAATCTTTCAAAGTATTCCAGGCCATTTCATGAGTATATTCGAAAGCCTGGATCAGTCCTTGTTCTTCGAGTTTTGAAAGTTTGCGTTGTTTTGACAGTTCGACGGCTTCCGCCAATTGAGCGAATGCCTTGTTAAAATGATTAAAGCGTTGAATCCAGCGGATGTCTTGTGTGGTCATTGTCTTCCTCCATAAAACGCCTTGTTCAACGCCTTGTCTTCTTGGCTGACCTTGAATTGCGCATCGTCTATCTCGGAGAGATTCACGTACAACTGATTCTTGTCGAGCAGTTCCGTCAACAGGTGCTTTTGTTTTTCGAGCCCGTTCGGTTCTTTGCTGATGGCGATAAAGTCGTTGACCGCTTCTTCAGGCATTTGTGGGTTGACATACCAATTCAAGAATGAACCTTCTACCATCTCGCGCCAGATTTGCAGCAGTTCTTCGCTGGACTTGGCAGCCTGAATGCGCTCCATGTAGGCTTCGTTGTATTTCATCAGTTCGCAATAGATGAAGTCGCCGCCGCCTTGCCAGTTGACTGCTTTGGAGACCCCGCCCTGCTCGCCCGCAATGACTTTCTTCAGCCGCTCGACGGGGATGCTCTGGATGTAATCCATCTGCTCGATGCCGATGTACTGCCGCCCCATTTTGTGCGCTACGGCGGCGGTTGTGCTAGAGCCGAGGAAGAAGTCAAGGACGATGTCGCCTGGTCGCGTTGTGTATTCAATAATGCGCTGGAGCAACAACTCATTCTTGGGATAGGCAAATACTTTACGCCCAAACAGTTCTACAATTTCGTCAGTCCCTTTCTTGTTGACCATGCTTTTCAACAATTCATCCATTGCCTGATTGAGAAAATCGGACGAAACGTATGATTTATCAAAATCATCGCCTTTCTTTTCCATTTCCTCGGACTTGAAAACCCGCATGGCAGGACGTTCTATATCCAGAAAATCATAATCGCCTGGAAAGACGATTTTCTTTCGCTTCAAATAATCGTCCACCGAATCTTTTGTGATTCCCCAACAGCGATTAGGGTTCACAGGAAATTCTTGTCCACTTTTGAGATTGACTAGCGTAAAGTTTGAATTTGGACGCTCCAAAATTGTTCTTTGTGTTGTCAGGTCTGTCAATCTCCATTCATCATCGGGGGAATCAGGCGTTTTGTAATACTTTCGCTCAACGGTTCTTTGAAACAGCGCATCAGTTTTAGAAGCGCCTTTTGTATAAAGCAACATCCAGTCAAAGTCTTGCGATAGTTTGTATGGCACATCGCTTTTGCCGCTGCGAGTCTTTCGTGGCACGGTAGCAATAAGATTATCTCGCCCAAAAACATCATCAGCGACAATTTTTAGATAGTGCATTTCTTGGTCGCCTATATGTATTATGTATAAAGATTACGCCATCAGGTCTCATCAATTCTTTCGCGGCTTCAAGCCGATTTCTCATAAAAGTTAGCCACGTCGAATGGTTGAAACTGTCGTTATAGCCAAAACTATCGCCTGTGATGTTATACGGTGGGTCAATGTAAATCAGTTTCACCCGTCCGCGAAACTGCGGCAGCAGGGAGTGCAGGGCGAGCAGGTTGTTGCCCTTGAGAATCAGGTTCTCGCGGAGGACGCCGTTCTCATCGCGGCGGAAGTCTTTCACCTTCTCTTTGCCCTTTGCCGTGTAGCGTATGAAATTGGTCAGCGCCTTGGGGTCGAGCAGGCGATTGATTTCATCCTGCGCCAGCACTTCGTTGAAGAAAATCTCCTTGCGCTTTTCTTCTTCCTTCGTCTGCCCGCCTTCCAGCACAGTGTCCTTGTAGGGCCACACCAGCGCCACATCGCCGCGCTCGCGCAGGAATTTGCCGCCAATCGTCAAGCCGATGCGGTTGCGAAAGCGGGTATAGGAGTTATCCAGAAAATTCTTTTGCGAGATGTAGTCAATGAAGGTATTGAGGTTGAATATCCAATGTCCTTCGATTTCGTCAAAGAACTCGGCTTTGATTTCCTTGTCTGACAGGAGTAACTTCACAAGGCAACGGTCCATCTTCCAGGCGCGGTCTTGCACGGCGGCAAGGACGAGCTCACCGTCGTCGTCCACAAAGCGCGGATCGGTTTTAAGCAGGTTTATTAGTTTCGCATTGAATGACATCTATTACTCTTGTCTCTGGTAATCCTTTATCGAATTAAGCGGCATAATAATGATTATACAGTCTTTATAAAATGGCAAACACAGACTGTTTTGATATATTTAAGAAGTTGCCGTATCTTCTTTTTGCACATTATAACTACTTTTGCATCAAGCTTTTTCTGCATTTTCGCCAATCGCACATTCCTGATTACACAGACGGTATATCTGTCTTAAAACTCATCGACCGGGCATCGGACGCCGCAACCTCCTTTGATCGCGTCATGGGTATAGATCGCCGTCGTGCTAACGTTTTTGGCGAAGACAACCAGAGATTATCATCTACCGTTTTGCAATGTCAAGCTTTTTTCGGATGTTTTTCTGGGAAAGAACTGGGGTAAATCGTTCTAGCCTGTACGGGAAAGGGTGCTTTAGCAAATTCTTGTGTCGTAATTTTTGCTTAAGAATAAAATTTGTTTGCCAAAGACAAATTTACATATTAAATTAAAAAACATGAAAATTGCGCTGGCACAGATTAATCAAACGGTAGGCGACTTTCAGAAAAATGCCGAAAAAATATGCTCATACATTGATCGTGCCAGGAGACAAAACGCCGATCTTGTCGTTTTTCCAGAATTGGCCGTTACGGGCTATCCTCCAAAGGATTTTCTGGATATCCCCGCATTTATCGATGAGAACCTGAAAACCCTCAATACAATAGCCAGCGGTGTATATGGTATTTCTGTCATTGTAGGCTTCGTCGACAGAAACAAACGACGACATGGTAAGCTTGTCCACAACGCGGCAGCATTTATTCAAGATGGCAAAATTATTTCTATCCATCACAAGTCACTCCTGCCGACATATGATGTCTTTGATGAATGCCGTTACTTTGAACCAGCACATACGATCTCTCCGGTAAAATTTATGGACTCTATATTGGGTATATCTATCTGTGAAGATATATGGAATGACGAAGAGTTTTGGCCACGTCCTTTATATGAGATAGACCCCATCGAAAACCTGATCTCTCACGGGGCGAATGTCATGATAAATATCTCTTCATCGCCCTTTACCGTGGAAAAGCATGACAAGATACGATTGCGTATGCTCATACACGATGCTACGAAATATAAAGTACCTTTTATTTATGTAAACCAGGTGGGGGGTAATGACGATCTCGTCTTTGATGGAAACAGTGTCGTGATAAATGCCCAGGGCAGGCTTATTGCGCAGGCCGCAACCTTTGAAGAAGACTTGATAGTGGTCGATATAGAAAACCCAGAGGTACAAATACAACCTAGGGCTTATACCCCTATTGAGACCGTCCATATGGCCTTAATCGTTGGGCTTCGGGATTATGTAACAAAGTGCGGTTTTAAGAAAGTTGTCATCGGCCTCAGCGGGGGTATCGATTCTGCTGTAACCGCTGCACTGGCCGTAGAAGCCCTTGGCAATACAAATGTCATCGGGGTGCTCATGCCATCCCAATTTTCTTCACAGGGCAGTATCGATGATGCAGTAGAACTTTCTCAGAATCTGGGCATCACTTACAAGGTCATACCCATTAAAGACGTATTTGAAACATACCAGAAAACCTTGCAGGCGGAATTCAAGGGAATGCCCTTTGATATTGCAGAAGAAAATCTGCAGGCACGCATCCGAGGCAATATCCTCATGGCACTTTCCAATAAATATGGATACCTTGTCCTGACAACGGGGAACAAGTCTGAACTGGCTGTGGGATATTGTACGCTGTACGGTGATATGAGCGGTGGATTTGCGTTGATTTCCGATGTCCCAAAGACGATGGTGTATGAACTGGCCAGGTATATAAACCGGGAAAGAGAGATTATCCCGCAGAATTCCATCACCAAACCACCTTCTGCCGAATTGAAACCAAATCAATTTGACCAGGACAGCTTACCTCCTTACGATGTACTGGATGGCATTCTGAAGGCATACATAGAAGATGCCATGGGTATTGATGAAATTATTCGAATGGGATTTGACGAGAAGACGGTACGCGAAATTATAAGGAAGGTAAACAGAAATGAATACAAGAGGCGACAGGCAGCCCCGGGTATCAAAGTAACCTCCAAGGCATTTGGATCAGGCCGGCGAATGCCCATCGCCCATAATTTTCTATGTCAATAAATTGAATGGAAAACCCAAGGACTAAATTGCCCATAGGGGTCTTCGATTCTGGCATTGGAGGGATCTCTGTCCTTGCCGTGATAATCAGGATACTGCCTAACGAGGAATTTGTGTATTTTGCCGATACGCTCCATTCCCCTTACGGGACAAAACCCGAAGATGTCGTCAGGACTCTATCCATAAAGGCTGCGGAATTCCTATCCTTCGTAGGTATCAAGTCTCTGGTCGTTGCATGTAACACAGCTACAAGCGTTGCGATCAACGAGATCCGAAGGACGTATCCTTTCCCGGTGATTGGGATGGAGCCTGCTTTAAAACCAGCAATAGAGCTAGGGCTCACCGGCAAAATTCTCGTCATGGCTACGCCTCTTACATTAAAAAGTAAAAAATTTATTGAGTTGGCGCATCATTATAAACATCGCGCAGAGGTCGTTCTACTCCCCTGTG
>JBKBTA010000060.1:0-14896 GCA_046291035.1 Candidatus Brocadia sp.
TGGGGGGGTATACGTATAGAAGACATAATAGTAGTAACTTCCAGCGGCTGTGATGTTTTAAGCCGCGTGCCAAAAAAGTTAACAGAAATAGTAGTGTAAACTAAAAATTTATAGAATACCTTTGCAAAAATCACAAATTATTGAAAAACGTATCGGTATAATCCATCTTTTTATTCCATTCCTTTTTCGTTTCATATTTCTCCGCTCAATACATAACAAAGGTATCCCTCTTGCGGTGTAATAGAAGGTTTCGGGCTTTCCTGTTCAATAACTAAAATAAAACTCCACAAAGGAATAGATGATGAGTATTATAGACAAGGTAAAGCAGTTAATTTCAATTATGAATGAAAATGAATTATCTGAGATTGAAATTCAAGAAGATGTCACCAAAATAAGGATTAAAAAAAGTGAGATTGGATATACCCATACGATTTCACCTGTAGCAGTCCCTTCGATAGTTCATCCCAAACTCGAACAAGAACGTCCTTCACAGCCGTTGTCAGGTGAAAGTGAAAACTTTGTAGAGATTATTTCACCTATGGTTGGTACGTTTTACAGAGCTAGTGCACCCGGTGCTGATCCTTATGTAAATGTGGGGGATTTTGTAAACGAAGAAACAGTTGTTTGTATTATTGAAGCAATGAAGATAATGAATGAAGTGAAAGCCGAGACCGTGGGTGAAATTATTGATGTGTATGTAAATGATGGGGAGGCAGTCGAATTTGGCCAGCCGCTATTTCGTGTTAAACCTTCTGCAAAGGTGACATGAAGGTGTATTTTTGTATCAGGAAATTAAATGAATAGCTGAGGGATACCGGGTACCATGTTTTCCAGGATAATGATTGCAAATCGAGGTGAGATCGCTTTAAGAATTATAAGGGCATGTCGCGAAATGGGTGTAGAAACGGTTGCGATCTGTTCGAAGTCGGACGAGAACGCAATGTACTTAAAGCAGGCAGATATTACTGTTTGTGTCGGTCCTCCTGAGGCTGAGGGTAGCTATCTAAATATCCCAAGTATTATTAGTGCGGCTGAGATAACTGATATTGAAGCTATTCATCCGGGATATGGTTTTTTGTCCGAAGTGAGTCACTTTGCTGAGGTGTGCGAGTCCTCTAAAATAGTATTTATAGGTCCTAAATCGGATGTATTAAAAAAACTCGGAAATAAGACTGAGGCAAAAAAAATTGCAGTTGCAAGCAAGGTTCCCGTAGTTCCGGGCAGTGAATCGGCTATAAAAAGCCAGCAACAGGCGCTTGATGTGGCACATAAGATCGGGTATCCCGTAATTATTAAGGCCTCATCGGGCGGCGGTGGACGCGGGATGCGTGTTGCACATAATGATATAAGTCTTGTAAATTCCTTGGCAGTTGCGCAACGGGAGGCCGAAGCAGCTTTTAAGGATCCATCCATCTATATAGAAAAATATATAGAAGATGCTCGCCATATAGAGGTGCAAATATTTGGGGATAACTACGGTAATATTATTCATTTAGGCGAAAGGGATTGTACATTACAACGCAGACACCAAAAACTTATCGAAGAATCTCCTTCTCCGCATATTTCTGAGCGCTTACGCGATGAAATATGCAAGGCGGCAATTAAGATTGCAAGGGCTGTAAATTACACAAATGCTGGTACCGTTGAATTTCTCGTCGATAAACAGGGTAATTTCTATTTTATAGAAGTAAATACACGCTTACAAGTTGAACATCCTGTTACCGAGATGGTCACCGGTATCGATTTGGTCAAGCAGCAAATACGGATTGCCTATGGTGAACGATTAAATATAAAGCAGAAGAAGGTCAGACCCCGTGGTGTCTCGATAGAATGCCGTATTAACGCTGAAGACCCCCAAAATGGGTTTAGGCCTCAACCCGGAAAGATCACAACATACAATCCTCCAGGGGGGCGGGGTGTACGGGTTGATTCTCATGTGCACGCAGGCTATGAGATTCCCCCCTATTATGATTCTCTGATTTCTAAATTGATTGTTCATCAAAAAACAAGGGAAGAAGCTATTGCCTGTATGAAACGGGCTTTGGGTGAATATGTAATTGAAGGTGTTAAAACAACCATTCCATTAAATTTAGAACTCATTTCACATCCTCAATTTGCAAATGGAACTATAAATACTCTTTTTGTCGAAAATCTCTTGTCAAAAGGCCAGCATTAGTTCATGGTAAATGAATTTTTTCTTGACACCGTTTAAAAAGCATGCTAACTTATTCTTCCTTTTATGAACGCCACAGTAATTATATTTTCAGAGATCAAATGGTTAAACTGATCTTAACTCATGCGGTTTGGTCTTGGAAATAATTTCTAAATACCGATTATTTTGGCTTCTATTGACGGCGGTTTTTATGCTACAAAATAATCGTTAAAAGAGACGAAGAATAATATCAGCGCTTTGATACTATTATTAACGATGGTGTAAAAATTCATGGTGCGGATATTGTTTAGAAACAAGATAGTGAAAGTGTTGGGGTTTGCATAGTGCCGTTTTTGTTATTTATTTTGGTACAGGAAAGGAGATTATAAATGTTTGGTAGTAGAAGGGCTGGATATTTTTTGGGAGGAATTGTAGTTTCTGTTTGTTCACTAACTTTTTCATTACCTACCTTTTCCACCGGGGCTGAGTATGTCAGCAATAGTGGCTGTAAGTGCCATATGGGAAAAGGTTGTTTTGAGGGAGAAGAATATAAGGAAAGATTGCATTCCAATACCTGGGAAAAGAGGTTGAAAGGAACACCTGATGCAGAAAACCCGGATTGTTTGAAGTGTCATGCTACTGCGTATGGTGAAAAGATTGCAGAGGCTGGCAAAAAGTATTTGCCTAATGTGCAATGCGAGGCCTGTCATGGCCCTGGTTCTGAGTATAAAAAAGTAAAAGAGAATTACGAAGGTAAGGGAAAGGATGCCTTCAAAGAGTTACTAAAAAAGGATCCTCTCATGGCTAGAAAAGTGCAATACGATGCTGGCTTGGTTGTGGCTGGTATTAACGGCCCAGCTACTGTAAAAGAACAATGCTTGAAATGCCATTGGGAAAGTAAAGACGATAAGAATAAATGCCCCAAAACGGATAAGGTTATGGATTACAAAGAGTATTTTAAGAAAGACGATCATCGAGACCATGATGAAATTGATGATGTAATTAAAAAGATGTCCCCTGAGGATAAGAAAAAATGGGCCGCATTATTGCCAAAGGATGAGATTCTTAATACACCTTTAAAACCAAAGAAAAAGGAATAACTCTTTAAGCTTAAGAGTTATGGCTGGGGAGGATTCCGTAGATGGGTTATAAGTCAGAAAAAAACTTGGTATTGGGAAGTTTATCAGGTTTTATGAAATTTAGATCGTTTGTATTTTTGGTTGTAAGTTCAGCTATTATTGGCCTATCGCCTGCAGCGTTAACTGCAGGCGATAATGGCCCGTGTCTTGAATGTCATACACATCTGGACAAATTAAAGACGGCAGAAAAGACAAGGATAGACCCTATTACAGGGGAAATTAAAGTTGTTTCGCTACTTATTGATGAGGCAGCTTATAAGACGACAGCGCATGGGGGAGAAGATTTTTTCTGCACTGATTGTCATCAAGAGCTTGACGGTGTAGATTTGACGGAAGGCCATAAGCCGAATTTAAAGCCGGTTGACTGTATAACTTTCTGCCATGATGATCCGGCTGATGAGTATCTGCAAAGCAGCCACGTAAAATTGATGAAAGAGAATAACAAGGATGTACCTACATGTAAAGATTGCCATTTCGGTTTAACATATCATTTCACCACTGCTGGAGAGAAATCTCCAATGTACGTGCCCAGGGGTACAGATCCGCTGCATAGAAAATTAACAATCCAATCTTGTGGCTCGTGTCACCAGGATTATCTTGATAGCTATAAAAATAACGCACATGGTCAAGTTACTGCGCTAGGGCATACGACGACAGATGTACCTGTATGTTTTGATTGCCATGGAAAGCATAAAATATTAAATTCGTCCGAACCCGAATCCAAAGTTGGAAAAGAAAAGATTATAGAAACGTGTGGGAATTGCCATGCTAATGCAAATGCAAGTTTTGTTAAACACATTGAGCATCCTCTAATAAAGAACATTAAATATTATAAAACTCTGCTTACTGCATTAAAAAATGCGCGTAACGATCCGGAAAACCTCAAAAAAGTTCTTAAAAACCCACAAACAATTTTATGTATAGTGTTTGTGATGTATATTGGAATACTGGGATTCACATTTTCGTCTTTCGGACTCCATTCATTGCTAACTTGGTTTGCGACAGCACGAGACGAGCATAAGAGAAAGGGGCATGCTAATGAGGAGCACCACTAACTATTTAAGATTTAGTTTTTTCCATAGATTTTGTCATTTTTTGATCATTATCAGTTTTTTCGGCCTCGTCTTAACAGGAATGCCGTTGGCTTTTCGTGGTTATGATTGGGCGAAATGGTTATATGAGTTATTTGGGGGATACCCTACAGCGGGGTTCATCCATCGTATTTGCGCCTTAATAACTTTCTTCGCGGCATTTATTCATTTTGTATTTCTCTTCATCAGCATATCAGTGCAAAAGAAAAAGGGGTTTTTCTGGGGGCCAAATTCGTTACTTATTCAACCCAGGGATATATTTGATATTGTAGGTGATATAAAATGGTTCCTCGGTATTGGAAAGCGCCCTGATTTTGATCGGTGGATTTATTGGGAAAAATTTGAATATCTGTCGCTGATGTGGGGAACCATGGTAATGGCAGTAACCGGGTTGATTCTTTGGTTTCCAGTGCAATTTACGAAAATTATACCGCCATCAGTTGCGAGCATCATAGATCTACCCAGTATAGCATTGATCATTCATCGGTATGAGGCGATTCTCGCGGCGGGTTTTATTTTTACGATCCATTTTTTCCACACCCATTTACTTCCTGAAAAAATGCCCGTTGATGAGGCAATTTTCACGGGGAGTATAACGGAAGAAGAATTTAAGCACGAGCGTCCAAACCAATTCAAAAGGCTCGAAAGTCAACGGCAACTGCAAGACCTTAAAGTTGCCCCGCCCTCTCTTTTTGTGAGTTTTCTAACCAGGCTTTTCGCAGTTCCCGTTTTGATCACAGGCCTTATCATGGTAGGCTTTATGTTTTCGGCCCTTATCGTTTGGGCCATTTGATTTTGGTTGTTGACAAATTCTATAGTGGGCAAATTTTAACTGTTAAGTCTTTGCAGGTTTTGAAAGTACTAAGAGTGCTTTTATGAAGGTCTAAAATGGCTTACAGAGTTCTCATTGCAGATGATGAAGAACGCATGCGAAGGGTGCTTGCTATGGTTTTTGAAGAAATGGAAGATGTTAAGGTAGTAACTGCAAGCAGCTGTTCGGCAACTATGGATTATTTGGACAAAGAGCGATTTCACCTTCTTATTACCGATTTAAAAGTACAGGAGATGGGGAGGCTTGAGTTCCTGAGAGCAATTAAAAGCAAAGCCCCGGATATCCCTATCATTGTGCTTACCGCATATGGTTCCGTTGTGTCTGCAATAGACGTTATGAAAGAGGGAGTTTTTGATTATCTAACCACGCCTTTTGAAAAAGATATTCTCAAGCTAGCTGTTAAGAGGGCTTTGAAAATGAGTTCATTGACAATTGAAAATAAATATTTGCGTCAGGAACTTGAATCGCAGTATGATTTTGGGAATATCATTGGTAATTCTCCACAAGTAATTGAAGTATTACGGTTAGTTGGAGAGGTGTCCAAAACTGATTCCACTGTGCTAATCTCTGGTGAAAGTGGAACGGGAAAGGAGTTAATTGCGCGGGCTATACACTATAATAGTAATAGGGCATGCGGTCCTCTCATTGTGCTGAACTGTGCTGCAATTCCAGAAAACTTGCTTGAAAGCGAGTTGTTTGGTTATGAAAGAGGTGCCTTTACTAGCGCGGAAAAAACCAAAAAAGGGCGTTTCGAATTGGCAGCTGGTGGTACTTTTTTCATGGACGAGATATCAGAAATGAGTTTGGCAATTCAAGCAAAAGTGCTACGTGTCATCGAAGCTAAGGAACTGGAGCGCCTTGGGGGTACTGAAACCATAAAAGCTGATGTGAGGATTATCTGTGCTACAAACAAAAATCTGGAAGATTTGGTAAAATCCGGGAAATTTAGAGAAGATTTATATTATCGAATAAGTGTCTTCCCTATTACCTTGACACCACTCAGAGAAAGAAGAGAAGATATCATCCCTTTAAGCAAACATTTCTTGAAAAGGTTTTCAACTAAAATGGGGAAAACGCCTATATCATTGAGCAAAGAGGTGGAAAAGTTATTTATGATGCATAAATGGGAAGGCAACATAAGGGAATTGCAGAATGTTATCGAGCGTGCGGTAATTTTATGTAAAGGTAATGTAATTACCCCTGATCACTTGCCCATATCAATAGTCAAAGGTGCACCTTTTGTTGAAAAAGAGAAGATGCAGGTTACGGATAAATCTGTTTTATTTGACATCCCACCTCACGGATTATCGCTTGATGCCCTGGAGAAGCAGTTAGTTACTCAAGCACTTGAAAAAAGTAAAAATAATAAGACAAAGGCCGCGAAGTTATTAGGGTTAACGAGAGGTACGTTTAGATACCGATTGCAAAAGTATGGTTTGGCAAATTAGTAATGGTCGGTATCAGCCATCTTGAACATAGTGTTCCAGAATAGCACATTTAGACCACAAACTAATTAATGGTCTTAAATTTAACAAGGACAGTGAAACATTGGCAGATTACAGCCATATTTTATGTGAATTTAAATTCAAAATTTGGAGTGTGTTTTTTCATATTTCATTTTATATAGAAGTTTTATGAAAAATTATTTTGACATGTAATATTTGGTATGACTTATGCTCATGTGGGTTAAGTTTTTGCGTGATTGTATTTCTAAGGTTTGCAAAATATTTAAGGAACTTTATGAAAGGGGGTGAGTAAAGTTATGAAAAGGACCAGTTTTCTAGCAATGGGTATTTTTAGTATTTTGGTTTCTATGGCCCAATCTGTTTTTGCTGCTTGGGATAAGCCTTGCGATAAAAGACAGATTTTAGAGGCGTATTGGTGTGATGCTTGCAAAGAAGTTAGGGAATTTAATGAGTGTTCTGAGATAGGGTATATCTGGGACTTTGCAAAACATCGTGCTGCGGGTGACAAAACACATACTGATTTACCTACCTGTTGGGCGTGCCAGAAGGTTGCATATAGTTGCGTAAACACTAATTGCAAGAAATACGGCGTGTGTATGCCGGCTCCTGGCGCTTGCGATGAATGTGGAGATGATATTACAAGTAAAAAAATCTGGGCCAGGGCGCTGTTTAAATGTCCTAAGTGTGGTCACGAAAGTCCTGAACCAGGTAAGGGTTTTACAACTATTAAGGGACGGTATGCACCACAAATTGAAAAAGCTGGAGATTGTGAGACCTGTGGTGTACCTTTAGAGGTCATTTGTACAAAATCGGGCACTTGTCCACATGTCAGTAAGTAGTTGTGTTTTATATCATTGATGTTATTGGTTAACTGATTTAGGAGGGAAGGAAGAGCGATGAAAGGAAGAGGATGGATAGGAGCGTTGGTGTTGGGTGCGGTGATGGCCGGAGGAGGGGTAGCGAGTGCAGGGTTTATCCAGGGTACACATGTGAAGACGGACATGCCATCGCCGTTTTTTATAACGACGTCACCTGATGGAGGGACGTTGTTTGTGGTGAATCAGTCAGGGCACAGTGTGACGTTTGTGGATGCGAGGACGCAGAAGGTGGTGGGTGAGGTGGCAGTGCAGGTGCAGCCAGAGGCGGCGGCGCCCACGCCGGATGGTGCGTTTTTGTATGTATGCAATGCCGAGAGTGACAGCGTATCGGTGATAGACATAGCAAGGAAGCAGGTGATCAAGGAGATCAAGGTAGGGGACTGGCCAAGCGGTATAAAGATCTCCAAGGATGGGAAGACGGCATATGTTGCATGTTCAGGAAACATGTGGAACACGATCGATGTGATTGATACGGGGAGGATGGAGAAGATCAGGTCGATCTACACGAGTGATTACGGTCCCAGGACGTTGGACATATCACCGGACGGGAAGACGATAGCGGTGATAAACGACACATGCGGTTCCATCAACAGGAGTGTAAACTTTATTGATCTTGCAACGGGCAAGGTGACGGAGAAGAGGGTAATCAGGGAGAGTGCCAACCTGAGGGATATCGTGTACACGCCGGATGGGCAGTATGTGGTAGTGACGTATGAGACACCAAAGAACTGGTTGCCGGTATGCGAGGCGGAGAATGGCCAGGTGTTTACCAACAACATAGCGGTGTTGGAGACCAAGCTGGGCGGGAAGGTGGCGAGGTTGCCGCTGGATGAGCTTAACAACTATGATGGGAATCCGTATGGGATGGCAATGGACCCCAAGGGGAGGTATTTGTACATTGGGGTAAGGGGGATGCACCGAGTAACGATATTGGATATGGACAAGGTGTTAAATATCGTGAGGGGAAATTCCCAGGCCGAGCTTGACTATCTGAGAGATGACCTTGGATTGGTGAGGGATTACCTTGTGGCCAGGGTACCAACGGGACTTGGTCCTAGCTCAGTGTGCGTGTCGCCTGACGGGAAGCTTTGCTATGCAGCCAACTATTTTTCCAACAATGTGACGGTAATCAGGACACCTGTGGATTAATTAGGGAAGGTCGCTGTGAAGCAAGGATAGGAATTGAGTGGGTTTGTAACATTGGAGTATATCACAGTTAAAGGAGGATAGAGAAAGATGAAGAGGAGTATAAAGATTGGTTTGATTGCAGCCCTTGGGATAGCAGGGGTGTGGACGACTGGTGAGTTGATGGCGGGCACGCCGCAGGTAGTGGCAACGATCCAGACGGGGCCGGAGTGGGAGCCTCTTCCAAGGGGTGAGCCATTAACGGTGCCAGAGGTACATTACCGGGTAAAACACTCACCGTTCAAGAGTGAGCTGGTGAGGTATGGGCAGTTCATATTCAACGATGCATCGTGGGGACTTCAGGGCGAGTATGCATGCGCCAGCTGCCATTACGAGAGGGGGCAGACAACAGGATTGATCTGGGACCTGGGAGATGAAGGATGGGGAAGCTGGAAGAACGTGAAGTATATCCGTGGCGGGAGGTATTTGCCACCGTTCAGGCATGAGGGATTTACGGGTCATCCGGATGAGATCGTGGGTGCAACAAGCTCGCTGGACAGGGTATGTGGAAGAGACCCCGGGTTTGTGTTCAGGAGTGAGAACTTTTCACCTGAGAGGTTGGAGGCGTTGATTTGTTACATCAGGGCATTGGAGTTTGCGGGGAGTCCGTTCAGGAATCCTGATGGCACATTGACAGAGGCGCAGAAGAGGGGTGAGAAGTTATTTAACGACCCCAAGGTAGGGTGTGCGGAATGTCATCCTGGGGATGCCATGGATCCGAAGGCCTTGTTTAGCGATGCCCAGACGCATGACGTGGGAACGGGTCGTGTGGGGGTAAAGGGCTTCAGGTCAACTCCGGGTAAGGTATTCAACCTGAAGGCGCTGGAGGCAGGGGAGGATCCTTATGGTGAGGAGAGCGATACGCCGATCATCGGGCTGGACCTGGTGAAGGAGTTTGATACGCCGACGTTGAGGGACATCTATGCATCGGGGACGTATTTCCATGACGGGAGCGCCAGGACGTTGATTGATACGATCAACAACACGGTGACGGAGAAGGACATGCATGGGAGGACGTCTCACCTGAGTGCGCAGGATTTGCAGGACCTGGTGGAGTTCATGAAGGCGCTATAAGGTTATAAGGTTGGAATAGAAAGTAATTGGTTCGAGTGGAATATTTTAAGAAAGTGAAAGGAGAAGGCCAACAGATGAGTAAGAGGATAATAGGAGGGGTAATGGCATCGGCGTTGGTAGTCGGTGCGTTGGTCTGTGGGGATATCTTTGCATCGAATCAGGTAATGACGGGTGGTTCGAAGCAGGGAAAGGCCTTATGGACTGATTATAGTGGGATGTCGAAAGAGGTACAGGGTCCGGTGGATGTGATACTGTTTACCCAGTCACCCAGGACGGCAAAGGGTGATCCGTATCAGAACTATCCACACTATGTACCCGAGGGTAGCCGGATCGTATCATACAATTTAAAGACGAAGGAATTAAAGGTATTGACCAATGATTTTGCGACAGCCTTTGATCCATGCACGTACTGGGATGGCAAGAAGTTTGCGTTTGCAGGGATCCACAAGAAGGGCGGTGGATGCCAGATATGGGAGATGAACATAGATGGCAGCGGGGTAAGGCAGATGACCGATTATAAGGGCACGTGCCGTAGTCCGATCTATTATGCGGCTGGCAGTATAGAGGAAGGCCAAGGTCGCATCGTATGGAGAGACAGGTATTTTGAAGGTGACTGGAAGGAGAGGGGCACGGTAGAGAAGACCGGGTTCATCATCTTTGCAGGTTCTCCGGATGGTGTAATGGACGAGTTCCACAATCCGTATGCGTATAATCTTTTTAGGCTGGATACGCAGGGTGGTCGTGTGACGGAGAGAATTACTGGTCACGTGCTGTCGGGTATAGAGTTTCCGCATTTAAATACCACGATAGACCAGATCACCTACAACGTGAGTTCGAATTATGATCCTACGTTAACGCCTGATGGAAACATCCTGTTCTCCAGTGTGCAGGCCAACGGGAGCAGGGCAGAAGGCAAGGGTCGTGTATTGCTGGAAGTGGACAACTGGGATGGCGCGTATCCAAGGGCGATTTATGGCAACTGTCCAGACGAGATTGGCGGTGCATGCGGTCGGTCTCAGGCCAAGATTACCTTTGGTGACCGGAAGCTGGTATATGTAGAGTCGCCGTACATGAACTGGGGTGTTGGTCAGCTTGCGGCAGTCAGCTGGGATGCTCCTTACAACAAGACCTATGAGAGATTAACGAAGGATGACGGTGGATTGTACAGGAGCCCATACCCACTTCCTGACGACAGGATGTTGGTATCCTATGCAGAGAGGGGTGATTTTGGTATCTATTGGTTTGACTTCAAGAATGGCAAGGCAGGGGAATTGGTATACAATGATCCGGAGTGGAACGATCATCAACCAGCCCCAGTGTATATTAAGTACAAGCCAAGGTGGATCAATACCTTTACTGCAGGTAAGAACTTTGGCGTAACGACAGTAACCTATCAGCCGTTTGACCAGGTGAAGGTGGAAGGTTATCCACATTCCTGGGGCACATGGATTTGCTTTGATACGACCTTGACAGACACCAAGATTGGTCCGTATCCCAGCGAGAGGACGAAGGTGATGAAGCCAGGTGATGTAAAGGCGGTGAGGATTATACAGGGAGTACAGTGTGAGGAGCCTGATGCGAGCAGGTTTAGAGTAGGGGCCGGAAGTCACCTTTTAGGAGGAGAGAGGTCGAGCAGCAACTCAGGTACGGCATTCCAGCAGAGGAAGATCATTGGCTATCAGTATGTAGAGGATGACGGTTCAGTCGTAACATCCCAGGTTGCCGATACGCCTTACTACATCCAGATACTGGACGAAAGAGGGATGTCGGTACAGACGGGATTATCATGGGCGTATCTGAGGCCATATCATGGCAGGATTTGTAGCGGATGTCATGATGGTTCTTACAGGGGCAGGGCATTCCAGAACCAGCACACGAAGGCATTGTACAACTGGTGGTATGATGACAGGAGCCATTATGATTCACCATTTGCCTTTGCATATCTGAAGTTTAACAGAGAGGGATACTATGCGGGTGTAAAGCATGGTGATGATGTGGTGGTACCATCGGACGTGTACTATGGAGGACCATCGGGTACGACATCGCAGCCTGTGGAAGGGTTGACAGAGGAGAAGAGGAGGACGGTGGATTTCCGCAGGGATATTCAGCCGATCATCGATGCGAAGTGCGCCGGGTGTCACAATGCGAACCTTCCGCCGGACTTAAGTGGCGGTGGAGAGCTGGTGAGTGTTAATGGTATAGCGGCGTTCAGCCGTGCGTACAACAGCCTGCTTGAGCCGCAGAGGGGCAAGGATCCCAACCTTGGAGGCAAGTATGTTCATCCATCATCAGCCATCAACAGCTTGTTAATCTGGAGGCTGTATGAGGAGGCATTGAGCCAGTTTGCACCGAGGGAGAATGTATTCCCGGTTGAGGGAAGGGTAATGCATGACAAATTCCTGACGCAGGATGAGAGGTATTTGTTTGTAGAGTGGATAGACATTGGGGCGCAGTGGGATAACATCCAGGGTCCTGATTTTTATCCAGGCTATCATGCAAGATAACGCCTGAGGTGAATCCCTGAGCTTGTCATCATGAAAGCACGGGGGAATGGAAGTAAAATAACTGAAGAGCTGGGTCATGTGGGTAATACCACTACCCAGCTCTTCGTGTTTTTAAATTTGTAGAGATGTTAAAAATGTGAAAAATGCCTAAAAATGAGGTGATAATTTCGTAAAAAGTGCTTGACAAGATTCATTGTAAATGTATAATGAAAAAGCTTTGTATTGTATTGCGTTTAAGTGCTATCTTCAACGATAGATCAGTGGCGGAAGTAGATGGGAAGGGGGTGGTTTGGCAAGGCAAAAGAGTCTATTGTGTCTACTGTTACCAAATGATTATGCTGATATCATGGGTAATACAATGCAGTTTAAAGGTTCGAGTTATGAAAGAAAGGAGAAGTTGTAATGCTTGATATTTTGAAGAAGCCATTATCCAGGGTGGCGTGTGTAACTCTTGCTATTGCAGGGATAACATTGTTGACGTGTACGATGGGAAATGGTAGAGCGCTGGCGGAAGGGCCTACGTTTCAGGATGTAGCATCTCAGGTGTTTGGACAGGCAGTTGGTCCAGATAACGATGGTACGTTGTATATTTTTGGATTAACGGCAAAATACACCCAGCCTGAATATGTTGAGGGAAGGGGTCCATATAAATCGTTCTTGAAGTTTTTACCTTCAATCCGTTGGTATGATCCAGAGCATTATTGGACACCTGGAAGTCAAAATGAAGGGGTTTTTAAGAATGAAGAATGTGTTCTTTGTCACACCGTTCAGACTCCTACCATTGTAAAGGATTGGAAGAAGAGTGCACATGGAAACCTGGAGCTCAGGAGAGGTCTTGGTATAAAAGGGAAAGATGGAAAGCCTGTTGAGGGGACAGTTGGTTGCGATGTATGTCATGGTAATGATCATCAGAAGCTTTTCATGCCTACCTGGAAGAATTGTGGCGAGTGCCATCCAAAAGAGACATCAGAGCACAGGGCCGGTGGTTTGGGTTCACATACCCATGCGTTTACGGTAAACACTCTGGAATTTTCATGGCAGTTAGGAAAACCGGCTGAAGAAGTTAATGGTTGTGCTGAATGCCATGCAATCGCTGAGAACAGATGCGATGGTTGCCATACAAGGCACGTGTTTAGTCCTGCTGAAGCCAGGAAACCGACTGCCTGCAGGTACTGCCATATGGGTATAGATCATGACGAATGGGCGATGTATAACACTTCCATTCATGGTTGTCTGTATGAGGCTGAATCTGCTACCATTGACTGGAGTAAGCCTTCTAAGAAAGGAAACTACAGGGTTCCAACATGTGCATATTGCCACATGCAGGATGGGAATCACAACCCGCAACAATTTGGAACCATTTATAGCGATATGGGTATGTTCCAGGTTGATCGTGGAGCGCCAAAGCACAAGGCAAAGAGAGATGCATGGATAAAGAAGTGCCAGGACTGTCATTCTCCAAGGTTTGCTGCTGATAAGTTGAAAGCGATGGATGCCGGTATTAATTTGAGCTTCACAAAGTGGAGGGAAGCAGCCGCCGTTATTGTTGGTTGTTTCTTGGACGGTGTTGTCGATCCAATGCCAGAGGGTTTACCACCTGACTGGTATGGTCATTACACCTTCAGTTTATTACCTGGCGGCGATCCAAGGTTCTACGCGACTTCAAACATTGAGCGTCTTGGTCTCGAAATGATTTGCTATCTGATTGGTAACACCTATAAAGCTTTGGCACATATGAGCATGTACAACGCAACATATGGAAATGGTGGTGCCTTCGAAACAGATAGAAAGTTGATCGAAATCAAAACAGAGGCTGCTAAGTTGAGAAGGTTTGCAGCAATCGAGAAGAAGATTGGCTTAGAACACAAATCGGAGGCATTCTGGCAGCATGGTGAATATTCTGATCTGCTCCCTGGCTGGAGGAGAAAACCGGGCGACGTAGATGTTGAATGGTTTAAGAGGACAGATATTCCTCACCGTGCAAACGCAGATGCTGGTGTTGAAGTACATCACTAAGCAATAAATCTGGTATGAAAGTCCAACCGTAGTTTGGTTGTAAATTGGAGCGGTTCAAACGATGAGGGTAGCAGAAAAAGAAAGTTTGCTACCCTCATTGTATTTATAAGTTTTATCGTTTATCAGAGTATGACAATGAGATTTCTTAGAAAAGGCGGTGTTACTTTATGGTAACTACAATAGTAAATAAAACGCAAGGATGTGGGATTTCATCAGCGGGAACTAGTTTGCCAGACAAGATGGGTCATTTTGGGCGTTTTGGTGGAAAGTTTGTTCCAGAGACAATAATGCCAGCATTGGATCAGTTGGAAAAGGCTTATTTAAAAGCAAAAGACGATCCATCATTTAATGCCGAATTGGAATATTATTTGAGAGAATATGTGGGACGTCCGTCAACATTATATTATGCGGAGAGACTAACAAAGAAACTGGGAGGCGCTAAGATATATTTCAAGAGGGAAGATCTAAACCATACCGGAGCCCACAAGATAAACAATACCATAGGGCAGATATTGCTTGCGATAAGAATGGGGAAAAAAAGGATTATCGCCGAAACGGG